>JBKJQR010000280.1:0-3139 GCA_046593895.1 Gemmatimonadaceae bacterium | reverse complement strand
GCCGGTGCCCGTGAAGTCGGTGTAGTAGCGCTGGTCGTCTGGTTGCAAACGGTAGTAGGCCTTGTTGTCGATCCCGCGCAGCGAGAGCGTCGGCCCGAGATGATTTCCCTCGCCCGTATGATTGTAGACGACATCGAGGATCACCTCCATTCCTGCGCTATGCAGCTTCTTCACCATCGACTTGAATTCGTAGACCTGCTGGAGCAATCCGGCACGTGCATAGCGAACGTCAGGCGCGAAGAAGGCAATCGAGTTGTAGCCCCAGTAGTTCGTCAGCCCCTGGTCGGCGAGGTGACGGTCAGTCACGAAGTGATGCACCGGCAGCAGCTCGACGGCGGTGACACCGAGCGAGAGGAGGTGATCGATGATCGGATCGGTGGCCAGCCCGAGATAGGTCCCGCGCAGATCGTCAGGCACTTCGGGATGAAGCATCGTCATCCCCTTGACGTGACATTCGTAGATCACCGTCCGGTTCCACGGCGTGCGCGGCTGCCGGTCGTTCCCCCACGTGAACGCTGAGTCGATCACCACGCTCTTCGGTACGCTGGCCGCGCTGTTCGAGAAGTCGGGCCCAAAGTCTCCCTTCGGACCACCCGTCTTGTACGAGTAGAGCGCGTTGCTCCAGTTGATCGTCCCGCTGATCGCCTTCGCGTACGGATCGATCAGCAGCTTACCCGGATTGAATCGATGGCCCTCCTCCGGCTTCCAGGGCCCATGCACGCGATACCCGTACAGCTGCGCCGGGCGAACGTCAGGCAGGTAGCAGTGCCAGATCTGGTCGGTGCGCTCGCGAATGCGGATCGTCGCGTACTGGTCGGCGTCGTCAGTGCGGTGAAAGAGACAGAGCTCGATCGCGGTCGCGTTCTCCGAGAAGATGGCGAAGTTGACGCCTTCACCGTCCCACGTAGCGCCGAGTGGGTACGGCTGGCCCGGCCAGACGCGCATGTTCACGGCGTTCCGGCCGGCGTCGCGCGCAGCGTGGTCGCGCCGGCGATCGGGATCCAGACCCACGCCGGGCGGTTGTTCAACTCGTACGACAGCTCGTAGAACACCTTCTCCGTCTCGAACAGCTCGCGCACGGCATCGACCGCCCGCGTTGCCGATGGCAGGAACGGCGCGCTCGCGTCGCCGACGTAACCGCGAAGGAATGCCGTACGCGAGCCGCGCTCCCACACTGCGGCGCGCTGTTCCATGTCCGCAGCGTTGTTTTTTTCCGCCTGCTCGGCGGCTAACGTCGCTCCGGCGTAGGCGAAGGAACGGAGCATGCCCGCAACGTCGCGCAGCGCGCTGTTTCGCTCGCGACGCTCGGCGAGTGGACGCGCTGGCTCGCCCTCGAAATCGATGATCTGGTAGTCGCCGTCGTCGGTGCGCAGCACTTGGCCAAGATGATAGTCCCCGTGGTGGCGGATCATCTGCCCGCCATCGTCGCCGATCATTGCAGTGAGCTCGTCGATCCGCTGGAGGTAGCTGTCGCGGTCCTCGATGACAGCGCGTGCACCGTGTTCGTTGACGACGCCGCCCGTCGCGACGCGCTCGGCGAGCAGCGCGGTCGCCTCCTCGATGCGTTGCCGCGCGTTCGCCGCCCATCGTTCGACATCAACGCGCAGCGCTCGGCGCGGAATGAACGCCGCATCCTCGCTCGACGAGGCGAGCGCGTCATGCAGCTTGCGAGTGACCTGGCCGAGCCGCTCGGCCTCGGCGCTGAACGGGTGCGTTGCGTCGTCCTGCGTGTGACGGTTGAAGTACAACCGGCTCCGCTCGAGTGTGTGTTGCCAGGCGTCGGTCGAGCCGGAGAGAAAGTGCTGGAGCATTCCCGCGATGCAGCCCGTGCCGTCGCTTCCCTCGTAGCGAATGGTGCCGAGCAGCGCCGGCGTGTTCGTGAAACTTGTCCTGGTCGTGAGGAAACGCCCGATCTCGACATCCGGGTTCAACCCGGGCTCGAGCCGCCGGAACAACTTCAGGATCGCGTCGTTCCCGAAGATGATCGACGTGTTGCTCTGCTCGGCGCGTACGGTGCGCGAGGGGAGACCGCCGAGCTTCATGGGCGACGAATCGTCAGTCGCGATTGGCTCGACGACCCAGCGGGCGGTCTTTGCTCCACCCGACGCGCTCACTCTGCCGAATGTCGCGCCTGACGCGAACGCACCGCCTAACGCTGCACGGAACGATTCGTCCTCGACCGCATCGAAGAGCAGTCCGCGGCCGGCGCCAGCCTCGACCCGGGCGAGCACCGCCGACGGATCGCTCCCGCCAGCCTGCCTGACGGCGAGCGGCAGCTGGTAGTGCACCACTTTTCCAGCGCCCGTGTCGACGTCGAGCCGCACTATCGCGGCGCTCAGATCGCCGTGGCGAATCTCGACCACGTCGCCGATGCGAA
The DNA here is from genome assembly GCA_046593895.1 of Gemmatimonadaceae bacterium. Classification (GTDB taxonomy): domain Bacteria; phylum Gemmatimonadota; class Gemmatimonadetes; order Gemmatimonadales; family Gemmatimonadaceae; genus JABFXC01. The sequence goes on along the minus strand of JBKJQR010000280.1, from coordinate 762 downwards.
CGCCCACCGGCGCGCGTCCCTTCCCCCCGAACCAGCGCCGCTGCAGGAGGAACGCCGCGAGCTGTGCGGTGTCGAGCTGCGACAGCGCAGCGGCGGTGAGCGCGTCGGTCAGTGCGCCCGCGACACGAATCGTCGGGAGCGACGCGTCGCTCACGGCGCGCGAAGGCTGCCCGCGAGAGCGCTGGCGCGATCGGTCTCTGCCTTGCTGCCGAGCCGGAACCAGAAGAAGGCGTGCGGGCCGAGCGTCAGCACGTATGGCGCCTTGCTGACAGTCGGGAACGGCTGCTCGCTCCATAGCTCCATCGGTACGCGCCCGGCAAACTCGGCGAGGTTGATTTGCACTGCCTGCGAATAGCGCGAGAGGCTGTGGACGCAGAGCAGGTCCTCGCCGTTATGACGCCGCATGAACACCAGCACTCGTCGGTTGTCGGCGTCGATCACTTCGAATGTGCCGCGTCCGAAGGCGGTGTATTTCTTCCGCACCGCGATCAGTCGCCGCATCCAGCGCAGCAGCGATGTCTTCGTCCGCTCCTCCGACTCGACATTGATGCCCTGGTATCCGAACGGCGGGTCGACGATCAATGGACTGTAGAGCGCCGCACTGTCCCCGTCGGAGAAGCCGCCGTTTTTTCCGTCGCTCCACTGCATCGGGGTGCGGACGCCGTTACGATCGCCGAGGTAGACGTTGTCGCCCATCCCGATCTCGTCGCCGTAGTAGAGGATTGGCGTGCCCGGCATCGACATCAGCAGCGCGTTCATCAG
>JBKJQR010000201.1:0-14258 GCA_046593895.1 Gemmatimonadaceae bacterium | reverse complement strand
TGCTGCTGAGCACGATCGCGGCGACGATGGCCGGCGCGATCGGGGGACTGGCGCGCACGGCGCTCTTCTTCGGCGGCGTTGGCGACCGTCGTGACCGCAACCCGCTCGGCGAGTTGGTGACGTTGATCGTCGCCCCACTTGGCGCGATGCTGATCCAGTTCGCGATCAGCCGGCAGCGGGAATTCAAGGCCGATGCGGTCGGCGCCGAGATCTCGGGGCGGCCGCTCGCGCTGGCTAGCGCATTGACCAAGCTCGATGCAGCGGCGCACCGGATCCCGATGAACGTGCCAGCGGCCGCGGCATCGCTGGCGGTGGTGAATCCGCTCGCCGCAATCAGCGGCCGCGGGCTGATGAACCTCTTCTCGACACATCCGCCGACGGCGAAGCGAGTCGCCGCGCTGCAGGCGATCGCCGGCGGAAGCGCTGCTCCCTAACGCTCGCCAGGGGTGAGGCGGTGGAATACCGCCTCCTCGACGATCCGCCCGTCGCGCAGGTGCTCGACGACGATCCGCTCGAGCAGCGCGGGGGTCACGCCGGCGTACCAGATCCCCTCCGGATAGACCACCACGACCGGCCCGCCGGTGCAGACGCCGAGGCACGGTGTCTCGCCGCGCTTCACCCGCGTCGGCCCGAAGAGCAGTTGCTCGCGCTGAAGGAGCCGGGCGAGTAGCGCGTAAAGTTCGCGCCCACCGTGGCCGGGAGCGCAATATCCTCCCGTGCAGACGATGACATGCCGGTGATACGGCTCCATCAGCCCGCGGAGCGCGGCAGCGGTCTTCGTGGTGGACATTGGTCCGGAAAGCTAAGGGAAGATCGCGTGACCGACACGAAGCTCACTACCGACACCAGCCGCGGGACGAAGAGCCGGATCGAGATTCACCTCGGCGACAACCTCGAGGTCATCGGCCGGATGCCCGACGGGCACTTCGACCTGATCTACATCGATCCGCCGTTCAACACGGGGCGGCGGCAGCGCCGCACGCAACTTCGCACCGAGCTCGCCGATGACGGGGATCGCGTGGGCTGGTCGGAGAAACGGTATCGCACGACGCGGCTGGCGAGCCGCTGGTTCGCCGATGCTTTTGGCGACGACTACCTGGCCTTTCTCGAGCCGCGGCTCGAGGAGGCGCATCGGCTGCTCGCGCCTGCAGGGAGCTTCTTCCTGCACCTCGACTACCGCGAGGTGCACTACGCGAAGGTCGTCCTCGACGGGATTTTCGGGCGCGCCTCGTTCATGAACGAGATCATCTGGGCGTATGATTACGGTGCGCGCTCGCGCACGCGCTGGTCACCGAAGCACGACAACATCCTCTGGTACGCGAAGGATCCGGCGCACTACACGTTTCACCGGGACGCGACCGACCGGATCGCCTACATGGCCCCGCGGCTGGTCGGACCGGAGAAGGTCGCCCGCGGGAAGACGCCGACCGACACCTGGTGGCACACCATCGTCAGTCCGAACGGCAAGGAGAAGACCGGCTACCCGACGCAGAAGCCGCTCGGCGTGATCGAGCGGATCGTCGCCGTGCACTCGAATCCCGGCGACCGGCTGCTCGACTTCTTCGCCGGCAGCGGAACGTTAGGCGCGGCTGCGGCGAAGCTCGGCCGGCATGCGACGTTGGTCGATGACAATCCCGAGGCGGTGGCGGTGATGCGGCAACGGATGCCTGGCGCGAAGTTGAAATCCCGACGTGTCGGCCGTTAGTTTTTAGCCGTTAGCGTCGAGCGACTGCGGTTAGGCGGGTGCGCGGTCGCTAACGGCTAATGGCTAACGGCTGCAGTTTTGAACAGCGCGATCGCGATCTCGCCGACGATGAGGAGGACGATCGCGATCTCGAGTGCTTCCGATCGCGCGGCCTGGGCTTCGTCGTTGAGCATCGCGTAGGTCTCGCGGATGATCGACAGCTTGCGGTCGATGCCGGCGCGCCAGACGCGACCGCGGAAGATCTCGAGGGCGGCGGCGTAGATTCTCGCCAGATAGACGTCGTCGGTGACCTTGAGCGAGTTCTCCACCCGCTCGACGATCTCGGTCGAATCAGCGACGGTCTGCTGCATCGTGCCGAGGAGGTTGCGGAAGCGGCGATTGCGGAAGCCGCGAATTCCGCCACGCGCGTCGGCGACACGATCGTACATCAATGGCAGTTCGGCGTCGAGCAGCGCGTCGTAGTAGCGCAGTTCGAGCAGCTGCGCGTTCGCGAACTCGAGGACGTACTGGACATCCGTCTCGTCGTCGGGAGCGGGATCGACGACGAGCGCGTTGTCCCAGGTGAGGATGGCGAGATCGTCGGCATAGTACGAGAAACGGTGCGGCAACAGCTCGCGCCGCGCGGCTTCGGAGAGCGGTCGCGATTCACCGAGGAGCAGGGGCACGACGTCGCCATCGGTGAGCGCGGTCGGCGCAATCGCCGATCCGTTCTCGTTGCGCAGCGTCGTGACGCGAAAGACGGTGTAGTCCTCGGTGACGTCGGCGACGCGGAGTCGTTCGACGGCGGGGGCGAGCTCGGACAACAGTTGACCGAGTGCGCGATCGAATACCGTTGGTGCGTCGGCGCGTGCACCGATCCTGTTGCCGAAGTCGACGAAGTCGATCCAGGTCATCTCGTCGGGTGCCGCAACGCGCATGCGCAGCGAGACGACACCGAAGTCAAAGATGCGCGCCGACAGCTCAGCGTTGTACGCGCGTCCGTCCGCCGTCAGGCGGGATGCGCCGAGTGCGATCGTGATCGGGAGGTTGGCGATGCGAATCGCTTCCGCTTCGCGTCGCTCGGGGCGGATTCGCGCCGGCGTGCGCGCGGCGAGTATCGCGGCGGCGCGCTCGAGATCGATCGAGTAGCCGACGTCGTGGATCCGATAGAGCGTCGCTGCACCGCGCACGCGGATCGCGGCCGGCGATGGCAACGTTGCGGCGGGCAGGAGATTCGATGCGGTGCTCGGTGGCATGGCGGCTGGCGTGGAGAGAGGTCGCGCACCACTCTACGATCGGGACGGGCCCGAATCTGGGGCGTCGGTCACCGAACGCTGTATCATAGCTGGTTCCAACGACTCACCACGCACGCACGATGACGACACCACTCGAGGCGCTGGCAATTCTCGACCTGCGAATCGGAACTGTTCTCAGCGCGACGCCGTTCGCCGAGGCACGCACCCCGGCGATCAAGCTCGAAGTCGATTTTGGCGCGGAGCTCGGGGTCAAGCGATCGAGCGCGCAACTCACGAGGCGCTACGCGCCCGCGGAGTTGATCGGCCGGCAGGTCGTGGCCGCGGTGAATCTGGGGACGCGACGCATCGCCGGATTTTCGAGCGAGGTCCTGGTGCTCGGCGGAATTCCAGAGGCGGGTGACGTCGTGCTGCTCGCGCTCGACGCGCCCGTACCGAATGGGACGCGGGTCGCCTGACGCGACGCACTATATTCATGCAGTGGCACCAACCAGGAGCGCCGATGTCCACCGCGACACCAACCCCACCGCCGGCCACGCCGGCCACCGTGTCCGATCGCGCGATCACCGCGAAGGGCTACGCTCACCCCGATGCGCTCGTCGGCACTGCGTGGCTCGCGGCGCACATCGACGATCCGTCGATTCGGATCATCGAGTCGGACGAGGACGTGCTGCTCTACGACATGGGGCATATTCCCGGCGCGCAGAAGGTGGACTGGCACACGGACCTCAACGACCCGGTGGTCCGCGACTACGTGGATCCCGCGCGCTTCGAGGAGTTGCTGCGGACGAAGGGAATCGACGAGTCCACCACGGTGGTGTTCTACGGCGACAAGAACAACTGGTGGGCAACGTACGCCTACTGGGTGTTCCAGCTGTTCGGATTCACCAGGGCAAAGATCCTCGACGGCGGCCGGATGAAGTGGGAGGCCGAGGGTCGCCCGATGGTCGAGGACGTTCCGAAGTTCGCGCGGAGCGAATACCGCGCGCCAGCGCGCAATGACAAGCAGATTCGCGCCTTCCGCGACGAAGTGCTGCAGCACCAGCGCGCCCGCAAGCGGCTGGTCGACGTGCGCTCGCCGGACGAGTTCACGGGGAAGAAGCTGCACATGCCGGACTATCCGCAGGAGGGTGCGATGCGCGGGGGGCACATTCCGGGTGCGTCGAGCGTGCCGTGGTCGCGAGCAGCGAATGCGGATGGCACCTTCAAGAGCGCGGTCGAGCTCCGGGCAATCTACGAAGGAGAAAAGGGTCTCATGCCTGACGATGACGTGATCGCCTACTGCCGCATCGGCGAACGGTCGTCGCATACCTGGTTCGTGCTCACGCGGCTCCTCGGCTACGAAAAAGTGCGCAACTACGACGGCAGCTGGACCGAGTGGGGCAACGGCGTCGGACTGCCGATCGAGACAGGGGAGGAAGCTCGGTGACGGTCACGGGGACGACTGCGGCGGGAGCGAAGGCCGGAGTAAAGCCGCCTAACGTTGTGCACGCGTCGTGGAAGGGGGGCCAGCGCTTCGAGGCCGGACGCCCGGACGGGCCGGCATTCCAGATCGACGGGACCGGCTCGGCGGCGCAGAGTCCGGTGGATGCGCTGCTCAGTGCACTCGCGTCGTGCGTCTCGATCGACGTGGTGGAGATCCTCGTAAAGAGGAAGACCCCCGTATCGCGGCTCGATATCACGGTCACCGGACGGCGCGCCGACGCGACGCCGCGGCACCTGGTCGAGGTCCATCTTGATTTCGCGATGGAGGGCGAGGGAATTGATCGGCCGCAGGCAACGCGGGCGGTCGATCTCAGCCTGAACAAGTACTGCTCGGTACGCGAGTCGATGGCCCGTGACATTCTCTTCACCTGGTCGCTGACGTTGAATGGCGAGCCGGGCGCGCCGGGGGAGTGAGCGCGGATTGATCCTCCTCGTTGCGGTGATCGCAGCGATGCTGGGAGCGGGAATCGCGACCGCGGTCGCGCGCTTGCGGCGTTCCGGAGCGAACTCCGGCGACCTCGGGCGCCTGCGCATGCTGCTGCGCGATCACATTGCGGATCGCGAGGTGAGCGAGGAAGCGTTGCGCGCGAGCGAGGAGCGTTATCGCTCGCTGATTGCCCGCGCCCGCTACGGAATCTACCGCTCGTCGCCCGAGGGTCGGATGCTGGAGGTCAACGCCGCGCTGCTGCGAATGCTCGGCTACGCCTCCGCCGAGGAGCTGATGCGGATCGACGTGCGGGCGCTCTACGCGGATCCAGTCGAACGCGAGAGGCTCGTGGAAGCTGCGCAGCGCGGGGAGAAGCTCCCCGATTCGACGCAGCTGCGCTGGCTGCGGCGCGACCGAACCCCGATCACCGTGCGGAGCACGACGCAGGTGCGCTATCGCGCGGACGGTGGCGTCGAGTATTTCGAAGAGATCGTCGAGGACATCACCGACCAGCTCCGCCAGGAGGAAATGCTGCGCCGGAGCGAGCGGATGGCCGGACTCGGAACGACGCTCGCCGGCGTGGCGCACGAGTTGAACAATCCGCTGACCGCGGTGATCGGCTTTGCGCAGCTCATGTCGAAATCGCCGCGCGACGCCGAGGATCGCGTCGGCCTCGAGACGATCCACCGTGAGGCACTGCGCGCGGCGCGGATCGTCCGCGACCTGCTGACGTTCACGAGGAAGCAGGATGGGACACGCGTCGAGGCGCTCGATTTCAACTCGGTCGTCGAATACATCCTGTCGACGCGGCGCTACTCGCTCGAGACGCGCGGCGTGCGTTGCATTCTCCACCTCGACCCATCGCTGCCGCCTGTCGCTGGCGACCGTTCGCAGATGGAGCAGGTCCTCCTCAACCTGCTCGTCAACGCCGAGCATGCGCTGACCGAATCCCTGGACGCGCCGACGACCGGCAGTTCCGATGGCTCACCGCATGGCGCGATCGGCATCAGTACGGAGCTCGATGGCGACGAGGCAGTGGTCCAGGTCTCCGATACTGGCTGTGGAATCTCACCTGAGTCGCTGACGCGAATCTGGGATCCCTTCTGGACGACGAAGCCCGAGGGCGAGGGGACCGGTCTCGGTCTCTCAGTGGTACATGGCATCGTCACGGCACACGGCGGGACGATCGAAGTAACGAGCGATCTCGGGGGCGGTACCACGTTCACGATGCGACTGCCGGTGGCTGATTTTCCGGCGACGGTAAAGCGAACGACCAGTGCGGGACTGGTCGTCGGCGAATCCGCGGAGACGCCGCTCGACATCCTCGTGATCGACGACGAATCCTCGATTACGGCGTTCCTCTCGCAGTACCTGGGCTCGCGGGGACACGCAGTGCTCGCCGCGCACAGTGGGCCGGAAGCGTTGTCACTGGCGAGGCAGAGTGCGTTCGACGTCGTCGTCTGCGATCTGCGCATGCCGGGGATGGACGGCATCGAGACGATGCGCGCCTTGCGTGCGCTGCCTGACGGCAGCCGCGCCCGCTACGTGCTGTCGACCGGCGCCACGCTCAACACCACCGTCCGCAGCGTGGTCGACGCGCTGCCAGTGAACGCGATCGTGCCGAAGCCGTATGATATCGAGCAGCTGCGCCGGGCGGTGGAGAGTGAGTGAATCACCTGAGCCGTGAGCCGTGAGCGTTGAGCGTTGAGCGACTGCGTTTTTCGCCTAACGCTTAGTGGGGGCGCGCGAGGGAAGACCGTCGCGCGTTACGCCCAACGATTCGTTGCCTGCGCGCGACCGCAAACCGACGAACGCCAGGGCAGTTCTCGGTGGTTCAAAGTCGTCTACGCCGATCGCGAACCGCATCGCTATGCAACTTCCGGGTTGCCCGAGGGGTGCAGCCTGTCGAGCTTTACGGGAGAATGCTCAATACGACCGCAGTCGACCGCCCGGTCGGCGCCGATGATCGCGAGCGCGGCGCTGACGCCGTGACACCGGCGAAGGCCCATGCCCCGAGCCGGGGCCTCGTGATCACCGCCTACGCGGCACTGTATGTGATCTGGGGCTCGACCTACCTCGCCATCCGCTACGCCGTTGCCACGCTTCCGCCATTCCTGATGGCGGGGACGCGCTTCCTGCTGGCGGGCGCGATCCTCGTCCTCTGGGCAAAGTGGCGCGATGGCGCGCGCGCGACCCGGTCCAACTGGCGCGCCGCCGCGATCGCCGGGACGCTGCTGCTCGCCTGCGGCAATGGAGCGGTCGTCTGGGCAGAGCAGCGAGTTCCATCGGGACTCGCCGCGCTGCTCGTCGCAGCGATGCCGCTCTGGATGGTGCTCGCCGAGTGGGTTCGGCCCGGCGGGCGGCGGCCGCGGACCGGGGTCGCGGCGGGGATCGTCGTCGGGATGTCGGGACTCATCCTCCTCGTCGGTCGCGGATCGTTAGGCGGAACGCGGATCGATCCGGTCGGGGCGGCTGCACTCCTCTTTGGCTCGCTGTCGTGGGCAATCGGCTCGCTCTATTCGCGGCACGCCGACCTGCCGGCGAATCCGATCTTCGCAACCGGTCTCGAGATGCTGGGCGGCGGTGGGGCGCTCATGATCGCCGCACTCGTCGCCGGCGAGTGGTCGCACTTCGAGCCGAGCCACGCGACCGCCGCGTCGCTCGGCGGATTCGTGTATCTCGTGGTTTTTGGTTCGCTGATCGGGTTCACGGCCTTTGCCTGGCTGTTGCGCGTGAGCACGCCGACCAAGGTCTCGACCTACGCCTTCGTGAATCCGGTCGTCGCCGTGCTCCTCGGCTGGGCGATCGCGCACGAGCCTGTCGGGCCGCGAACGATCGTCGCTGCCGCGATCATCGTCGGCGCGGTCGCACTGATCACGCTGACCGGTCGCGAGCCGCTGCCATTGAGCGGCGACTGCGCATCAAATACGAGCCGTTAGCCGTTAGCGGCAAGTGACTGCGGTTACCGCTGTGGCTCAACGCTAACGGCTAATAGCTAATGGCCTGTCGTTCGCCAAACGGTGCAAGGACGAACGGTGCGACTTTCTGAACGTCACCCCCCGTTAGGCAGCCCAAGTATTCCCCGCGCGTTCAGCAGCGCCTTGAGACGTTCGTCGAGCTTCTGTTTTTCCTCGTCGAGGCGGGCGCGGGCGTCGGCGACGCGCTGCTCGCCTTCGGCGCGAAGTGAGTCGGCCTTCGCGCGCAGCGGCGCGGTTCGCTCATCGACGATGCGGTCGACCTGAGTCCGCACGCGGGCCTCCGCCTTGGCCAGTTCCTCACCGCCGACAGCGCGCAGTCGCTCGGCGAGCAGGCGATCGAGATTCGATCGCACGTTGAGCGTCGGGCGGGCGATGTCCCCAGTGAGATCGGCGACGATCTCGAGATCGTTGATACCCTCGATGACGCGCACGGCCAGCGCTTCCATCTGATTCCTGATGTCGCGTGCCGCCGGCGCGTTCGCCGGCGCGCTGCTGCGCTGCCAGACGACCGCTGGCGCGCGCATCGCCCAGTGTGCGGCAATGCGATCGCCCGTCCGCAGGACGTCGATCCGACTCGTCCCCTGCCCGAGCTGTGCGCGGAGCGGTAGTCCAGGCAGCGGAAAACTCGGCAACGTGACGCCGCTCGCGGTGACAGCAAGCGAATCGCGGATGCGACCGCCGATGTGATCGAGCACGCCGCGCGCGTCGAATGACGCGACCACACCGGCAGTCGAGCGGCGAGCCAGGGTGAACCGCGTCGGCTCGCGGACGAGCGCGGGCATGGTCGTCACGTTGGTGATCGTCGCAGCGTAGGCGCCACTCGCCGCGTTGCGTCCACCCACCGCGAGTGCGACGTCGCCACGCTTCAGCAGGAAGTCCGGGTATTCGCGCGCCTTCGGGAACGCGACCGTGGTTCCCGCCATCCGCAGGCGCTTCGGGCCAGGTTGTTCGCGCGGCAGCAGGCCGGGCGGAACGTACTTCTGCGCCATCTCGGCCCAGTACATCATTTTCTGGAAGCGGTCGATGCTGACGTCGCCGAACAGCGCGCCGCCAAGGTCGGGGGCTTCGATCGAGGGAAGCTTGAGCAGCGAGCGCGCGAACGCGTAGTCGGCGCGACGCGCGTCATCGAGCGCGTGAAACTCGTCGTCGACCAGGGCGACACTGGTCCGCGCATCGCGGGCGAGTGACTCGACGCGCCGGCGCGCCGAGTCGACCTCGGCGAGGGTGCGCCGGACGTCGCTGACGGCCTGGCGCGTGCCGGTGATGCCTAACGTTCGCGGGTTGACACCACTCAATCGGGTCGTCACGGCGCGCGCCGAGTCGAGCACGGGCTGCAGGGCGAGCGCGCGATAGCTGGCCGTCAGCGCCTGCTGGAGCGAGTCGGCGCGCGCCGCCGCTTCGATCGCGCGCTTGACCGTGGCCAGCTGCGTCGGGTCGAGGATGATCGAGCGGATCGTATCGATCGGCGTGAAGCTGGCGATCGGCTTCCGCAGTTGAGCTGCCCAGGTGTTGAGCGACCGGAGCGTCGCCGCGGCGAAGCCGTTCCGCGGCGCCGGCGCTGATGCAGTGCGGCGCCTCGTGCCAGTGCGCATGCCGCCGATCGCCAGCGTACGGATGATGATCTTCTTCTCGAGCAGGGGGCGTGATTCGAGGACACCACGCACGCGATCAGCCTCGACGAGATTGCGCATCCGGTCGAAGGGATCGGCAATGCTCACCCCACGCAGCTCGACGGTCGCGTCGGCGAGGTTGACGTTGAGCGTCGCGATATCGACCTCGGTGCCGAGGAACTTGGTCGCCGCTTCCTCGATGGTGTTGCGGAGGAAGACTTCGCCAAGCGTCAGCCAGACGACAACGATCGCCAGCAGCAGCAGGGCAAAGGGAATGAGTCCCGTCCAGCGGACGATGCCGCGGCGCCGGGCTGCGGCCGGCGCGCCCGTGTCGAGCCGCGCGCTACTCAGGGGTGAACCAGCGGTAGACGTTGTACGCCTGCGATGCGGTGACCGCGCGGTAGAACCGCGACTGCCTAACGCGTTCGCCGTAGGTCGCGCGATAGCGGACGACGAGCAAATACACCACCGCCGCAAGCGGGGCGAAGAGGACCAGCCACGCGACGACGCTGCCGAGCACGACGGAATTGTTGAAGTTCGTGTACGGCATCAGCGGCGCGTTGAACCAGCTCGTCCAGAGCGCGGTGAGCGCCGGCGTCTCGACGAGCAGGCGGTGGCCAATGCGATCGAACAGCGGATCGAGGAGGAACCCGATCGGCACGAACAGCCCCCACGCCAGCATCCCCGCGCCAAACGACACGTTGAGGACGAGCAGCAACGCAACGATCAATGCGTTATGAACATTGGCGATCGGTGTCAGCCCGAGCGCGGCGCCGAGCGCGGCGCCGAGTGCGATCTGGAGCGGAGTTCCGTCCGAGTGGAGCTCCTTGATGAGCGACTGGAGCAGCTTGAGGAATACGAGCATAGGGTGGTGCGACTGTAGCGAGTGTCAACGCTGCGAGCAAAGACTGGTGAAACCGCGATTGAAGGACGAGAGACGAGCCGAGAGACGAGTCAACGTGCCTCACGGTCCGAACAGCGGACGACCGGAGAGTGTTTTTTTCACTCGTCTCTCCTCCCGCGTCGGAGCCTTCCGCGTTCCGAGTCGCAGTGTCGACGCCAGACCCGGCGCAGAATTACCATTGCCCCTCCTCGCTGGCCTCCAGCTCCTCGCGCAATTTGATGTACGACTCGTAGCGCTCGCGGTCTACCGAGCCGGCGGCGACGCCGTCGCGGACTGCGCACTCGGGCTCCGCACGGTGGGTGCAGTCGGCGAAGCGGCAGCCGTCGCGCAAGGCGCGGATCTCGGGGAAGCAGTGATCGAGCTCGGACGCGACGATTCCCCACATCCCGACCTCGCGCAGCCCGGGGGTGTCGACGACATAACCGCCGCCGGGGAGTGGATGCATGAACGCGCCGACTGTCGTGTGGCGTCCCTTGTTGACGCTCTCGCTGATCTCGCCGACGCGGAGGGACAGCCCGGGATAGAGCGCGTTGAGCAGCGACGACTTCCCCACCCCCGACGGTCCGCTGAACACCGAGATGCGATCCTGCAACGCCTCACGCAGCTCGACCAGTCCGCGTGATGCCTTGGTGCTGGTGAAGTGCATCGCGTAGCCCGCCGTCTCGTACGCCCTGAATCGTTCGCGCGCCGCATCTTCGCTGGCGAGATCCACTTTGTTGATGACGATGCGCGCCGCGAGGTCGTTTGCTTCGGCGATGGTGAGGAAGCGGTCGAGCATGCGCGGATGTGGCTCCGGCTTCACCATCGCGAACACCACCACCACCTGGTCGACGTTCGCCGCGACGACGCGCTCGGTGCGACCACTGCCTGGCGAGCGACGCGACAGCGACGAGGTGCGCTCGTGAATCGCCGAAATCGCCCAGCTCACGCTGGCGTCAACAGGTTCGATGGTCACCCGGTCGCCGACGGCGAGCTTCCGCGCGTTGTCGGCCTTTCCCTCCTGCTTGAGCCGGCCGCGCAGGCTTGCCTCACGGTCGGCGCCGCTCGCGGTCCTCACGTGCCAGATGCCACCGGTGCCGTGCAGCACGACGCCCTCCTCGGTCGCGCCGAGCGTCGCCTCAGTCACGCGTCGCCGCCGGGCATCCGGGGGAGCGAACGGCCGGCCGGTCGCGCGTTAGGCGGAAGCGGATTTTCTTCGCCGGCTTCGTTGCGCATGGCATCCCACCAGCGACGTCGCGCCGGGATCGCCACCGCGTCGCCCGCCGCCGCCGCGATGACACAGGCGTCGAGCAGCTCCTTCACGGCGAGCAACGGCAACCGCGAGAGGTCGGCAAGGACCTCCGCCTCGGCGGCGCCGCGGGAGAGATACGCCGTCTCGAGGTGCCCGGCCGGGGTCTGCTCCCCGGTGCGATGCCAGCGAACGAACAACAGGTAGGCGCCCCACGGCAGATCGGCCTCTCCCGTTTCGTCGGCGACGATCTCGACGCTGTACGAGAAGCCATCCGGTCCCTCGAACGCTGCCGGGCGCGCGTGCACCGCATGGTAACCGCCGATGGTGTTGGCGTCGCCCTTGTCGTGCTCGGGGGGAACGAAGCGGCCATGGCTCATGCGGGCGGGCGGGCGCTGCCTAACGGCGGCGGCCGATACTCTCCTTGACGATGTTGCCGGCGATGAACGCGAGGTTGGCCGGACGCTCGGCGAGACGGCGCATCAGGTAAGGATACCACTGCGTCCCGAAGGGAACGTAAACGCGCATCCGGAAACCCTCGGCGACCAGCTGTTGCTGGAGGTCGCGACGGACGCCGTAGAGCATCTGGAACTCGAAACGATCGCGGGAGATCTTCTCGGTCGCGGCAAACGCTTTCGCCTCGCGGATGATCGCCTCGTCGTGGGTCGCGAGCGCAGGGTAGTTCGCGCTGCGCATCAGCTCGTGCATCGAGCGAACGTAGTTCGCGTCGACGTCGGCCTTCTCGGGGTAGGCGACGGTTGCCGGCTCCTTGTACGCACCCTTGCACAACCGCACGCGACACTTGAGCTGGATCGCCCGCTCGACATCGGCCGCGGTGCGGTAGAGGTAGCTCTGCAGCACGATCCCGACGTTCTCGGGATAGGCCGGATAGAGCCGCTGCTCGAAGAGCTGCAGCGTGCGCGCCGTGTACGCGCTTCCCTCCATGTCGAGCCGGACGAAGGTGTGATGCTGCCGCGCACGGTCGAGAACCTGGTGCATGATCGAGATGCAGAGCTCCTCCGACACGTCGAGCCCCATCGCGGTCAGCTTCACCGACACGTTCGCGTCGAGATTGCGCTCGCGGATCTGGTCGAGGAGCCGGATGTAGTCGCGCCCCGATGCGCGCGCCTCCGCTTCGTTGTGCACGCTCTCGCCAAGCAGGTCGAGCGACGCGGTGATTCCCTTCGCGTTCAGCTCACGAACCGCGTCGAGCGCCTCAGCGGCGGTTTCGCCGGCGACGAAGCGCCGCGCGAACTTTTTCGCGATTCCGTTTTTCGAGACGAACTTGAAGACCGTCGGCTGATTGGAGAGATAGAGCAGTGCGTTACGAAGCATTTATCCTCGAAAAGAACACGGTCGCATCCAACCGGCGGCGACGCGGGAGAGCGCGGAATATAGGCGACCGCGGCTCACGTCGTCAGCATCAGGGCACGGGACGGAGGCCGCCGACCGGCAGGGTCGAGAGCCTGACAACGGGAAAATCCGCGCCGCGCCGAACCATCCCGTCGAGCGTGTTCCAGCTCACGAGTCCATCGTCGCTCTCGGGCTCGAGCAGGTAAACGACGAGCGCGCCGAGTGGCTGCGCGGTCGAGACGAGATACGTGCCCACGGGCTGTAGGGCGGATCGAGGTTGAGTCCAGTGTCCATGCAGCGTCGTCTCGTAGTGTCCCTGGAAAAGTCGCTTGGCGTGCGTTACAGAGTCGACGAGGAATGCGGTCGCCGATGTCTCCAGCAGTGCGCTCGCCTGTTCGACGACGATGCCGTGCAGTCGGAGCGTGCGAACGATCTCGCCGCCCTCGGGGGGAATTGCATAACCCGCCGGGACCGGCACCGAATACTCCGGTTCGAAGCGATCGTAGACGGCGAGCTGCAGCGTCCGGAAGTGGCCTGTGCGCCGCTTTCCGCGCGGGACGCCGGGCTGCGTGAGCGCCGTCGAATCGGCAACACGCTCGAGGTCCTCGACGATCACCGGTCCGCGGTACGGCGTGCGCGTGACGCGAGCACGGACGGCGAGCATCGATCCGACCGCTGGTCCGCCGGCTGCATCGCGCTTCAGGCGCGCCAACGATGGCCCGCGCTCGGCAGCGAGGGAGAGGATCTCGCGGACGAAGGCATACGTGGAACGCACTCGCCGTTCGAATGGATCGTGCGAGAATGCTTCGCTGAGGATGGCAGCTCGTCCGCGGATGCCGGTGTAGTTCGTGCCGAACCGTGGACGGTGATCGTAGGTCTGCCAGGCGCGGGTCACGGTATCACCGGGGCTCTCGTCGCCGGCAGCATAGCCGCGATAGGAGGGATCCTCGTTGTCGAAGTTGCCGTAGTCAAAGGTCTCGACATGGTCGCGCGACCGCATGCGCTCGCGGAGCACCGGGAGCAGCGAATCGCGGACGAACGGCGCAGCGCCGCCGACCGGCGCCAGTGGCGGCGCGTAGGTCAGTGCGTAGCCGTGAAAGCTGCCGTCTGTCGTGTGCAGGTCGACGAACAGGTCGGGATCCCAGGCCGCGAATGCGGCCAGTGAGGCGCGCGTTTCCGGCGCCTCGGCCTTGACGTAATCGCGGTTGAGGTCGAGTCCCTGACCGTTAGGGCGCTGGCCGACCATCTCCGGCCCATTCTGCTCTCCGCGGTTGGTCGCCTGCGCCGCGAAGCGCTCGTTGCCGTCGGCGTTGTAGATCGGCACGGCGACGAGGAC
>JBKJQR010000197.1:0-7274 GCA_046593895.1 Gemmatimonadaceae bacterium | reverse complement strand
TCGAGGCGCTGCGCGAGGCGGGGCTTGGCGACCGTTATGTCGAGCAGCTGGCGCCATGGCGCGCGATGCTGGCGATGGGATTGACGACCACGCTCGAAGCGCCGGAGCCGTCACGGTCGGATTCGCATGCGTGGAGCGCGCACCCGAATTACGGCCTGCTGGCCACGGTGCTCGGCGTACGACCGGGCGGGCCAGGGTTCCGCACCGTGCTGGTTGCGCCGCATCTCGGGCCGCTGTCGCACGCCGAGGGGCGGGTACCGCATCCGCGCGGCGACATCGATGTGGGCCTGACGCGCGATGGTACGCGCGGGATGCGGGCGACGGTGACGCTACCGGCGGGGGTTACTGGTACGCTGGAATGGCGGGGGCAGCGCGTGCCGCTCCATCCCGGGCGCGGGGAATACCGCGTCCACTGATCGCGACTGGCTGTCGCGACCTGCAGCCCGCCGGAAGCGGGTCGCGGGCAGCGCCGCCTAACGGCCGGCGCGCACGCCTGGCGTCGCCGCCGCGGTCTCGCCGGTCACCATCGCCACGGGCTCGGCGGTCTTCCGCGCCTGGACGAGGCACTCCAGCTCGCGCTCGCGCAGGTTGAACTCGTAGCCCGGGCCGACCATCCCGACGCGCAGGTAGCTCAGCGTCAGGCGGGCGCCGCTGCTCACCTCGTCGGCATTGTCGAAGCGGACGCCGCGGCCGTCGACGAAGGTCACGCCACCCTTGCCGATGACTTCGCCGAGGTGACCCTGCACGACGAGCGCGGTGTCCTCGTCGATGCCGAGGCCCATCAGGTCGGGGTTGGCGGCGATCGCGACAAAGAGGCGGTGCAGGCGCCGGCGCTGCGCGAAGTGGGTGTCGATCATCGCGCGGAAACCGAGGAGCCCGAGTCCGGGCCCGATGTGCATGTCGCTGTGCTTGCCCGCCTCGTCCACTTCGCCACCGGCGAGGATCGTCTCGGTGAGCGCGGCGGCTCCGGCACTCGTTCCGCAGACGATCGCACCGCGCCGATAGGCGTCGCGGATCGCGTTGCCGACGCGCGAACCACCGATCGTCGCGACGAGGTGCACCTGGTCGCCGCCGCCGAGGAAGATGCCCTGCGCCCCTTCGACGATCTTCGCGATGCGTGCGTCCTGCGCGGTGTCGCGCCGGTCGACAATCGGGATCTCGACGTTGGTCGCGCCGGCGACCTTGAGGTCGCTGCGCCAGGCGAGCGCCGATCCCATCGGATCACTCGACGCGGTCGTGAAGCCGACGATGCGGCCCCCTTCGTGGCCGCCGCTGCGCTTGACGAAGGTGCCTAACGCTTCACCATCGGGGCTGCACGCTCCGCCGATGAGGACGAGTGTCCCCGAAGTTTCGCCAGCGCGCCGCTTGATTGGTTCGATCAGCTGCCTTCCGACCGCTGCGCGGTCGCCTCATGCCAGAGTTGCGCCGCAAGGGCCGCCGCGACCTGCGCCGTGGCTGGAGCGTCGTCGCGCAGCGGACCGGCATCGCGCCGATCGCCATCGGTGTCGAGGAGGATCCGCCCCCGCTCCACCAGCGCAACCGCCCGCGCCAGCTTCTGGTCGCGGCGTGTCACATCGTCGTCGACCGCAAAGATAGCGACGCGGCACTCCTCGTCGCGTACCCGATCCTGAACTTCCCACGCCTTTGCCGGGCAGACGACGAAGCCATCGCGCCGGACCTCGTCCGCGAGCACCGACATCAGCCGGCTCGCCCGCTCCGGATCACGATAGCGCTCAGGCACATCCGTCGGCTGCGTGTCGAGGACGATCGCGAATTCCGAGCGCCAGTACGGAAGCCCCGCCTGCAGGATGTACGAGGGCGCGACGTCGATGATCAACTCATCGTCACCGATCCCGCGCCTCAGCAATTCGGTGCGCGTCTCGCCGCGTGCATCGCGACCGGTGATGCCGCAGAGCACGCGCTGCCGCGTCGGCGGAACGTCAGGCAGTGCGGCGAGTGACTTCAGCTCGTTGGAGTATTGCTCCACTGTCTCGAGGGTCCCGGCGAAGGCGCGCTGGACCGTCTCGAGGGCGAGCGCTGCCGCGCGGAGCCCGACCTGCTCGTGGATGCGCTCGAAGATCAGCGTGTACTCGCCGTCGACATCGCCGCCGCGGGTGCGACCGTAGCCGACCTCATGCCCGATCATCGTCTGCAGCTCGAGCGCGACATGCTCGACGATGTGCGCCGCGTAGGTGCCCTGGCGCAGTCGGCGAATGAAGCCGCCCCGCTCGCCGATACTGCAGCGATGCTCGACCAGCCCGGGCATCGCGCCGAGCAGCGCGTCGATGAAGCCGGGCACGTCGGCCGACGAAATATCCTCGTAGGCACCGACGACGAGATCCATGCGGACGATCGGATCGCGCAGCCAGTAGTTCGCTCCCCGCGTCGCGTGGAGGGTGGTCATCCGGATCTCCGACGCTGGGTCGGGGCGTCCGGTCAGCGCGTTAGGCGCGCCACCGAGCAGCGGTGCGCTCACTTCGGGCGCGACTGATGACGGCTGAGCAGCTCGAGCACGCCGGGGATGTCGTCGGCGAGGACGACGACCACGTCGTGATCGGTCAGCATCGATACCGCCTTGGCGACCGCCTCGAGCTCGTCGAGCATGACTTCGGTCTTCTCGCGCGGCAGCCCGCCCTCGCCGAGTCCCTGGATCATCAGCTCGGCGATCTCGCCCGGCTCTCGGCCGCGGGTGTCCTTGTCCTCCTTGACGAGCGCGTAGTCGAGCGCGCGCGCGGCGAGCTTGCCGACGATGCGAATGTCGTCGTCGCGGCGATCGCCTGGTGCAGTGACCACGCCGATGCGCCGATTCGCCGGGGTGTGCTCGACGAACTCCATCAAGCCTTCGACCGCCGCCGGGTTGTGCGCGTAATCGACGATCACGCGGTTTGACCCGAAGCGAATCACGTTGAGGCGTCCCGGCGTCAGCGACGGTGACGGGAAGAAAGAGAGGAGCGCGGCGCGGATGTCATCGTAGCGCATCCCCTGCACGTACGCGGTGCACATCGCCGCGAGGATGTTCGCGCGCTGGAAGCGCGCGCCACCGCCGAGCATGAGCGGCACGTCGCGCTCGCTGGCGATCGGGATGCGGAGCCGGCCGCGGCGAATGACGAAGGTGTCGTTCTCGATGCGCGCGCCGATCCCGCCGCGAGCGATGTGATCCTCGAAGATCTCGTTCTGCCCATCGGGCTGCATCGAGAAGAACGCGATGTCGGCGGTGGTCTTGTCGCGCATCGCGGCGACGAGCGGATCGTCGGCGTTGAGCACCGCGTGTCCCTCGCGCTTGACGACACTGGCGATCACCGACTTGACGTCGGCGAGCTGCTCGATGGTGTTGATGCCGCGCAGGCCGAGGTGATCGGCCGTCACGTTGAGGACGACGCCGACGTCGCACTCGTCGAAGCCGAGTCCGGCGCGGATGATCCCGCCGCGCGCCGTCTCGAGGACGGCGACGTCGATCTGCGGGTTGGAGAGGATGATGTTCGCGCTGAACGGGCCGGTCATGTCCCCTTCCATCACCATGCGGTTCTGGAGGTAGACACCGTCGGTGGTCGTGAAGCCGACGGTTTTGCCGGTGTGGCGGAACATGTGCGCGATGAGGCGCGTCGTCGTCGTCTTGCCGTTGGTGCCGGTGACGGCGATGACCGGGATCGTCGGCTCGGTGCCCGGCGGGTAGAGCATGTCAATGATCGGCGCGCCGACATTGCGCGGCGTCCCCTCGGTCGGATGCGTGTGCATCCGGATGCCCGGCGCTGCATTGACCTCGATGATCACTGCGCGATTCTCGCGGAATGGCACCGAGATGTCCGCCGTTATGACGTCGATGCCGGCGATGTCGAGGCCGACCGCATCGGCCGCCATCTCGCAGGCCGTGACATTGTCGGGATGCATGTCATCGGTCCGGTCGATCGAGGTGCCACCGGTCGAGAGGTTCGCGGTCGATCGCAGGGCGACCGATTCTCCGGTCGCGGGCACCGTAACAAGCGTGCGACCCTGCTCGGCGAGGAATTCCTCGGTGAGCTGGTCCATCGGCAGCCGGGTGAGGATCCGTGTGTGGCCAACGCCGCGACGGGTGTCCTGGTTGCCGTGTTCGATCAGCTGCCTGACGGTGCTCGTGCCGTCGCCGACGACGTGTGCCGCGACGCGCTCGGCGCAGGCGACGACCTTTCCGTTGACGACGAGCACGCGGTGATCGGCGCCCTCGGCGAAGGTCTCGACGACGACGCGGCGGCCGAGGGCGCGCGCGTTAGGCCAGGCCTTCGTGATGTCGGCGGCGCTGTCGAGCCGGCCGGAGATGCCGCGGCCGTGGCTGGCATCGAGCGGCTTGAGGATGACCGGGAAACCGATTTCGTCGCTGATCTCGATCGCGCCGTCGAGCGTGGTGGCGACGTCTCCCTTCGGCACCGGGAGGCCGATGTTGCCGAGGACGCGCTTTGTATCGTCCTTGTCCTGCGCGATCTCGACGCCGATGGCGCTCGTGAAGTCGGTCATCGTCGCCTGGATGCGGCGCAGGTTCTTGCCGAGTCCGAGCTGGACGAGCGAGTGGTTGTTGAGGCGCCTAACGGGAATGCCGCGGCGCCGAGCCTCCTCGACGATGGCCGCCGTCGACGGCCCGAGGCGGACGTCGGCGTAAAGGGTCTGCAGCCGCTCGACGATCTCGGCTGACTGCACCGGCGCCCCGACGAGCGAGGCGCGGACGATGTCGATCGCCTCGCGCACGCTCTGCAGCCCGAGCTCCTCTTCCTCGTAGGCGACGATCAGCCACCAGACGCCTTCGTCACCGCTGGCGACGACGCGGCCAAACGACACGTCAGCACCGGCGAGCGTCTGTAGTTCGATCGCGACGTGCTCGAGGATGTGCGGGATGCGCGTCCCCTCGCGCAGCCGCTCGACGAAGCCTCCGGTCTTGCCACGGGTGCACGGGTGCTCCTCGAGGGTCGGGATCGCCGCCAGGATGCGATCGCTGAAACCCTGGATGTCAGCCGAGGTGACCGTCTCGAGGGCACCGAGGCGGATATCGCAGGCGATGACAGGCGCGAGGCGCCAGTAGTTCGGGCCGCGCAGTGCGCGGAGCCGCGACATGTGCAGCTCGTTCGGGTCGACGGCTGCCGCGGCGGCGGGGGCGTTCATTGTCTCGGTCATGCGGGCACTTCACGTCGGGCCGGTCGAAGAGGTCGCGAACCGGCGGGGGAATCAATGGGCGAGAATGGGACGATGTGGGGCAGGAAGCGTACCTGCCTGCCACGTGGGAGGGCAGGGGCACGGCACTGCCAGGAGGCATGCTGCAGGGGCACGAGTCAGGAGACAGAAGGCAGGGCACGAGACAGGGGTGCGGGGCTGCCTGCCTCACGTCGAGTGTCTTCTGCCCCTGCCGCATGCCTGGTGGCGGTGCCGGTCCCCTGCCTCATGTCGAGTGTCTTCTGCCCCTGCCGCATGCCTGGTGGCGGGGCCGGTCCCCTGCCTCGTGTCGAGTGTCTTCTGCCCCTGCTGCATGTCTCGTGGCAGGGCCGGTCCCCTGGCTCGTGTCAGGTGGCCGTTCAGCTCCCAAGTCCGTTCACGAGGCAGCTCACGAGGCAGTTCACCCGATACTCGCCTTCATCACGGAACTTCGATCGTTCCTTCGCCCATCATGACGCTCGCTCCGCCGACGCGGACGGCGGTGATCGTGCCGGCGTGTTTGTCGACTTCGACTTCGATGATGCTCGGGCGGTTCATCTCGAAACCCTGCTCGACGACCCAGCGAAGCGTGCCGTCCTGGCGCGGGTCGCGGGCGGCGAGGTAGCCGCCTAACGCTGCGCAGGCGGAGCCGGTGGCCGGGTCTTCGGGGACGCTGATGCCGGGGGCGTACATCCGCGCCCGGATGTCGGAGCCCTCACGCTGCGGGTCGCGGGAGAAGACCATGATCATCGACGCCCAGGCGTTGCCTAACGTTCGCTCCCACTGCTCGACCTTGACCCGCGAACGCTTGACGGCGTCACGGTCCTTGAGGGCAACGAAGAGGAAGGGGAGTCCGCACGACACGCTCTGCGGCGAGAAATGACCGCCGACGAGGTCCTTTGACTCGAGGGAGAGGATGCTGGCCAGCGTCTCCCGTGTCGGCACCGGCGGCCCGACCTCGGGCAGCTTCGCGACGGAGAGCTGCGCGAACACCGGCTTGCCCCCACTCGACCTGATCGTCACCGGCACCGAGCCGACTTCCTCCTCGAAGACGATCGACGTCGTCTCGCCCTCGAGCACGATCTCGCCGATCGACGCGAGCACGTGCGCCGTCCCGACCGTCGGATGTCCGGCGAACGGCACCTCGCCGCCCGGTGTCCAGATACGGAGCCGCCGCGTCCCACCCTTTTCCGGCGGGAACACGAACGTCGTCTCCGAGAAGTTGAACTCCCGCGCCAGCGCGAACATCTGCTCGTCGTTCAATCCGCGCGCGTCGGGGAAGACGGCGAGCTGGTTGCCGCCGAATGGCGTGTCGGTGAAGATGTCCGCGGTCAAATAGCGAAACTTCATTTCATGCACCGGACCGTGTCATCGCCAATCACTCCTCGAGAAGAAACGCGTACCGGTAATCCGTCGGCGGCACCAGCGTCTCCTTGATTGCCCGCGGACTTACCCAGCGCATCAGGTTCAGCTTCGACCCGGCCTTGTCGTTCGTGCCCGATCCACGCGCTCCACCGAATGGCTGCTGTCCAACTACCGCGCCCGTCGGCTTGTCGTTGATGTAGAAATTTCCCGCCGCGTTGCGTAGCGCGACCATCGCTTCGCGAACTGCCTTACGGTCGCGGCTGAACACTGCACCGGTCAGCGCGTACGGTGAGGTTGCGTCCACCTGGCTGAGCATCTCGCTCCACTTCGCGTCGTCGTAGACGCTCACCGTCACCACCGGTCCAAAGATTTCCTCGGACAGCAAGCGATAATTCGGATCGGCCGTCTCGACGAGCGTCGGATGAATGAAGTAGCCGGTGCTGTCATCGGTCTTTCCGCCGGCGACGATCCGCGCATTCTTCTTCGCGTCGCCGATGTATTCGCTGATCTTGGTGAATGCCTTACGGTCGATGACCGCGCCCATGAAGTTCCGGAAGTCGCGGATGTCGCCCATCTTGATGTCGTCCATCATCGCGACGATGCGGTCGCGGACGTCGGGCCAGATGGAGCGCGGCACGTAGATGCGGCTGACCGCCGAGCACTTCTGTCCCTGGAACTCGAAGCCGCCGCGCACCACCGCCGTGGCCAGTGCCGCCGGGTCGGCCGAGACGTGCGCGAGCACGAAATCCTTGCCG
>JBKJQR010000110.1:0-41604 GCA_046593895.1 Gemmatimonadaceae bacterium | reverse complement strand
ATCCGACGAGCCAGCTCTACATCCCGCCGTCGGCGATCAACGAGCTCTCCGAACCTTTCGGTAACTCCGTCAACCAGACGCGCTCCGGTTTGTGAGCACTCCCTTCACGCCGATGGTGTCGGGCAGCGCGCTCCCCGGCGATGCGCCCGCGCCAGCGACATCGCGCGACGTCGCACACCGCGGCGGCGCAGTGAATCCGAGCGCCGACGCAATACGCGACAAGTTCGGGTCCGCCGTTAGGCGCGTCGACGTTGTCTGGGGCGAGACCACCGTCGTCGTCGATGGTACGCGACTGCAGGAGATTGTCCGCTGGCTGCACGACGACGTATCGCAGCGCTACGAGTACCTCTCCGACCTGACCGCCGTTGAGTTCCGCGATATGGAACAGCCGATCGAAGTCGTCTGGCACCTCCGGTCACTCGCCTACCGCCGTTTTCTGCGGCTCAAGGTGTTGCTCGCCAAGGGCGCGCCGCTCGAAGTCGCCAGCGTGTGGCCGGTCTACAAGGGCGCGGATTGGCTCGAGCGCGAGTGCTACGACATGTTCGGCATCCGCTTCGCCGGCCACCCGGATCTTCGCCGCATCCTGATGTGGGAGCAGTACAAGGAGGGATTCCCGCTGCGCAAGGATTTCCCCCTCCGCGGCCGATTCAGCCGCGCTGAACAGCTCCGTCAGGCACTCGCCGCCAATCCGGAAGCGCGCTACTCGATGGAAGAACTGTCGATCGCCGACGCGTTCGAAGATCTGCCACAGGAAATGCGTGCCCGGCTGCGCTCCGGCGAGAAGACGGGAGAATAGACGATGGCCACGATCAAGCGAACAATCGAGGTCGAGCTCTCGACGAGCGGAATGGACGCGCAGGGCCGGCCGGTCCGCACGCCACTCGCTGTTGCCGCCGACGGCAGCACCGTCACCGTCGCCGCACCGCCCTCGATGGAGCCCGAGCTCGAAGGTGAGCACATGCTCATCAACCTCGGGCCGCAACATCCGGCGACGCACGGCGTGCTGCGCCTCGTGCTCGAGCTGGACGGCGAAACGGTGGTGCGCTGCATTCCGCACATTGGCTACCTGCACTGCGGCTTCGAGAAGATCGGCGAGTACCGCCAATACAACCAGATCGTCCCGTGGACCGATCGCGAGGATTATCTCAACTCGATCGGCAACAACGTCTCCTTCATCCTCGGCGCCGAGCGGCTGTTCGGCATCGATTGTACAGCGCGGGCGACGGTGCTGCGCGTCATCGCGATGGAACTGTCGCGGATCGCGTCGCACCTCGTGTGGCTTGGCACGACCTGCATCGACATCGGCGCGTTCACCCCGTTTCTCTGGGCGTTCCAGGAGCGGGAAAACATCTACTCGCTGCTCGAGCGCTGGGTCGGTGCCCGCCTGACGACGAGCGCGACGCGCGTGGGCGGGATGGCCGCCGACATTCCATCGGGATGGACGGAGCAGCTGCAGACGTTCGTGACGCTGTTCCCGAAGACGATCGACGAAGTCGAGCGGATGCTGACGAAGAATGGCATCTGGGTCGGCCGCACGATCGGGCTCGGTGCGATGACCGCCGACGAAGCGCTGAACCATGGCTTGTCCGGTCCGATGCTGCGCGCGTCAGGCGTCGCCTACGATGTGCGCAAGGATTTTCCCTATCTCGACTACGAGACATACGACTTCGACGTGCCGGTGGGAACGAACGGCGACGTCTACGATCGCTACCTCGTTCGCGTCGAAGAGCTGCGCCAGTCGACGCGTATCCTCGAGCAGGCGCTGCGCCGGCTGCCTGACGGTCCGGTGAACATCGACGACCATCGTGTGATCCTGCCGCCGAAGAGCAAGGCGACGAGCGAGATGGAGTCGATGATCCATCACTTCAAACAGGTGATGGAGGGTCCTCGTCCGCCGATCGGCGAGTGCTATGTCGCGACCGAGAGCCCAAAAGGCGAAAAGGGTTACTACATGGTGTCCGACGGAACCGCGAAACCGGTCCGTTGGCGCATCCGGCCGCCGTCATATGTGAACCTCAGCGCAATCCCGAAGATGGTCGAGGGTTACCTGCTGTCCGACGTGATCGCGATCAACGCTTCGATCGACATCGTGATGGGAGAGATCGACCGATGAGCGCAGCCGCACCGAACGAAGAGGGCGGCGTTCACGCACCCGCGCATGCGTCGCACGGAGACGCGCGTCACGGCCACGGCAACAGTCACACGCCGGTCTTCACCGGCGAGCGGCGCAAGCAGCTCGACGAACTGCTGACGCGGTATCCGAACAAGATGGCCGGGCTGCTGCCAGCGCTCTGGATCGCGCAGGAAGTGCAGGGCTGGGTGAGCGACGCGGCGATGGAGGAGATCGCCGGCCTGCTCGAGCTGACGCCTGCCTACGTGAAGGGCGTGGTCACGTTTTACACGATGTATCATCAGCATCCAGTCGGACGGCATTTCGTCCAGGTCTGCACCACCTCGCCGTGCGCGGTCTCTGGGGCAGAGGAAGTGGCGAAGGCATTCCTCAAGCACACCGGGTGCGGCGAGCTCGGAGTCACCTCGCCTGACGGCAAGTACACGGTGATCGAGGTCGAGTGCCTCGGCGCCTGCGGATTCGCTACGCCAGTGATGATCAATGCAGACTTCATCGAGTCGGTGACGCCGGAGCGCGTTCCCGAGATCCTCGCAAAGCTCAGGTAATGGGATACCCGCACAAGTCGCATCCGCGCGAAACTCCGGTTCTGTCCAAGCACTTCGGCGACCCCGAGGCGCGGACGCTCGCCGGATGGCGCCAACGCGGCGGCTATCGCGCGCTCGAGCAGGCGTTAGGCATGGCGCCGGCCGACATCGTAAACGTCGTGAAGGAGTCGGGGCTGCGCGGGCGCGGCGGCGCCGGCTTCCCGACCGGCCTCAAGTGGTCGTTCATGAAGCCGGGCGACGGCAAGGCGCACTACCTCTGCTGTAACGCCGACGAATCGGAGCCGGGCACCTTCAAGGATCGCGAGATCATGCGCTGGACGCCGCACGCGCTGATCGAGGGTTGCGCGTTAGGCGCGCACGCGATCGGCGCCGAGACGACATACATCTACATCCGGGGCGAGTTTACTGAGCCGCTGCGCGTGATGGAGGCGGCTGTCCGTGAGGCCTATCGCGACGGTCTGCTCGGCAAGAACGCGATGGGCAGCGGCAAGCGCGTCGATGTCCACATTCACAAGGGCGCCGGCGCGTACATCTGCGGCGAGGAAACCGCGCTGATGAACTCCCTCGAGGGACGGCGCGGTAACCCACGCATCAAGCCGCCCTTTCCGGCGGTGTCCGGTCTCTTCGGCCAACCAACGACGATCAACAACGTCGAGACACTCGCCGCGGTGCCGCACATCCTGACGAACGGCGCGCAGTGGTACAAGGAGATGTCGCTCTCCAGCCCGAAGAGCACCGGGAGCAAGCTGTTCTCGGTCTGCGGCAACATCCGGAAGCCGGGCAACTACGAGGTCACGATGGGATTTCCGTTCAAGGAATTCCTCTACGACCTGTGTGGCGGTCCGCTGCCCGGTCGGAAGTTCAAGGCAATCATTCCCGGCGGCTCGTCGGTTCCGATCCAGACAGTTGAGGAAGCGGAAGCCACGCTGATGGATTACGAGGGCTTTGTCGCTGCTGGGACGATGCTCGGCTCTGGCGGCGTTATCGTGTTCGACGACTCGCAATGCATGGTCAAGCAGATCGCCCGGCTGGCGCGCTTCTATGCGCACGAGAGCTGCGCCCAGTGCACGCAGTGTCGCGAAGGTACGGCGTGGACAACGCGCATTCTCGAGCGGATCGAGAATGGCGACGGTGCGATGGACGATCTCGATACGCTGATGGAGATCGGTGAGAACATGACGGGCAAGACGATCTGCGTGCTCAGTGACTCGTGTGCGACGCCAGTCTTCTCCGGCCTCCAGAAATGGCGGCACGAGTTCGAGGCGCACATCAAGCAGAAGCGCTGCCCGATGCGCAGCGCGGTGGCCGCCTGATGACTGCGCCAGCAACAGCCGCGCCGACGACGAAGATGGTCAGCCTGACGATCGAGGGACGCGAGGTGAGCGTGCCTGAGGGCACGTCGATCCTCGAAGCGGCGAAGTACGCGGGGATTCTCGTCCCGCACTACTGCTATCATCCCGGCCTGCCGGTCGCGGGCGTCTGCCGGATGTGCCTCGTCGAGGTCGAGAAGGCGCCGAAGCTCGCGCCATCATGCGCGACGTCGGTGGCCGAAGGTCAGGTCGTCCACGTGCACTCGGAGAAGGCGCTCGAGGCGCGGAAGGGTGTGCTCGAACTGCTGCTGATCAATCATCCGCTCGACTGTCCGATCTGCGACCAGTCCGGCGAGTGCGAACTGCAGGACTACACGTACATGGAAGGGCGGCCGGACTCGCGGCTCCGCGATCCCAAGCGCTTCAATCCAGTCGAGGATTTCGGCGGCGACGTCATGTACGTCACCAACCGCTGCATCCTCTGCACGCGCTGCGTTCGGTTCATGGACACGATGGCCGAGGATCCCGTCCTCAACGTCAGCGAGCGTGGCGATCGCGCGGTGATCGGGAAGTTCGACGGGCACGACCTGACCCATCCGTGGGCCGGCAACGTGATCGATCTCTGCCCGGTAGGCGCACTGCTCTCGAAGGATTCGCTGAACAAGGTTCGCGCCTGGGAAGTCGATCGCACCGCGTCGGTCTGCCCGAACTGCACGCAGGGCTGCAACATGATCATCGAGACGCGCGACAACATCGTCGTCCGCCTCCGGCCGCGCTCGAATGAGGCGGTAAACCAGTTTTTCATGTGCGACTACGGGCGTCTCAACTACCGGTGGATGAATCGGCAGGATCGCGTGGACACGCCACTCGTCCGCCGCGGGAACGACCTCGTGTTGGCCGAGTGGGACGCGGCGCTCGCAGCGGCGGCGCAGCTGCTCAGTGGCGCGAAGGCGCGCGTGATCGCCTCGCCGATGCTGTCGAACGAAGCGTTAGGACTCCTGGCCCGCCTCTACCGGAAAACGGGCGGCAGCGGGTCGTACCGCGTGCCGAAGGGCGAGCGGGCACCCTTGCCCGGGGTCAAGGATCTCGCCCGGCGCGAGGACCTCGGCGCAAACGTGCGCGGGCTCGAGCTCTTCGGGTTCAAGCGGAGCGAGAGCCCGGCGTGGAACCTCGGCAGCGACGACGTCCTCGTTCTCGCCGATGAGGAGCTGGCCGGGATCGATGCCGGTGCAGTCGGACAGCCACGCGCGATCATCGTCATCGGCACCACGCTGCCGTCGTGGGCGCGCGGCGCCGCCGTCGTCCTCCCGATCGGCAACTTCACCGAGGAAGAAGGGACGTTCACCAACGTCGATGGCCGCGTCCAGCGGTTCATGCAGGCGAAGGCGGCGCCCGGCTACGCCCGACCCAGCTTCGCCGTGATCGGCGACCTGCTCGCGTTGCTCGGCGAGAAGACAGGTTACATGCTGGCATCCGATGCCTTCGCCGCGGTCGCCGCGAGCGAGACGGCGTTCAGCGGCCTCTCGTATGAAACGTTAGGCCTGCGCGGCGTCGTCGCCGCCGGGGGAGCCGCCTGATGATGCAACACGCGCTCGCGCTCCTCCAGGTCGCCGATCCGCAGCTTGCCCCGGTCAGCTTCTTTCCCTGGCTGATCTTCGCGCTGATCAAGCTGCTCCTCGTTTTCACGCTCTACATGCTCGGCGCGGCAATCCTCACGCTCGCCGAGCGCAAGCTGAGCGCCTGGATCCAGGATCGCCACGGCCCGAACCGGGTGGGCCCGAGTGGATTGTTCCAGCCGCTGGCCGACGGGCTGAAGAACCTCGTCAAGGAAGAAGCCGCGCCGTCGTTTGCCAGCGGGGCCATCTACAACCTGGCGCCGATCATCTCGTTCATTCCCGCGCTGATCACCTGGGCGGTGATACCATTCGGCGCGGCCTTCCCGACGCGGTGGGGGCGTTTTGACATGGTGCTGGCCGACCTGCCGATCGGCTTTCTCTACGTACTGGCGATCGGATCGTTAGGCGTGTACGGGATCGTCCTCGCCGGCTGGTCGTCGAACAACAAGTACGCGCTGCTCGGCGGCCTCCGTTCGAGCGCGCAGATGATCTCGTACGAGATCGCGATGGGTCTGTCGACGATTCCCGTGGTGATGCTCGCCGGCAACGTGACGCTTTCGGCGATCGTGATCCGCCAGTCGCAGATGGGCTGGAACGCTGTCAACCTGACGTTCGCATTCTTCGTGTTCGTGATCGCCGCGTTCGCCGAGACCAACCGCTTGCCCTTCGACTTGCCGGAAGCGGAGTCGGAACTTATCACGGGCTATCACACCGAATACTCGTCGATGAAGTTCAGTTTCTTCTTCATCGCCGAATACGCGAACATGATCACCGCCAGCGCGATGATGACCACGCTGTTCCTCGGCGGCTGGGACATCCCGTTCTGGCATGGCGACAACATCGGGCCGATCACGAAGCTCACGTCGCTGCTGACGATCGCGTCGTTTCTTTTCAAGCTGACGTTCTTCCTCTTCTTCTTCATGTGGATCCGCTGGACGCTGCCGCGGTTCCGCTACGACCAGCTGATGTCACTCGGCTGGAAGATCCTGCTGCCGATGACACTCGCCTACATCATGATTGTGGCCGGTGCGGTCATCGGGCTCGATGCCGCGCAGGTTCCGCGCGACTGGCACTTCGCGATGTCGATGCTCGTCCTCAACGTCGTGATCATGGGACTCGTCTTCTGGGTGCTCGACCGCGGCCGCATCGTCAGCCCGGCGAGCTCGCGCATTGCAACGACAGAGTTGGACAAGCTCCGTACGCTCTCGAAGCGTTCGGCGCTGACCCCGCGGGAGGCGGGAGACTAGCATGGCAATCGGCGTCAAGGTCATGGAGCGCCCGATCGAGCAGACGAGTTATGTCCGCGCGACACTGAAGGGAATGGCGCTCACGCTCAAGCACCTGCTCAACACGCACAAGGTGACGGTGCAGTACCCGGAGCAGAAGTGGCCGCTCTCGCCGCGCTGGCGCGGCACGCACCGCATGCTCACCACCGAGGATGGCAAGGCGAAGTGTGTCGCCTGTGGATTGTGCCCAACGGTGTGCCCGGCGAACTGCATCAAGCTCGTGCCGGGAGAGGACGAGCAGGGGAATCGCTATCCGCTGGTATTCGAGATCGACGAGTTCCGCTGCATCTTCTGCGGCTACTGCCAGGAGGTCTGCCCCGAGGAAGCCATCCACCTCGGCCGTCATTACGAGAACTCCGAGTACAGCCGCGAGGGTTTCGTCTACGACTTGGAGCGGTTGATGGCGCAGACGCATCCAGTGAGCGAGCTGTGGGACCCGGCCGACCCCAAGGGTCAGTAATGCAGAACACGCCGCTGTTTTACACGTTCAACTTCTACCTCTTCGGGATCATCGCGATCGCGTCGGCGGTCTGCTTCGTCACGCGGAAGAGTCCAGTGGCGGCGGCACTGTGGCTGGTCAACACGCTGTTCTCGCTCGCGGCGATGTACATCATGCTCGACGCCCCGTTCATCGGCGTGATCCAGGTGCTTGTCTACGCCGGCGCGATCATGGTCGTGTTCCTGTTCGTCATCATGCTGCTCAACCTCGGTCAGCCGAGCGAAATCGCCGACATCCGGAATCAGAAGTGGCGGCTGATCGCCGGCTTCGTCGGGTTGGCGATGCTCGCCGAGTTCTTTGTACTGACGCGGTCGGGCAGCGTTGCCGCGTTGACGTTGCCAGGCGACGCGGCCGCCAACGCCGTGATCCAATCGGGCGCGGTCGGCGCAATCGCGATGCCGCTGTTCACGACCTACCTGCTTCCCTTCGAGATTACCAGCGTGCTGCTGCTCGCGGCGATCGTCGGCGCGGTGATGATCGGCAAGCAACGGAGCACTCATGCTCGCTGAAGCGCTCTTTTTCTCGGCCGTGCTGTTCACGATCGGCGTTGTCGGGGTGCTCACGCGTCGCAATGCGATCATCATCTTCATGTGCGTCGAGTTGATGCTCAACGCCGTGAATCTCACCTTCGTCGCGTTCTCGCGGGCCTACGGCGCGGCCGGTCAGATCTTCGTGTTCTTTACGATGACGGTGGCAGCGGCCGAAGCGGCAGTCGGATTGGCGATCATCATCTCGTTGTTCCGTCACAAGCAGACGGTCAACCTTCAGCATATCAACATCCTCAAGGGATGATGCTCCTTCAGCACGAAGTCTCGTCGGTGCACCCGCTTGCCGGGACCGCCGCGGCGTGGATGTGGCTCCTGCCGCTGCTGCCACTGCTTGGTTTCGTCATCAACGGGCTGCTGTCGCTCATTCCGGCGACGGTGCTCGGTCCGAGCGATCCGGATATGGGGCACGGAGCCGACGCCGCACACGGTGAAGCGGGCCACAGCTCCCACGCGCACGATAACGCCGACGCGCACGGTGCGCACGGCGATGATCACCACGCCGTCGTCAGGCATCGCTTTGCCGGTGTGACGAGCTTCGTCGGGCCCGCGGTGCTCGCGCTCTCGTTTGCGCTCGCCGTGGCGATGTTCATCGCGATGCGCGGATTGGCCGTGTTGCACGAGCCGTTCGTCCAGACGTATTACTCGTGGATGCCAGCTGGCAGCCTCGCCGTCAACGCGGCGTTCCAGCTCGACCAGTTGTCGATGGTGATGGTCCTCGTGATCACCGGCGTCGGGACGCTGATTCACATCTTCAGCGTCGGCTACATGCAGGACGATCCGGGGTACCCGCGCTACTTCGCCTACCTCAACCTGTTCGTCGCCTTCATGCTCGTGCTGGTGCTCGGTGCCAGCTATCCGGTGCTGTTCGTCGGCTGGGAGGGCGTCGGCCTCTGCTCGTACCTGCTGATCGGCTTCTGGTTCTCCGAGAAGGCGAACGCCGACGCCGGAAAAAAGGCGTTCATCGTCAACCGCATCGGCGACTTCGGGCTGCTGATCGCGATGTTCCTCCTCTTCGCAAACCTTGGCACGCTCGATTTCATCGCGGTGAATGCCGGCGCGGTGAAGCTCGCGTTTGGCGGCGCGCTGATCACGACGATCTGCCTCTTCATGTTCCTCGGTTGCGCGGGCAAGAGCGCACAGATCCCGCTCTACATCTGGCTGCCTGACGCGATGGCCGGTCCAACGCCGGTGTCGGCACTGATCCATGCCGCGACGATGGTCACGGCTGGCGTTTACCTGATCGCGCGTAGCGCGACGCTGTTCTCGATGGCGCCGCAGGCGAGCCTGACGGTGGCCGTCGTCGGCGCGGTGACGGCGATCTTCGCCGCGACGATCGGCTTGAAGCAGTGGGACATCAAGAAGGTGCTCGCGTATTCGACGGTATCCCAACTCGGCTACATGTTCGTCGGCGTCGGCGTCGGCGCGTACACCGCCGGGGTGTTCCACCTTGTGACCCATGCGTTCTTCAAGGCGCTGCTCTTCCTCGGATCCGGCTCGGTGATCTTCGCGATGCACGCCGCCTATCACCACACCGGCAGCCACGACGACGCGCAGGACATGCGGAACATGGGCGGGCTGCGGCGATTCCTGCCGTGGACCTGGTTCCTGATGTGGATCGCGACACTGGCCATTTCCGGCATCCCGCCATTCGCCGGATTTTTCTCGAAGGATGAGATCCTCGGGTCGGTCTTCCTCCGCGCAAAGGACTCGACGCTGGCCGACGCCCACTGGCTGGGCATCCCGGGAAGCGCGGTCCTCTATGGCGTTTACGCGTTAGGCCTGGCGGCAGCGCTGCTGACCGCGATCTACATGACGCGGATGATGCTCTACACCTTCCACGGACCGAACCGGACGGGCGAGGCGGAAGCCAAGCACTTGAGCGAGGCTTCGTGGAGCATGACCGGCCCGCTGCTGATCCTCGGCGCGCTGAGCGCGGTTGGCGGCTGGCTCAACCTGCCACACTTCGCGGCGATGGCTGGCGCCGAGGAGATACTCGGCCACTGGCTCGAGCCGGTGGTCGGCGAGAGTCAGCTGCGCGTGACGCTGGGGCGCGTCCCGGAGGCCGCGGGTAACACGGAGACATTCCTCATTGGTGCGGCTGTCGCGATCGCGATCGCCGGCATCCTGATCGCGGTGGTGCGGCTCAAGCCGGCCCGGCTCGTCACCAAGGCAGCATCGCCTGAAGAACACGGCTTCGAGCGCGTGCTCGCCAACAAATATTACGTCGATGAAGCGTATGACCGCGTGATCGTCGAGCCGACGGTCGCAGTGTCTCGCGGGCTGCTCTGGAAGGGGATTGACCAGGGGATCATCGACGGCGTGATGGTGAATGGGTCGGCCAAGCTTGCGCGGGCAATCGGCGGCGTTGGCTCCTGGCTCCAGTCGGGGCAGGTCGGTACGTACGCGTGGGTTCTCGTCGTCGGCGTGCTCGCGGTTCTCGGCGCTTTCACCATTCGCTAATTCGATGCGCGAGCTTCTCGATTCGGTTCAGTACAGCAGCTGGATTCTGCTCGCTCTGCTCGTCATTCCGACGATCGCGGCGGTGGGGATCTTGGTGCACGGCGCTACGCTCAGTGCCGATGGCGGTGCGCGCGAGCGCGGTGGGGGCGCGGCGCGCCAGATCGCCCTCTGGGCGTTCATCATCGAGTTCGTGGTTTCACTCGGGCTCTGGTGGTCGTTCGATGCTGGTACGCCGGCGATGCAGGCGACGTTTGACCGGAGCTGGATCCCATCGTGGGGCGTGACCTTCGCGCTCGGGATCGACGGGATCTCGCTGATGATGGTGCTCCTGACCACGTTCCTGATGCCGCTCGCAGTCCTTGGCAGCTGGACCAGCATCAAGGTCAAGCGCCACAGTTACTACGCGTTGATGATGCTGCTGACGACCGGCATGCTCGGCGTGTTCGTCGCCCGCGACCTGTTCCTCTTCTACGTGATGTGGGAGATGATGCTGGTCCCGATGTATTTCATCATCGGCATCTGGGGCGGGGAACGGCGGATCTATGCCAGCTTGAAGTTCTTCATCTACACGATGGTCGGCTCGCTGCTCATGCTCGTGGCGATCGTCTGGCTCGGGCTGAAGGCTGGCGGTGCGGGAACGCCCGACTTCGCGTACGAGACGATTCGCCAGTTGGCGTCGAGCGGCGGCGTCGGGGAGTCACTCGTCCTCTTCGGAGCCGTGGTGCCCGCGACGATGTTCATGTTCCTCGCGTTCGCGCTCGCCTTCGCGATCAAGGTGCCGATGTTCCCGTTTCACACCTGGCTGCCTGACGCGCACGTCGAAGCGCCGACGGCCGGGTCGGTGATCCTTGCCGGCATCATGCTGAAAATGGGAACGTACGGCTTCCTCCGCTTCTGCCTGCCGCTCTTTCCCGATGCCGCGATGCACCCGGTCGTGCGCAACACCTTCCTCGCGTTAGGCGTCGTCGGCGTGTTGTACGGCGCGCTCGTCGCGATGGTGCAGCCGGACTTCAAGAAGCTCGTCGCCTATTCGTCGGTGAGCCATCTCGGTTTCGTCATGCTCGGCATTTTCGCGGCGACGACGCAGAGCATCCAGGGCTCGCTGATGATCATGATCAATCATGGGATCTCGACGGGGGCGTTGTTCCTCCTGATCGGAATGATCTACGAGCGTCGTCACACGCGTGAGATCGCCGCGTACGGTGGCATTGCACGCGTAGTTCCGCTGTTCGCCGCGATGCTCACCTTCGTCTCTCTAAGCTCGATTGGGCTGCCCGGTACCAACGGTTTCGTCGGCGAGTTCCTCGTCCTCCTCGGCTCATTCCAGACTACGCCGTATCTCGCGACGCTCGCGACGATCGGGGTCATCTTCGCCGCCGCGTATCTCCTCTGGGCCATCCAGCGAATTCTCTTCAACCCGCTCGCGCGGCCGGAGAACGAACATATCCCCGACCTCAATGGGCGTGAACTGGCAACGATGATCCCGCTGGTCGCGGTCATTCTCTGGCTCGGCGTCTATCCGGCTCCGGTCCTGCGCCGCATGGAAGCGTCGGCACAGGCGCTCGTCGCCCAGGTCGCACCCGGCAGCGCGCCCGCTCCTTCGCAGAACGTCGCGCGGGGGCGCGGGCGATGAACGGCACTCCACTCGATCTCTCGATTCCGGCGCAGCTTTCCTTTGCGCTGCTCCCGGACCTGATCCTGATGGGCGGGGCAATGCTCCTGCTCGTCTGGGCTGCCTGGCGGCCGGAATCCGCCCGGCATCAGCGCGCGGTCGGTGCAGCGTCGATCGCACTGCTCGTCATAACGGCGGCAGTCATCGGCTGGTTCATGATCAGCGGCATCACGGCGAATCCGGGCCCGATCGCGGTCGACCGTTTTCGTTGGATCGCCGACCTTGTCCTCATCGTCGGAACGATCGCGACGATCGCGCTGTCGATGGATTACAACGAACGCGAGTTGATGGTCGCGCCGGAAGCGCATGTGCTCATCCTGCTGGCAACCAGCGGCATGATGCTGCTCGCTGGGGCGCGCGACCTGATGGTGGTGTTCCTCGGCATCGAGACGATGTCGGTCGCGGTGTACGTCCTCGCCGGGATGAACCGGCGCAGCCCGCGCGCGGCCGAGGCCGCGCTCAAGTACTTCCTCCTCGGCGCATTTTCGACCGCGTTCCTTCTGTATGGCATGGCGCTCGTCTACGGCGCGACCGGAGCCACCGATCTCGGGGTCATCGGCGACCGCGTGCTGCAGTATGGACTCACGGCCAGCCCGCTGTTGCTCATCGGGATTGCGCTGATGCTCGTCGGATTCGGCTTCAAGGTCGCGGCGGCACCGTTCCACATGTGGGCGCCGGACGTCTACGACGGCGCGCCGACGCCGGTCACGGCGTACATGGCCGCGTCGGTCAAGGCGGCGGCGTTTGCGGCCTTCCTCCGCATCTGGTACGAGGCGTTCTCTCCGGTATTCGATCGGTGGCATGGAGCGTTCTGGTGGATTGCCGCGCTCACGATGGTCGTCGGCAACCTCATCGCCCTCCGCCAGCGGAACATCAAGCGCATGCTGGCCTACTCGAGCATCGCGCACGCTGGATACCTCATGGTCGCGTTGACCGTGAACACGCCTAACGGCGCCGAGGCGTTTCTCTTCTACGCGCTGATCTACACGATCGCGACCTTCGGTGCATTCGGCGTGGTCGTCGCGCTTGGCGATGCCGGCGAACGGTCCCTCGCGATCGACGATTACAACGGACTCTGGACGGTTCGTCCCTGGCTGTCGGTCGCGATGGCGATCTTCATGCTGTCGCTCCTCGGATTCCCAGTTTTTGGTGGAGCCGGGTTCTTCGCCAAGTGGTATGTGATCAAGGCCGCATTGAATTCGCCGAGTCCGCAGACTCGATTGGCGATCGTGCTGGTTCTCACGAGCGTCGTCTCGGCAGGTTACTATCTTTACGTCGTGATGGTGATGTTCATGCGTCCGCGACCCGCCGCTGCGCCGGTTCCGGCGAGCGCTGGTACGTTGACGCGGTTCGTGGTCGCCGCCGCGGCGATCCTCTTGATCGGCATCGGAATATTTCCGGAGCAGTTCGTCAGGCTGACCCGCGGCGGCGCACCGCTCACGGCCTATCGAGCGGCGCCGCCAGGAACGACGGTACCGTTGCCTCCATCGGCGCGCCGATGACTCAGCGGGGCCGCTCACGCGGCCCCGCGACGTTTCTGGCTACTGCTGCATCATCACTAGCAACCAACTCGCCCGCCCCGCGCTCGCCATGACCGTTTCATCCGCAATTTTTCGGCAGTACGACATCCGCGGCATCGTCGGGCAGGACCTGACGACCGAGGCCGCCTACGCCGTAGGCGCGGCGTACGCGACCTACGTCAGGCATCGTGGAACGAGTGGCGCGGTGGTCGTCGGACGCGACAACCGGCCGAGCGGGAACCTGCTTCGCGACGTGCTGGTGCGCGGCCTGACCGAACACGGACTTCCGGTCATCGATATCGGCGTCGTCCCAACGCCAGTGATGTATTGGGCGCTGCATCACCTCCAGGTGATTGGCGGTATCCAGATCACCGGGTCGCACAATCCGGCTGAGTACAACGGCTTCAAGCTGTGCCTCGGCACGCAGTCCATGCACGGTGCCGAGCTGCAGGAGCTGTTCGCCATCCACAAGCGCGGAATGACGCCGGGGCTCACCGCTCGCGTCAGGCAGCACGGCGGAATCATCGCCCGCTACATCGAGGACATCGCGACGCGGGTCGGGAAGCTGCGGCGTCCGCTGACCGTTGTCGTCGATTGTGGAAACGGCGCCGCTTCACTCGTCGCGGAAAAGCTGTTCGAACGACTTGGGGTGAAGATCCTTCCGCTGTTCTGTGAGAGCGACGGCACCTTCCCCAACCATCATCCCGATCCGACCGTCGAGGCGAATCTCGTCGACCTGATCGCTGCGGTGAAGGCAAATCGCGCCGACATCGGGATCGCGTTCGACGGCGACGCCGATCGCATCGGCGTGATCGACGACAAAGGGTCGATTGTCTGGGGAGACCACGTCCTGATTCTCTACGCGCGCGACGTGCTCGAGCGAACCGGGAAGGGGCAGGCGATCATCTTCGACGTCAAGTGTTCGCAGGCGCTGCCCGACGAAATCACGAGGGCCGGTGGAACGCCAGTGATGTGGAAGACCGGTCACTCGTTGATCAAGGGCAAGATGCGCGACCTGAACGCGCCGCTCGCCGGCGAGATGTCGGGTCACATGTTCTTCGCGGAAGGATTCTACGGGCACGACGATGCGATGTACGGTGCGGCGCGACTGCTCTCGATCATCGACAAGGCGGAGAAGTCCGTCAGCGAACTGCTGAGCGATGTCCCGAAATTCGTCTCGACGCCGGAACTTCGCGTCGACGTGCCTGACGACCAGAAATTCGCGATTGTCGAACGCGCGGTAAAGCACTTCAGCGCGTTCCGTGAAGTGAACGGGATCGATGGCGCGCGGGTGTCGTACGGTGATGGCTGGGGGCTGATTCGTGCCTCGAATACGCAGCCGATCCTCGTGACCCGTTTTGAAGCGAAAACCGCGGAACGGCTGCGCGAGATCCGCGACGAGATGGAGGGTTGGATCCGCTCGCAGGGCATCAAGGTCTGACCTCATGACATCGCGTCGCCGGCTGTTCGTCAGCGTCGCGGCGATCGCGCTTCTGCTGCTGCTCGGACGCGTCGCTGCCGCGGCGATGCTGGATTACCAATGGTACGACGCGCTCGGCGCCGGCGCTGTGTGGCGCGCCCGCGCCCTCTCGATCACGATCACCGCGACCGTCACCGCCGCATTCGGAACGTTGTTCGCGTTCGGCAATCTGCTCGCCGTTCGCGGCTCCGTCGTCTCGCTTGTCCTGCCACGCCGCGTCGCGAATCTCGAGATCGGCGAGGAGGTACCGGCGCGCTATCTGCTCGCCGGCACGATGTTTCTTTCGCTGCTCCTTGGCGCTGCGCTCACTGAGGTTGGCTGGCAACCGGTTGCGCGGTTCGTCTACGGCGATCCCTTCCGCGAGAATGACCCCTACTTCCAGCGCGACCTTGGCTTCTTCGCCGACTGGTTGCCGGTCGAGCGGTCGCTCTATCTCTGGTCGCTGCTCGCGACGCTCCTCATCGCGGCAGTCGTCGTCTTTCTCTACGCATTGACGCCCAGTCTCCGCTGGGAGCGCGGGACGCTGCGTGTCTCGCAATACGTGCGACGCCACCTCACCATGCTCGGGGCGACGCTCCTCATCCTGCTCGCCTGGAGCTACCGACTCGACGCATTCAGCCTCCTCGGCAACGGCAGTGGAGCGTTAGGCGAGTTCTCCTACGTCGACCATCGTGTCCTCGTTCCCGCCAACGTGCTGCTCTCGGTACTGACGCTGGTTGGCGCGCTCGCGCTGATCTGGACCGGTTGGGCAGGGCAACTCCGCGCGGCATTTGCCACGATCACGGCGCTGCTCATTCTTTCGCTTGGGCTGCACCAACTCGCTCCTGCGCTGGCGCGGCGCTTCGCCGGCCAGCAGGATCCCATCGTTCGCGAACGGCCGTACCTGGCGACGCGCGCGGCGTACACCCGGCGGGCGTTCGCCCTCGAGCAACTCACCGCGCGCAATGACAGCGTCGTCGCGCGCAACATCGCGCGAGTTACGCCGAGCTGGGACGACGCCGCGCTCCTTCGTGCCGCTTCCAGATTGCGCGGCGGTGATCCGGCCCGCGACGTCGGCTCCCGAGTGCTCCCGTCGGGTGAGCTCGCCGCGCTCGTCGTTATGCGCGGCGTGGCGTCGCATG
The DNA here is from genome assembly GCA_046593895.1 of Gemmatimonadaceae bacterium. Taxonomy (GTDB): domain Bacteria; phylum Gemmatimonadota; class Gemmatimonadetes; order Gemmatimonadales; family Gemmatimonadaceae; genus JABFXC01. Next base: position 25,416 of record JBKJQR010000110.1, on the reverse strand, counting down.
GCGAGGATTGGGCGGCCCAGTACTTCTCGCTTGCGCGCGCGGACGATCGCGGTAGCCCCGTGATGATCGATGCACGCGGAGCTCCGACCGCGGAATGGATCGCGCTTGCCCCGGTGCTGGTCACTGATTCCGGCGACGGATATGCGATCGTCCCGGACAGCGATCGACGCGTGGCTGGCGTCGCCGTAGGCGCCGGCCTGGGACGCATCGTACCGGCGTGGGCGCTGCAGAATTTCCGCCTGATCACGGAAGATTTTCCGCAGCCTGCACCGCGCCTGCTCGTTCACCGCTCGGCGCGCCGGATCGTCGACGCCGTTGCTCCGCTGTTCGATCAGGGAACCCAGATGACGCCCGCGCTCAAGGGCGACACACTGCTCTGGATGATCGATCTCTATTCCACGGCGGCCGATTATCCGCTCAGCGCGCACGTCATCCTCGATGGCGACGAACTGGCCTACCTGCGTCATGCCGCGACCGCCGTCGTCAACAGCACGACGGGTAGCGTTAGGCTGGTGGCCGACTCGGTCGCGGCCGAGAGCGATCCGCTGACTCGCGCTTGGCGGCGGCGTTTCAGCGAGCTGTTCGTGACGCCTGCGCAGGCCGGTGCGGGGGTTGCCGAACAGTTGCCACCGCCCATCGAGTCGGCGCGCGCACAGCGTGAGGCATTCATCGCCGCCGGGACGGTGACCGAGGGTGTCGCCGAGCGACGCGCGCCCGCCACTGACGGCGCCGACAGCGCGTTCGCCAATTCGACGCCGGCGCGGTTTGCCGAGGTTGGCGGAACACTCGCAATCGCGCTGCCTGTGCTTCGCGGCGAAGACCGCGTGGACGGTGTGCTGGTGGTGCGAGGTGGGAGCGGACACGGTGCGACGTGGGTTCCCGACACCAGCGGGCTACGCTGGGCAAGCTCGATCGACCGACTGCGGGGCGCGGACAGTACGAGCGCGTCGCCGTCGCGCGACGCACGCATCGCCCACGGTCCGGTCCGCGTAATCCCCGGCGAACAGGGCCTCACGCTCGCCCAGTCGGCGTACCTCGTTCGCGCGCAGAATCCGCCATCGCTTCTTGGAGTCGCTGTCCTTCGCGGCGATTCCCTGCGAACCGCGAAAACGGTTCTCGCCGCCTTCGGCCAAAATCCGACGCCTCCCACACCGCCGCTCACGTCGAGTGATTTCCGCGGCGCGGTGCGTGCGCTGTACGACAGCCTCCGCGCCGATCAACGGCGCGGTGACTGGCGGGCATACGGCGATCATTGGGAATCACTCGGGCGCATCGTCGACCGCCCGCCCCGCTGACCGGTCAGCTTGAATCCCGCTCCGGCACCGCCTAGCTTGCGCGGTCTCTCCCATGGCTGAACAGCAACCACGTCACACCGCGGTCATTGCACTCGGCGGTAATGCGCTCTCGCCGGCGAAGCATTCGACCATACACGACCAGTTTCGGCACACGCGCGAAGCGCTCGGTCCGATCGTCGATCTCGCGCTCGACGGGTGGAACGTCTGCCTCGTGCACGGCAATGGTCCGCAGGTCGGCGACGAGCTGCTCCGCAACGAGATGGCGCGTCACGAGGTCAGCCCGCTGCCACTCGGTGTCCTCGTCGCAGCGACCGCCGGGTGGATGGGCTACATGGTGCAGCAGTCGCTGGAGAACATTCTCCGCCGGAATGGAAGCCGCCGCGACGTCGCGACCGTAATCACCCAGATTCATGTCGCGCCTGACGATCCCGCGCTCGAGCATCCGGAGAAGTTCATCGGTCACGAGATCCCGGCCGATCGGGTTGCCGCCCTCGAGTCGGAGGGAAACGTCATCAAGCCGGACGGTCGCAAGCGCCGACGCCGCGTCGTTGGAAGTCCCGTCCCGCTGCAGGTGCACGAGCTGGAGATCATCCGCCATCTCGTCGATCGCGGAACGATCGTCGTCGCGTGCGGCGGTGGAGGTGCACCGATCTATTACGACAACAAGAAGCAGGGGTGGGAAGGGGTCGACGCCGTCATCGACAAGGATCTCGCGTCAGCAGTACTGGCGCGAGACCTCAACGCGGAGCTCTTGCTGATCCTCACCGACGTCGATGCGATATACGTCGATTGGGGCACGCCGACTCAGCGCCCGCTTCGCACGCTCAGTGTCACGGACGCCGAGAAGATGGACGCGGCCAAGGCGTTTGGTGAAGGGAGCATGGCGCCAAAGGTTCGCGCCGCAATAGACTTCGTGCGACGCACCGGCGGACGCGCGATCATCACTGAGCTCAGTCGCGGCCGCGAAGCAGTGCGCGGCGATGCCGGAACGACAATTACAGCGGAGAACGTGTGAACATCCACGAATATCAGGCGAAGGAAATTTTTCGCGCTGCGGGCATTCCCATTCCGCCGGGGGAGATCGCCACCACCGCGGACGAAGCAGAAACGATCGCTCGAAAGCTCGGTGGAACCGTGGTCGTCAAGGCGCAGGTCCACGCTGGCGGACGCGGAAAGGCGGGCGGCGTGAAGCTCGCCAGGACGCCAGCTGAAGCCCGCGCCGTCGCTGAAAAGATCCTCAAGCTGACGATCAAGGATCTTCCCGTACAGAAGGTCCTCGTCACACCCGCTGCCGACATCGCGACTGAGGCGTACGTCGGAATCATCGTCGATCGCGCGCGCAAGCAAGCCGTCTTCATGGTCAGTGCGGCCGGTGGCATCGACATCGAGGAGGTCGCCGCCAAAACGCCGGAGAAGATCATGTATCTCCCCGTCGATGGCCGCTATGGGCTGATGGACTTCCAGGCCCAGCAGATGGGGTTCTTCCTCTACAAGGACGCCAAGCAGGCCCGCTCCGCCGCGAAGATCATGGGCCAGCTCTACCAGGCGTTCATGAAGAGTGGCGCGTCATTGGCCGAGATCAATCCGCTGGTCGTCACGCCTGACGGCGACGTGCTGGCGCTTGATGCCAAGATGGTGATCGACGACAACGAGCTCGATCGCCGTCCGGAGATCGCCGCGCTCCGCGACGAGAGCGCCGAGGAGCCGAGCGAGGTGCTCGCCCGTAACGCCAACCTGACCTTCATCAAGCTCGATGGAAACGTCGGCTGCGTCGTCAACGGCGCCGGCCTCGCGATGGCGACGATGGACCTCGTCAAGTATTACGGCGGCGAGCCGGCCAACTTCCTCGACATCGGTGGCTCGTCGAATCCGGAGAAGGTCGTCAGCGCGCTGAAGATCATAACGGCCGACCCGAGCGTGAAGGCGATCCTCTTCAACATCTTCGGCGGCATCACCCGCACCGACGACGTCGCCAATGGCATCGTGACGGCGACAAAACAGAACCCACTCAACGTGCCGATCGTGATTCGCCTGACAGGCACCAACGAAGAACTCGCGATGAAAATCCTCACCGAGAACGGTTTCTCGGCCTCGTCCGACATGGATGAGGCAGTGAAGAAAGCCGTGCAACTCGCGACCGGAGGAAAGACCGCGTGAGCGTCTTCATCGACAAGGGCACGACGGTCATCGTCCAGGGAATCACCGGTCGCGACGGCTCGTTCCACACGAAGCAGATGATGGAGTATGGCACCCGTATCGTCGCCGGCGTCACGCCAGGCAAGGGTGGACAGAAGTTCGAAGGGACCGTCCCGATTTTCAACACGGTCGCCGACGCAATGCAGGCGACGAACGCGAACACGAGCGTCATCTACGTGCCGCCGCTGTATGCGGCCGATGCCATGCTCGAAGCGGCGGCGGCGGGCGTGAAGTTCATCGTCGCGATCACCGAGGGCATTCCGGTGCTCGACATGACCCGCGTCTATCCCTTCGTGAAGGAGAAGGGCGCGCGGTTGCTCGGGCCAAACTGCCCCGGCCTCATTACGCCGGGCCAGAGCAAGGTCGGCATCATTCCCGGACGGATCTGTACGCCGGGACCGGTCGGCGTCGTCAGCCGCTCGGGGACACTCACCTACGAGATCGTCTTCCAGCTCACGCGCGCCGGCATCGGCCAGACCACCTGCGTCGGTATCGGCGGAGACCCGATCAACGGCACCAACTTCATCGACTGCCTCGCCGCGTTCGAGAAGGATCCGGCCACGAAGGCGATCTGCATGATGGGCGAGATCGGCGGCACCGACGAGCAGGAGGCCGCCGAGTTCGTGAAGCAGCACATGAAGAAGCCCGTGGTCGGCTTCATTGCCGGGCAGACCGCGCCTCCGGGTCGCCGCATGGGGCACGCCGGCGCGATCATCTCCGGTTCATCGGGCACGGCGGCCGAGAAGCTCGAAGCATTCGCCGCGGCCGGGATGGGTGTCGCCAAGCGTCCGCTCGATTTCGTCGAGCTGATCCGGGCGCGCCTCAAGTGACCACCGCCCCCCGTTAGGCCTGACGGGAGCGTGCGTCTCTCCGACTACATCGTCGAGGCACGAACGGTCGTCCCGCTCGTTGCGACCGGGCTGCCCGAGGCGGCCCGCGCCCTCTGCGACCGTCTCGTCGCGTCGGGTGTCGTGCAGAATCCCGAGGCGCTCGCTGAGCGCGTCGATTCGGAACGGCCGGAAGACATTGTCGCGATGGGCGACCGCGCCTTCCTGCTTCATTATCGGACCGACGCCGTGCGTGAGATCGCCGTCGCCATCGGCACGGCCCCGTCACAGATTTGCCGCGAGTTGGGCGACGGCGACGAACAGTGCGCGCACATCGTGCTGATGGTCGCGGCACCGCCGCGGATGGCCAGCCGCTACCTCCAGCTCGTCGGTGCACTGGCTCGCCTGCTTTCGCGGCCGGAGACCGTGGACGCGGTCCTGGCCGCGCCCGATTCGGCAGCGCTCGCGGCACTGCCGGCATTTCGCGACAGCGTGCTTCCGGAGCAGCTGCTGGTCCGCGACATCATGACCGAGCGGCCGCGCTCCGTGACCGCCGATGTCATCGCCAAGGACGCTGCACGCGAGATGGTACGCTGGCGCCTCGGCGCGCTTCCCGTGGTTGACGCCGAGATGCGGGTGATCGGCATCCTCAGCGAACGGGACCTGCTTCGCCATCTCCTCACCAACTATCTTGGAGATGCCGCGGCAACGCGGACGCCGATCCCCTCGGGGCGCATCGTGCGCGACGTGATGAATCGGCAGGTGCTCTGCGTCTCGGCGGAGCAACCGCTCGCCGAGGTCGCGGCACTGATGGCGAACAAGGACGTCGACCGCGTACCGGTGGTCCGCGACGGGAAGCTCGTCGGGTTTCTCACCCGCGGCGACATCGTACGCAAACTCATAGGATCCTGATCATGGCAGGCAACAGAACGTTGGCGATCGTCAAGCCGGATGCATTCGGGTCGGGCAAGGCTGGAAAGATTCTCGCGCACATCGAAGGCGCAGGCTTCAGGATTGTCGCCGCTCGCGTGACCCACCTCAGCGACGCCGAGGCTGGCGAGTTCTACGCGGTGCATAAGGAGCGTCCATTCTTCGCGTCGCTCACCCGGTTCATGACATCGGGTCCGTGCATGCCCGTGGTGCTCGAGAAGGCGGATGCGGTCGCGGCGTTCCGGAAGACGATCGGAGCGACGGACCCCGCCGAAGCCGAGGCTAATACCATCCGGAAGCTGTTCGCCGAGAGCAAGGAACGGAACGCGATCCACGCGTCTGACTCCGATGAGAACGCGTTCCGCGAGGCACGCTTCTACTTCAGCGATACGGAGCTGATCCGTGCGCGCTGATTGTCGTTCCCGCTCGCGGCTGTCCGCGCGGGCGGAGCGCCGCCACTAAACTCCAGCAAGGCCATGACTTGCCCCTCTAGCCTTGCTGGGGTAAATTTGTTGGCTATGCTGTCCTTTGACCTTCGTTCGCTCGAGAGAGAACCGGTCCAGGTTTCCGGGGCCCTCGCGCCGGATGATCCGGTCTGGCAGGAAGGAGACCCGCGGCCTGCTGAACCGATCAGCATCACGGGCCGTTTGTCGCAGGCGGGGCCGGGAAAGTTCTACTTTCACGGGGATCTTTCCGGCGCGATGAACGCGGAATGTCGGCGATGCCTCACCGATGTCGGTGAAGTCGTCGAGGGCGAAATGCACCTGATCTTCGCCGAGCAGGACGACCCGGATGCCGTGGACGATCCGGACGTGTACCAGATCGAGGACCGCTCGGCGGAGCTGGATCTTCGGCCGGCGCTTCGGGAGCAGTGGTTGCTCTTTGCCCCGGCTTTCTCGCTCTGTTCCGAGGACTGCAAGGGACTGTGCCCGACATGTGGTACCGATCGTAACGTCAATAGCTGCGACTGCGCGGCGCACGCGGACAGCCGATGGGATGCGCTGCGCAGTGCGAAGAGTGGTCAACAGAAGTAGTCGCATTACTCTCACAAGACTCGAGTCCAATGGCAGTTCCGAAAAGACGTACCTCGAAGCGAAAGAAGCGCGCGCGCAACACGCACAAGAAGGCGCCCGCGATTGCGATCCAGAAATGCCCGCGTTGCTCGGCAATGAAGCGCCCGCACCACGTGTGCGCGGAGTGCGGCTTCTACGCCGGTGAGCAGCGCATCGAAGCCGCGGAAGCGTAAGCTTGGTACGCATCGCGTTGGATGCGATGGGGGGCGATCTCGCGCCTGAGGCCCCCATCGCCGGTGCGCTCCAGTCTCTTCTGGAGCTCGCCCCGACGCACAAGATTCAGCTCGTCGGACGAACCGCGATCATCGAGGGGACGCTCGCGCGCCTTCTCGCAGGCGAGATGGCCGCCGCCGCGTCGCATCGCGGCCGTATCGAGATCGTTGACGCCCCTGATGTCATCGAGATGGCGGACAAGGCGACGGTCGTTCGCAAGAAGCCGAACAGCTCGATGGCGGTCGGCCTGAAGCTACAGGTCGATGGGCGCTCCGACGGCTTCGTATCGGCTGGCAATACCGGCGCGCAGATGGCCGGGTCATTCTTCATCCTCGGGCTGCATCAGGGGATGACGCGGCCCGCCATCGCCACGCTCTTCCCGACTGCCGCGCTGCCCATCGTCGTACTCGACTCCGGCGCGAACGTCGATTGCACCGCAACCGAGCTCGTACAGTTCGCGCGACTCGGCGCTGTGTATGCGGAAGCGGTGCTCGGCCGGGCGAACCCGTCGATCGGTCTGCTCAGCATCGGCGAAGAGGCAGAGAAGGGTAACGCCGTCGTGAAGGAAGCCAACGCGATGCTCGCCACGAGCGGGCTCAATTTTCAGGGAAACGTCGAGGGGCGCGACATCCCGCGTGGTGCGAGTGATCGCGGCGCAATCGATGTCGTCATTTGCGACGGCTTCGTCGGTAATGTTCTCGTGAAGTTTTACGAGGCGGTCACGCCCACCCTCGTCAAAATGCTTCGCGGCGTGATCGATCTCGATGCGGCAACGATCGCTCGCGCGTTCGGCTCGCTCGACTACTCGGAGCACGGCGGCGCACCGCTCCTCGGAGTAAAGGGAGTGAGCATCATCGCTCATGGTCGGTCTGACGCCCGCGCCATCAAGAACGCCGTCCGCGTCGCAGTTCAGGCGGCCGAGTCGGGGATGAATGCGACGATTGGCCGCCGGCTCGCCGAGAGTGAGGAGGTGAAGGCTTGAAACGTCCAATCGCCTACATCGCCGGTACCGGCCGCGGAATTCCAGCGCACGTGATGACGAACTACGATTTCGCCGCGATCGGGATCGAGACGTCCCATGAGTGGATCGTCGAGCGCTCGGGAATTCACGAGCGGCACATCGCCAAGACCGAAACGAGTTGCTCGATGGGTGCCGAAGCCGCGCGCCAGGCAATGCAGCGAGCCGGTGTCGATCCAGGCCAGGTCGACGTCATCATCGTCAGCACCGCGACTCCCGATCGGCTGCTTCCGGCAACCGCCGTCGACATTCAGGCGGAGCTCGGCGCCTCGCGCGCTGCGGCATTCGACATCTCGGCAGCCTGTTCCGGCTGGCTCTACGCGCTCACGGTCGCCGAGGGAATGATGGCGTCGGGCGTCGGCGAGACCTTCCTCGTGATCGCGGCAGAGAAGATGAGCGCGATCACCGACTGGACCGACCGGTCGACCTGCGTGCTGTTCGGCGACGGTGCAGGCGCGGTCGTGTTGAAGCGTTCTCACGGCAAGCACGCCGGCCGCGGGATCCTCTCCGCCTACATGCGGAGCGACGGCACCCTGGCCGACCTTCTCTATCGGCCTAACGGCGGCGCGACGACACCGTTCTCCGCTGAGGTCCTCGCCGATCGGTCGCATTACGTGAGGATGTCCGGTCGTGAGGTCTTCAAGCACGCGGTGCGCTCGATGGCCGATGCGTGCGATCGGGCACTCGACGGTGCGAAGCTCTCGGGGACTGACATCGACCTGCTCATCCCGCACCAGGCAAACGTCCGGATCATCGAGGCGTTATCGAAGCACGCCAGCATCCCGATGGACAAGGTGTACGTCAACGTCGACCGTTATGGCAACACGTCATCGGCCTCGATTCCGATTGCGCTCGACGAAGTCGTTCTCTCCGGTCGCGTCGGCGAGGGATCCCGGGTGTTGCTCGTTGCGTTCGGCGCCGGCTTCACCTGGGCATCGATGGTCGTCCGCCTCTAGCGCCCGTCGCCATGAACATCGTTCTCCTCTTTCCCGGCCAAGGATCGCAGAAGCCGGGGATGGCCAAGGATCTCGTCGCGGCGTATCCGGCCGCGCGCGACGTTTTTGTCCAGGTCGACCGCGCGTTAGGCACGCCGCTTTCGACACTGTGCTTTGACGGACCGGCCGACGAGCTTACGCTCACCCAGAACGCGCAGCCGGCGCTTCTCGCCCATGGGTTGGCCGTCTGGGCGGTCGTGCGAGAGTGCATCGCCCCGCACGTCCGGGCGGCGGCTGGACACTCGTTAGGCGAGTTCACTGCGTACGCCGCGGCCGGCGCCTTCGCCCCCGTCGCCGCCGCCCGGCTCGTCCGGCGGCGCGGTGAGCTGATGTACGACGCCGGCCTGCAGCGCCCCGGCGCCATGGCTGCCGTCCTTGGCGTTCTCAACACACCGATTGATGTGCTCTGCGAACGGGCGTCGCGCGAGGCAGGGACCGTGGTGCCGGCCAACTATAACTCGCCGGAGCAGGTTGTCGTCTCGGGCGAGATCGCGGGTGTCGATCGCGTCATCGAGTTGGTGAAGGACGCCGGCGCCAAACGTGCGGTCAAGCTCACCGTGAGCGGCGCCTTCCATTCACCGCTCATGGAGTCCGCCCAGGCCGGACTCGGTGAAGCACTGGTTGCATCGGCGATGAAGGCACCCACATTTCCCATTTTTTCCAACGTCACCGCCTCGCCAGTTGTCCAGGCGGGTGAGGCGCAATCGCTGCTCCTCCGCCAGCTCACCTCTCCGGTCCGCTGGACTGACGTCGTGCGCCATCTTGCGGAGCAGCACCCTGACGCCCTCTTCATTGAAATGGGACCGGGAAACGTGCTCACCGGCCTGATGAAGCGCATCGCGCCCGCCGTGTCCACGATGTCATGCGGGACGGCCGCCGAAGTGGAACAGCTCCTCGCCAAGGTAGCCTGATGCTCCAGATAGACCTCACCGGTCGCGTCGCCCTCGTCACGGGGAGCACGCGCGGAATCGGACACGCGATTGCGACCACGCTGGCAACCGCCGGCGCGCGGGTCGCGATCGTCGGCCGGGAGCGGTCGCGCGCCGAGGAAGTCGCGGCGCAGATCGGCAGCACCGCCCGAGGGTTTTCCTGCGACGTCTCCGACACTGCCTCCGTCGCCGCGCTGGTCGAGGAGGTCGAGAAGGCGTTCGGCTCGCTCGACATCCTCGTCAATAACGCCGGGCTGACCCGGGATAATCTCCTGATGCGGATCAAGGATGCGGACTGGGACGCGGTGCTCGACGCCAACCTCCGCGGCGCGTTCGCGTCGATTCGCGCCGCATCGCGCGGCATGATGAAGCGGCGCTGGGGGCGGATCATCAACATCGCCAGCATCGTCGGGATCACCGGCAACAAGGGACAGGCGAATTACGCCGCGAGCAAGGCGGGGCTCATCGCCCTCTCCAAGTCGGTCGCGAAGGAATTGGGATCGCGCAACATCCTCTGCAACGCCGTCGCGCCGGGATTCATCGAAACCGACATGACCGCTGCAATGACGCCGGACGCCCGCGCCGCGATGAGCGCGCAGATCCCGCTCGAGCGGATGGGAAAGCCGGAGGATATTGCCGGGATCGTGGCATTCCTCGCGTCTGACCACGCCGCCTACATCACGGGACAGGTATTCGTGGTGGACGGCGGAATGGTCACCTGACTGCCGCCCGTAACGCTTCACGGCACGACTGATTACCTTTCTTCTCTTCACCCTCTTTCAAACATCACACGAGGACGAGCAATGGCGAACGCGGACAAGGTCAGGGACATCATCGAGAAGGAGCTCGGCGTTGAGCGCGAGAAGCTCACCGACAATGCGAGCTTCATCGAGGATCTCGGCGCTGACAGCCTCGACATCGTCGAGCTCGTGATGGAATTCGAGAAGGAATTCAACATCGATATTCCAGATGAAGATGCGGAGAAGCTGCGCACCGTGGGCGACGCGGTCGGCTATCTGAATCAGAAGGTGAGCGCGTAAATGGAGCGACGGGTCGTCGTCACCGGATTGGGTGTCGTGTCGCCAGTCGGGAACGATGTGGCGACGACCTGGGAATCCCTGCTCGAAGGCCGCTCCGGTGGCGCGCCGATCACCAAGTTCGACCCGGCGAAGTTTCCCGTGCGATTCGCCTGTGAGTTGAAGGGCTTCGACCCGCTTCAATTCATGGAGCGCAAGGAAGCGAAGCGCGCCGACCCGTATGCGCAGTACGCGATCGCAGCGTCGGTGCAGGCGATGCGCGATGCAGGGCTCGAGAACGGTGGCGATGCCGACCCGTTTCGCGTCGGCGTCATCGTCGGCAGCGGCATCGGCGGCCTGTCGAGTTTCGAGGAACAGCACGACGTCTATCGCGAACGCGGGCCGTCCAAGATCTCGCCGTTCTTCATCCCGATGTTCATCGCCGACATCGCCGCCGGGCTGGTCTCGATGCGATTCGGAGCGAAGGGACCAAATTACGCGACGGTCTCGGCCTGCTCGACCAGCGCGCATGCGATCGGCGATGCGTTCCGGTTGATCAAGTATGGCGATGCCGATGTGATCATCAGTGGTGGCGCGGAGGCGACCGTGACGCCGATGGCAATCGGCGGGTTCGCCAACATGGGCGCGCTCTCCGCGCGCAATGATTCCCCGGCGACCGCGTCACGCCCGTTCGATGCGACGCGCGACGGCTTCGTCATGGGCGAAGGCGCGGCAATCATCATCCTCGAAGAACTCGGCCACGCCGTTAGGCGCGGCGCCCGCATTTACGCCGAGATGGCTGGCTATGGCGCCACCGGCGACGCTTTCCACCTCACCGGACAGCCCGACGAACACGAAGGCCTGCAGCGCGCGATGCGCCGGGCGATGGAAGACGGCGGCCTTCGGCCCGAGGACGTCGATTACGTGAACGCGCACGGTACGTCGACGCCGCTCAACGACGTCAACGAAGCGAAGGCGATCGCGCGAGTCTTCGGGGACTCCGCGTCGCGCATCAACGTGTCGTCCACCAAGTCGGCAACCGGGCACATGCTCGGCGCCGCGGGCGGCATCGAGCTGATCGCATCGACCCTCGCCATCCGTGACCAGATCGTTCCGCCAACGATCAATTACACGACGCCGGATAGCGGCTGTCCGCCGCTGAACTTCACGCCAAACACTCCACAAAAGCGCGAGGTGCGGGCCTGCGTCAGCAACAGCGCGGGCTTCGGCGGTCATAACGTTTCACTCGCCGTCAAACGCTACGAGGAGTGAGGAGCGCCGACTGAGCTCCGTCGGCAGCGCAGGCTCCCCGAGCGCTCGCGGACAGCAGGCTGCTCCGCGCACCGGGATCGGCTATGACTCGCACCGGTTCGCGCCCGGCGGACCGATGATTCTCGGCGGAGTGCGCATGGCGTCGGAGCATCGGCTGGTCGGACATTCCGACGGCGATGCGATCGCTCACGCCGTCACCGATGCCGTCCTTGGCGCTGTCGGCGCCGGCGACATCGGTGAGATGTTCGCTGATACCGATCCCGCCAATCAGGGACGGGACTCGATCGAGATGCTTCGCGCCGCGGTCGAGCGCGTTAGGGTGCGCGGCTGGACGGTCGGCAACGTTGACGTGACAGTGATCGCCGAGCGCCCGAAAATCGGTCCCTATCGTGATGCGATACGTTCGGCGCTGAGTGCCGCGCTGGGGCTTACGATCGACGATGTCTCCGTCAAGGGGAAGACGAACGAGCACATGGGGTTCGTCGGACGGGAAGAGGGGTTGGCGTGCATCGCCGTGGCGACGCTGGTAGCAGTCGCCAGGGTCTGACGTGCACGATGTACTCGACTGGATCACGGCGTTGCCTCCCGCCGTGCTCTATCTGGTTCTCGCGTGCGTCGCCGCGATCGAAAATGTATTTCCTCCGCTTCCGGCCGACACGATCGTCGCGTTCGGCGCGTTTCTCGCCGCACGCGGCCACGCAACGCTTGCCGGAGCATTCGCCGCGACGTTAGGCGGCAACCTCCTCGGCGCGATGGCGATGTACGCGGCAGGGCGCCACTTCGGCGCCGCGCCCCTCGAGCGGCGGCTCGCCGGTCGGCAGTCGGCGCGACGCCTCGCGAGCTTCTATGCGCGTTATGGCGGGACGGCACTTTTCGTCAGCCGCTTCCTCCCGGGAGTCCGCGCGCTCGTGCCACCTTTCGCCGGCGCGCTGCGACTTCCCGCCTGGCGGGTCGCGCTCATTCTCGGCACCGCCTCGGCGATCTGGTACGGCGGGATCACGCTCATCGCCTATCGTGTCGGTAGCGACTGGACTGCGCTGCAAGAACGAATTGTCGATTGGCAGCAGGGGTTGTTGGTCGCGGCGGCCGCCAGCGCGGTTCTCGCGATCGGCGCCTGGTTCGTGGTGCGTCAACGCCGGGCTGCATGATCGCGAACGATCCGGACGATACGAATCAGGGTTCGGACGCCGAAGCGGCGGGCCGGGCGTTTCTCCTCGAGCAGTTCAGCGATTTCATCAATCTCGAGAAGGGCGTTTCTGCGCGCACGGACGAGGCGTATGGACGCGACATCACGCGCTTCGCGCAATACTGCCGAGTGAAGGGAGCAATTGGGCCAACCGACGTCTCGGCGAAGCTGGTCCGCGAGTATGTCTATCACCTGAAAGACCTCGGGCTCGCCGGCTCGTCGATCCGCCGCAACGTGTCCGCGGTGCGCACCTACTTCAAATTTCTCGTTGGTGAGGGTCATGTCGTCCGCGATCCGAGCGACCGCCTCGAGACGCCGAAACGCTGGCGGACGCTGCCTGACGTTCTCAGCATCGAGGAAGTCGAACGATTGCTTGCCGCGCCAACACTCGCGGAGCCGATGGTCTTTCGCGACCGGGCGATGCTCGAACTCGCGTACGGCGCCGGTCTCCGGGTCTCGGAGTGGATTGGACTGGGAACACGGGACGTGCTGTTCGAAGACATGCTCGTTCGCGTGTTCGGCAAGGGCGGGAAGGAGCGACTGGTCCCCATTGGCCGCAAGGCGATCGGCGCGGTTGCACTATATCTCCGCGAGCTGCGTCCGCGCCTCGAGCGCGGGGAAGGCAAGGGCGTACTGTTCCTCAACGCGCGGGGCGAGCCCCTGAGCCGGATGGGCGCGTGGAAGATCCTCAGGCGTCACGTCACGACGGCGGGGTTGGCGAAGCGCGTCACGCCGCATACGCTTCGCCATTCCTTCGCGACACACCTTCTCGAGAACGGGGCCGACCTGCGCGCCGTCCAGGAGATGCTCGGTCATGCCGACATCTCGACCACCCAGATCTACACGCACGTCGATCGTGAGTATCTTCGCACCGTGCACAAACAGTTTCACCCGCGCGGCTGACCGCGAGCGCCCGCAATGATCCTCGTCATCGATAACTACGATTCGTTCACCTACAACCTCGTTCAATATCTCGGCGAACTCGGGGCGACGGTCGAAGTGCGTCGCAACGACGCGATCACCGTCGAAGAGGTCGGCGCCCTCGCGCCGTCGGCGGTCGTGCTCTCGCCCGGCCCCTGCACGCCGGCAGACGCCGGGATCACCATTCCCGTGATCCGGCGTTGGGGATCGTCGATCCCGATGCTCGGCGTGTGCCTCGGGCATCAGGCGATCGGCGAGGCGTACGGGGGACGGGTCGTTCGCGCGGATCGCGTCATGCATGGGAAGACGTCGCTCGTCACGCACGACGGGAGCGGCGTTTTTGCCGGACTCCCATCGCCGTTGGAGGTGATGCGCTATCACTCGCTGGTCATCGAACCGTCGTCGCTTCCCGCCTCACTCGTCGTGACCGCTCGCGCTATCGACGCGCCCGATGAGATTCACGCTGTTCGTCACGTTGAGTATCCGGTGTTCGGTGTCCAGTTCCATCCTGAATCAATCATGACCCAGCAGGGCAAGCAGATGCTCGCGAACTTTCTCGAGGCGGCGCAATGACGCCGTCGCGTCGGACTGCCGCCGCGCTCGCTGCGCTCTTCTGCGCCTTCGCTGCGACTGCGCCGGCGACGACCGGCGCGCAGAACGTCGTCATCCGCGACATCGGGCCGGGTCGAGCTGGCCGCTGGCTGCGGAGTGCGCTCGCCGCACCGCACCTCATCATCCGCGCCGACAGCGCTCATCCGGCACGGCTGGCGCGCGATACGACGTACGAAGGCACCGTCATCGTGCTGGGAGGTCCGGCTGAAGTTGCCAGCACCGTCCACGGCAGCGTGATCGTCGTCGGTGGAGATCTGTTTCTTCACCCCGGCGTCGAGATTTCCAGTCGCGCCGTGGCGATCGGCGGGGGGGTGTACGAAACCGCGCTGGGCAATGTGCGCGGGGGAATTTATTCCTTTCGTGAATTCACCTACCGCATCTCCACGCTCGCCGATCGGAGCCTGGGACTCGATTTCGAGCTCACCGATGTCCGCGACACTCGCGTCGTCACGCTGCCAGGCTTCTTCGGCATTCGCGTTCCGGCGTACGACCGGACCAACGGCCTGTCGCTCCCCTTCGGGCCGACGCTGTCACTCGACACGGCACGCTACGAATTCGACCTGCTCGGGGTGTACCGGTCGCAGCTTGGGGTCGTCGATCCGCAAGTCGAGGTGCGGGGGACCATCGGCCGCCGCCTAACGGCGCTCGCCAGGGCAGGGCGATTCACCGAAACGAACGATCGCTGGATCTATGGAGACATCGCCAACTCGCTGAGCTCGATCGGCTTCGGGAGCGATGCGCGCAATTACTACCGCGCCGATCGCGTCGACGGGCGTGTTTCGTACTCGCTCGAGGGAACCAGCGCCCGGTTGACGGTGAGCGGGGGCGCACTGGCCGAACATGCGCGATCCGTTCGCCCCGATAGCGGTGCCCTCGGCGGCCCATGGAGCGCATTCGGCCGCCATGACCGCATGCGCATGCTGCGCCCAAATCCGCGCATCCTTCGCGGCAATATCAGCTCCGGTCTCGGAGGGCTTGCATTCGAATGGGCCGATCAGCTGACGACTGTGAACGCAACAGCGGACGTCGAGATCCCGTTCTCCACGCCCGACGGATCGCGATTCGTTCAGACGACCGTTGATGCGTTCGTGGGTTTCCCGACGTTCGCTACGCAGAGCGTCGAGATCGAATCGCATGCGCTTATCACCGCCGGCGACTCCGCCCCGCCGCAGCGCTACTCGTATCTCGGCGGATCGGGCACGTTGCCGACCTTCGACCTCTTGCAGTTCGGCGGCGACGAACTGTTCTTCGCGGAAGGACGGTATATCATCCCCGTGGACCGGATCCGAATTCGGTACCTTGGCTCGCCGACGGTGACGTTGCGGTACATCACGGGTGGGGCAGGCGTGGCGAAGCTGCCAACGCTGGAGCAGAACGTGGGAGCACGGTTCGCAATCAGCTTTCTGCGCATCGACTATCTCGTTGACCCAGCTTCGCGCAAGTCGCTGCTATCGTTCGGACTGTCGCTCTTCCGGTAAAGCTCCGCGCTGCTGCCGCAACGCGGGCAAGTCTGGTCGCCGTCAAACGAACCACAGGTTCGCTGAAAACAACGTTTGCGCCCGGGCAATCCTGACGCTATATTCGCTGGCGTGAAATTTGCGTCCGCGCGCCGCCCGTTTGCATTCGATTTTCGCCGGCCCGTCCGATGATGCTCGCCGTCATCCCAGCCCGGCTTGGCGCGACCCGACTCCCGCGGAAACCCCTCCGCGACCTCGCCGGGAAACCCCTCGTCGTTCGAGTCTGGGAGCGGGTGCAGGAAATGAACGTCGCCGACAGGTGCGTGATTGCCACGGACAGCCCGGAAGTCGCTGCCGCCCTCGCGCAAGCCGGCGCTGAGTGCGTCATCACAAGCCCCGACCACCCGTCAGGCACCGATCGCGTTGCGGAAGTCGCCGCGCTCGCCGAGTTCCGAAGCTACGACGCGATCGTGAACATTCAGGGCGATGAACCGTTCGTCCATCGCGCCGCCGTCGTCGGCGCTGCGGAGATGGTGTCGAGCGGCCGGTTTCCGCTCGGAACCGCTGCCGCCCCCGGCGGCGTCGCGATCCTCGGTCAGCCGAACGCGGTGAAGGTCATCACCGCCGATGACGGTCGCGCGCTGTATTTTTCCCGGGCGAGCATTCCATTCGTTCGCGACCCCGCCGACCTGGGCTTCGCTCGCGCGCTGGTTCGCCAGCACATCGGTGTTTACGCTTACACAAGGGATGCGCTCGCTCGCTGGGTGCGACTCCCGATCCATCCGCTCGAGCAAGTCGAACGGCTCGAGCAGCTCCGGCCGCTCGCCGCCGGCATCGCGATGGGGGTAGCTCTGATCGCCGAGACGCCGCTCGGCGGGATCGATACCGAGGACGATCTTCTGCGCGCCGGCGCGCACTGGGAAGACTTTTCACGAGGACGCCATTGATGGACACGCTGGCCAAGCAGACCACCAAGTTCATCTTCGTGACCGGCGGGGTCGTCTCGTCGCTCGGCAAGGGCATCGCCGCCGCGTCGTTAGGCAGGCTGCTCGTCGAACGCGGCCTGCGCGTGACGATGATGAAGTTCGATCCATATCTCAACGTCGACCCGGGAACGATGTCGCCATTCCAGCATGGCGAAGTCTTCGTGACCGACGACGGCGCCGAGACTGATCTCGACCTCGGACATTACGAGCGCTTCCTCGATCGCGCGCTCTCGCAATCGAACAACGTGACGACGGGGCGCATCTATCTCAACGTCATCACCAAGGAACGGCGCGGCGAATATCTCGGCTCGACGGTACAGGTGATTCCGCACATCACCGACGAGATCAAGGCGGCAATGAAACGCATTGCGCCGGACAACGATGTCGTCATCATCGAGATCGGCGGGACGGTGGGCGACATCGAGTCGCTGCCATTTCTCGAGGCGATCCGCCAGTTCCGGCAGGAGATTGGTCGCGAGAACGCCGTCTTCGTGCACCTGACGCTCGTTCCGTACATTGCCGCGGCGGGCGAGGTGAAAACCAAGCCGACGCAGCACTCCGTTCGCGAACTCATGGAAATCGGGATCCAGCCGGATATCCTGATCTGCCGCACCGAGCGGCCCCTCACCGAAGACGTCAAGCGCAAGATCGCCCTTTTCTGCAACGTCGATTTCGGCGCCGTCATCGAGAGCCGTGACGTCCCGACCATCTACGAGATTCCACTTTCCTTCGCCGATCAGGGGCTCGATAACTGGATCGTCGAGCGGCTCCGACTTGGCGGGAAGCCGGCCGACCTGACCGGCTGGCGATCGATGGTCCAGCGCATCGTCGCGCCGCGCGATCGCGTCCGCATCGCGATCGTCGGCAAGTACACCGATTACGCCGACAGCTACAAGAGCGTCCACGAGGCGCTCATCCACGGTGGGATCGCCAACGATGTCGGCGTCGACATTTCGTGGGTCTCGAGCGACCTGTTTACGAGCGATGCTCGCGCCGACGAGATCTTGTCGCAATACCACGGCGTGCTGGTGCCGGGAGGCTTTGGCGTGCGTGGCGTCGAGGGCATGGTCGAGGCGATCCGCTCGGCTCGCGTTCGCGGGCTCCCGTTCTTTGGCATTTGCCTCGGTATGCAGATCGCGATCATTGAATTCGCGCGAAACGTCCTCGGCATCACCGACAGCAATTCGTCGGAGTTCGCGCCGGATTGCGGGAACGCGGTCATTTCGCTCATGGAGACGCAGCAGCACATCACGGACATGGGCGGAACCATGCGGTTAGGCGCCTACGCCTGCCGTCTTGCCCGCGGGTCCAAGGCGGCCGAGATGTACGGCGTTCCCGAAATCAGCGAGCGACACCGGCACCGTTATGAAGTCTCCAACAGCTTCCGCGACCGGTTCGTCGCCAACGGGTTGAAGCTGAGCGGTCTTTCGCCGGACGGATCCCTTGTCGAGATCGTCGAGCTCTCGGCCCATCCCTGGTTTGTCGGCTGTCAATTCCACCCTGAGCTCAAGTCGCGGCCCACGCGCCCGCATCCGTTGTTCGCGGGATTCGTTGCCGCTGCTGCGCGATCGAAGCGTATGCGGATTGATGACCGCCGATCGCTCGTCGCCGAGGCAGCGCGCTGACGATGGTACGCAGCGCACCCGCCTCATTGCACACGGCGATCGCCGCGTTCCCGCGGAACGCGTTCTTCATGATCGCCGGTCCCTGCCAGCTCGAGGATGATGCGTTGAACCTGCGCGTTGCCGAACATCTCGCGCGGTTGTCCGAGCGCGTGCCGGGTGGAATCGTCTTCAAGGCAAGCTTCGACAAGGCCAATCGGTCGAACCCGGGCGCGACACGTGGTCCCGGACTGGAAGCGGGACTTGCCGCCTTACAGCGAGTCAAGGCAGCGACTGGAATGCGCATCCTGACCGACGTGCACCTGCCGGATCAATGCGCTGCGGCGGCGGAGGTAGTCGACGTGCTGCAGATCCCCGCGTTCCTCTGCCGACAGACTGACCTCCTCGAGGCGGCTGGGACAACGGGCAAGCCGGTGAACATCAAGAAGGGGCAGTGGATGCACCCGGAAGGAATGCGTGGCGCGGTGGACAAGGTCCGCGGGGCCGCCCCCGGTGACATCGAGGTCGCCGTCACGGAGCGAGGAAGTTTCTTCGGCTACGGGGATCTCGTCGTCGACATGCGCGGGTTCACTCGCATGCGTGCGGCCTGCGACGCCCCGGTGATCTTCGACGGTACCCACAGCGTCCAGCAGCCGGGCAGGGGAGAGGGTGGCGCCAGTGGAGGCGCACGCGAGTTTGTTCCGCCGTTGACGCTCGCCGCGATTGCCGCCGGTGCCGATGGCGTCTTCCTCGAGACGCATCCAGACCCGGCGGGCGCGCCGAGCGACGGCGCGAACATGCTGCGCCTCGACGCCTTGGACGAACTCGTCGATCGTGCGCTGGAAGTCTGGGACGTCGTCCGCCGCGCCGGATCCGAACGATGATCGACACCGCGCTCGCGCAGCGAATCAAGCTGGTTGGCCTCGATGTCGATGGCGTACTCACCGACGGCGGGATCTACCTTGGTGATGTGGACGGTGCCCGTGTCGAGTTCAAGCGTTATGACATCCAGGACGGACTCGGGATCAAGTTCATGCGCGACGCAGGCATCAAGGTCGTGATCGTGACGGGCCGTGTCTCGGAAAGCGTCAGGCACCGTGCCGACGAACTCGAGGTCGATGGGCTTGTCCAGGATGCCACCGCACAGAAACTGCCCGCGTTTCGCGGCTTGCTCGACCTCCACGCCGTGTCGGCCGACGAGGCTGCGTTCGTCGGCGACGACTTTCCCGATGTCAGCGTTCTGCGCGAAGTCGCACTTCCAGTCGCGGTTGGGAACGCGGTGCCGGAGATTCGCGCCATCTGCGCGCTGCACCTGACAAGAGATGGTGGCCGCGGCGCGGTGCGCGAATTTGCCGAGCTGCTGCTCAAAGCGCGCGGCCAGTGGGATGAAGTGACCGACCGTTATGTTCGTGAGCGCTCGCTGCCCCGCGCCCGCGCAACCCGATGAGCCGCACCGACATCGCCGAGCGCGGCCGCCGGGTCGTGAGGATGGAGCGCGAAGCGCTCGCCGAAGTCGAACAGCGGATCGGCGCGGCGTTCGTCCGTGCGGTCGAACTGATTGCCCGATCGCACGGACGCGTCATCGTCGCCGGCGTCGGCAAGTCGGGTTTGATCGGAAAGAAAATCGCGGCGACGCTCACCTCGACCGGGACGCCGGCGACCTTTCTTCACCCCGTCGAAAGCGTCCACGGCGACCTCGGCATCGTCGGCCGCGAGGACGTCGCAATCCTGATTTCAAAGAGTGGCGAATCCGATGAAATGCTCCCCCTCCTCGAACATCTCAAGCGCTTCGGCGTCGGGACGATCGCGATCACGGGCAACGACGCTTCATCGCTCGCGCGCGCCTGCGACGTTTCGCTCGACGCGTGGGTGAAGGAGGAGGCGTGCCCGCACGACCTGGCGCCGACGACGAGTACCACCGCCGCGCTCGCCCTCGGCGACGCGCTCGCGGTCGCGCTTCTCGAGGAGAAAGGTTTTCGTCGCGAAGACTTTGCACGACTGCATCCCGGCGGATCGCTCGGACGCCAGCTCACGACACCGATCAGCGATGTGATGGTTGACGAAGACTTGCCACTGCTGACAGCGGGGGATACGATGCGCGAAGCAATCGTTCTCCTCGCCGAACGGCGCGGCATCGCTGTGATCGTTGACGAAGGCCGGCGCGTGGTCGGCGTCGTCACGGCCGGCGACCTGACTCGCCTGATGGAGCGCGAGCAGGACGTCTTCGCCGTACGCGCAGCGGACGTTATGACCCGCGCGCCAAAGGTCGCGCGAATTGGCGAGTTGGCGAGCGCCGTCGTTTACCGGATGGAGACTCACGGGATCATGGCAATGCCGGTTGTCGATGAGAGCGACCGAATCGTCGGTGTCGCCCACCTCCACGACCTGCTCCGTGCGAGGGTCGCATGATCGCCCGCCGTTGCGCGCTCATCGTCGCCTCGGCGGTCGTCGCGATAACTTCCGCTTGCAAGCAGGCGAAAGAGCCGACTGCTGCACCCTCGTCGCCCATGGCCGACAGCGCCGATCAGGTCATGTTCGGTGCGCGCGCGATCCTCACCGACAAGGGTCTGATGCGCGCCGAGTTGTTCGGCGACACCGCGTACTTCTTCGACGACAACACGCGCATCGAGATGCGCGTCGTGAAGACGAACTTTTTCACCACAGCTGGTGCGCCAAGCGCAGTGCTCACCTCGAAGGAAGGCACGTACCGCACGCAGGGAAGCATGGAAGCGCGGGGCGATGTCGTCGTCGTATCGACGGACAACCGCCATCTCACCACGCAGCAACTCCGCTTCGATCAGCTCCGCAACGAGATTTCCAGCGACAGCGCGTTCGTGTTGACGGAGCCGGATCGGCGCGTCGCTGGCATCGGCTTCGTTTCGGATCCCAACATGAACAATGTGCGCATCCTCAAGACCACCAGCGGCTCGACCGGTCGCGTCACGATTCCCGGTCAATGAGTCGCCGAATCGCTGGATGGACAATTCGTGTCGCGGCCTTGGCGGCGACCGCTGCGGTGCCGACGATTGCTTCGGCGCAGGCGGCGGCGACGCCTGAGCGTTGCGTCCTCCAGTTCGAATCATCTGAAGCGTCCGGTGCCCGTTCGACACTCAACAAACTGCCGAGCGGACAGTACAACGCCTATCAGGGAGGTGGCGTCACCTACTCCTGCATTGGCCAGAACAACACGCTCAAGGCCGACAGCGCGGAATACTACGGCGATCTCGGAGTGCTCTATCTCATCGGGAACGTGCACTATACCGAGCCCCGCGCGAAGGTCGACTCGCGACGGATGACTTACTGGAAGAATGAAGAGCGCCTGCTCGCCGAGGGCGACGTCGTCGCAACTCTGCCGAGCGGAACGACGCTCCGTGGCCCGCGCGCCGAATACTATCGTGCCATTCCGAACGTTAGGCCCCGGACAAAGCTGATCGCGAATGGCCGGCCGACCATCAGCCTCGTCCAGGTCGATTCGTCGGGGAAGAAGCAGCCGCCGGTCGACGTACGTGCCGATCGCGTGACGATGGAGGCCGACAGCCTGGTGTACGCAGCGGGCAGCGTTGATATCGTACGCCCCGATCTGCACGCGACAGGCGACTCGGCATTCATGGATCGTGGCAGCGAGCTCGCGCGGCTGATGCGCGGGCCGGTGATCGAGGGAAAATCCGAGCGGCCGTTCACGCTGAGTGGAACGACGATCGACGTGCACTCGCGCGCCCGCCTGCTCGAACGGGTGGTGTCGCTCGGTAACGCGAAGGCAGTCAGCCAGGATCTCGACCTTCGCGCGGACACAATCGACTTGCGCGTGACCGAGAACAAGCTCGAGCGCGCGTACGCCTGGGGTGCGAGCGGTGCGCGGGCAGTGTCACCGACGCAGCTCATCACTGCTGATTCGCTCGACGTTAGGCTGCCGGCACAGCGCATCAGGCAGGTCTTCGCCATTCGGCACGCCTGGGCACAGACCGACCCCGATTCGACCAAGATTCGGTCGAAGGAGCGCGATTGGCTGCGTGGCGACACCATCGTCGCGTATTTCGACTCGAGCGCCGCGCCGGGCGACACGTCTTCCAAGCCGCAGCTCGTGCAGTTGATCGCCCGCGGCGGCGCCCAGTCGTTCTACCAGATTGCCGTGGCCGGCGCGCCAATAGACAAGCCGGCGATCAACTACGTCCGCGGGCGCGCGATCACCGTCGCCCTCGCGAATCGCCAGGTGCAGCGAGTGAGTGTCACGGAGAAGGCGTCGGGCGTGTACATCGAGCCGGTCATTGCGCGGGCAGTCGCTCCACTCCGCGGCGACAGCACCACCGCGAGGAAAAAACAAAGATGAGTTCAGGCAAGCTCCCGGCGCGCGTGCAGGCGTTGCTCGACCAATATGCGTCGGCTGACCGGTCCATCGTGCTCGCGTTGCACGCGCTCTTCGGGTCGGCACGCGAAGACGGTACGACAGATCTCGATGCGCTGACGTTGAAGTACCGCGATGACCATCTCGCCGCGATGCGTGACGAAGGGCGTGATGCCGAGCGCGAAGCCGGCCGCCTCTCCCTCGATGAAGTCCGTCATCACCTCGTCTCGTCCGTGTTGCCGCGGTTGCTCAGCGACGGTGTGATCAAGCTCCCGGGGCAGGGGCTCGTACAGCCCGGCGTCCGCATCGCTGTCGCGCCCGCGCTTTGGGCGGAGCTGGCGCCGCAGCGCAATGCCATTTCCGAGGTAATGCGACAGACCGGCGAACACCACACCCCGCTGCGTGGGGCCGCGGTCATCGACGCCAATGCAAAAACGAGTGTCCTCGAGGCCCAGGGACTCGTCAAGATGTACAGGCGGCGGCGGGTGGTGAACGACGTCGCCCTCCGGTTACAGCAGGGGGAGATTGTCGGCCTGCTCGGCCCTAACGGGGCAGGGAAGACGACGACGTTCTACATGATCGTCGGGCTGATTCAACCGCTCAGTGGCCGCATCCTCCTCGATGGCGAGGACGTGACCACCATGCCGATGTATCGCCGCGCGCGCCGAGGGGTTGGCTACTTGTCGCAGGAGCCGTCGATTTTTCGCAAGCTGTCCGTGGAAGACAACATCCTTTCGATCCTCGAGACGCTACCGTTGTCCGCCGACGAACGCCGGCAGCGGCTCGAGACACTTCTCGATGAGCTGAGCATCAAACATCTCCGACACAGCAAGGCCTACGCGCTCTCCGGCGGCGAACGGAGACGGCTCGAAATTACTCGGGCACTCGTCACGCAGCCGAAATTCATGATGCTCGACGAACCGTTTGCCGGGGTCGATCCGATCGCCGTCCACGATATCCAGACCATCGTCAGCGGGCTGCGCCATCGCGGGATCGGCGTGCTGATCAGCGATCATAACGTGGAGCAGACGCTCGACATCGTCGACCGCGCCTACATCATGTTCGACGGTCAGGTGAAGGTGTCCGGCACTGTGCGCGAGCTGGTATTCGATGACACCGTCGCCGACATCTACCTCGGACCCACGCTCGCCGCGCGTCTCCGCGCTCGTTTCTCCGCTGAACCCGATGCAGGAACCCAGCCCGGCTCCGCGGCTGGAGGTGCATCGTGAGGCCTGGACTCGGCCAGCACACGCAGCTCAAGCAGGAGCTGAAGATCAATCCACGCCTTTACCAGGCGATGGACCTGCTCTACATGCCGCTGCTCGACCTCCAGCAGCACCTGAAGCAGGAATTGCTCAACAACCCGTTTCTCGAAATGGTCGAAGACGAGGAGGAAGAGGAGTCCGACGAAGCCGCTGGCGAGGAAACGCCGGCCGAGGCGGAAAAGAAGGACAAGGAGGAAATCGATTGGGAGGAAATCCTCCTCGACGGTTTCGATACCGCTGGTCGTCGCGAGGAGCACGAGGAGCGCGAGTACTACGAGCCGGTCACCGTCAGCTCGCGTGACCTCGGCGACCACCTGCGCGACCAGGTCTCGCTCCTCGAGCTCAGCCCGCGACAGAGCCTCCTCGCCGATGAGTTCATCGGCAACGTTGCTGACGACGGCTATCTCGCCTGTTCGCTCGACGAAATCCTCACTGGCGTGAACGACGTCATTCAGAAAGCCGCCGAGGAATCCGAACGCGACACGGACGAGCTCCCACTCTACACGATGTCCGAAGCGGAGGAGATGCTCGGCGTGGTGCAGAGCCTCGACCCGCCGGGCGTTGGCGCGCGCGATCTGCGCGAATGCCTCATGCTGCAGCTGCGCGAGGCGGGGCTCGAACAGTCCGTGCCGTTCCGTCTCGTCCGTGACTGCTACGATGAGCTGATCAACCACCGGTGGAGCGAAATCTCCAAGCGGTTCGGGATCAGCCCCTCCGACGTGCAGCGAGCCGCCGATGAAATCGCGAAACTGGATCCGAAGCCGGGACTCATCTACAGCGATCGCAGCGACAACTACATCATCCCCGACCTGATCGTCGACAAGATCGACGGGAAGTATCACATCTTCCTCAACGATGTGAACTTCCCCCGACTCAAGCTGAGCCGCACCTATCAGGAGATCGCTCGCGACAAGAAGAAGTTCGAAGGCGAGAACAAGGAATTCATCTCGAACAAGCTCAACTCGGCCAACTGGATGATCCAGGCGATCGAGCAGCGCCGCCAGACGATGCTCAAGGTCATGAACTACATCGTCGAGCGGCAGCGGGAATTCTTCGAAAAAGGCGTGCAGTTCCTCAAGCCGCTCACCCTTCGCGAAGTCGCCGAGGTGATCAGTATGCACGAATCGACGGTCAGTCGCGTCACGAACGAGAAGTTCGTGCAGACGCCGCGCGGCGTGCTGCCGCTCAAGTTCTTCTTCTCGTCCGGCCTTTCCACCACGGCGGGCGAGGACGTGTCGGCGCGCGGAATCAAGGCGCAGATCCAGAAGCTCGTCGCCGACGA
>JBKJQR010000003.1:0-52952 GCA_046593895.1 Gemmatimonadaceae bacterium | reverse complement strand
CCGTGAGAGCAGGGTCGCACTGATCGCGATGCCGAGCGAGCCGCCCAGTTGCCGCGTGAGATTGAACATCCCCGTCCCCTGGGCCAACTCGCTCGGCTTGAGCTCGGCCATCGTGGCCCCGGTGAGCGGCACGAAGATCAGGCCCAGACCCACCCCGCGCGAAATGAGCGGCCAGAACAGTTCGTCGGCGCCGGCGTCGAAGGTGAGCAGCGACAGCCGGTACATGCTGTAGAGGAACAGCGTAGCCCCGATCGGCACGGTGATGCGTGCGTCGAGGCGGGCGGCGTTGCGGCCGACCATCGCCATCGTGACGGCGGAGGCCAGGGCACCGGGCAGGATCACCATGCCGGTCTGGTTGGCCGTCCAGCCGTGCAGACCCTGCAGGAACACCGGCAGCACGAACACCGAGCCGTACAGCGCGAAGCCGAGGAACGCTCCCATCGAGACCCCGGCGGCGAGTTGCCGGTTGAGCAACACCCGCAGGTTGATCACCGGCTCGTCGATCGAGAGCTCGCGCCAGATGAGCAGCACGAACGACGTGATGGCCGTGATCGCGAGCACCGTCACGAACCGCGAGTCGAACCAGTCGAACCGTTCGCCGCGCTCGAGCATCCATTGCAGCGAGCCCACGCACAGCGCGAGCAGCAGCACGCCGGTACCATCGATGGTGGTGCTGCGCACCTGGTGGACGGAATCACGCACGTACGTCCACACCATGAACGCGGCGAAGATGCCGAGCGGCACATTGATGTAGAAGATCCAGGGCCAGGCGAAGTTGTCGACGATGTAGCCGCCCAGGGTGGGGCCGATCGTGGGACCGACCATCACTCCCACGCCGAACATCGCCTGCCCCACGCCGACTTCCTTTGGCGGGAACGCCTCGAACAGGGTGGCCTGCGCGGTGGATAGCAGGGCGCCGCCCCCGAGGCCCTGCACCACGCGCCAGAACACCAGCCCGCCGAGTGTCGTCGCCGCGCCGCAGAAGAAGGAGGCGAGCACGAAGAGCAGGATGGAGCCCGTGAGGTAGCGCTTGCGACCGAAGTAGCCCGACATCCAGCTCGACAGCGGGATGACGATGACGTTCGCGATGATGTAGCCGGTGGAGACCCACGAGATCTCGTCGAGCGTCGCCCCGAGATTGCCCATCATGTGCGGAATCGCCACGTTGACGATCGACGTGTCGATCAGCTCGAGCACCGCGGCGAGCGTGACCGATATCGCGATCAGGTACTTGTAGCGATACCGGTCATCGGCCCCTCGCGGGCGGGCCGCTTCGGCCGGCGCGGTCGCCGTCGCCACGATTGCCTACTTCGTCGCGACGTGCACGTTGACCGACATCCCCGGCCGCAGCGGCTGCAGCGCGGAGCAGGGCTTGTCCACCGCGATGCGAACTGGAATCCGCTGCACGACCTTGGTGAAGTTGCCGGTCGCGTTGTCCGGGGGCAGCAGCGCGAACTTCGCGCCGGTCGCCGCACTCACGCTCGCGACCTTCCCCTTCGCGGTGCAGCCATACGCATCGACGTCGATGTCCACCGGCTGGCCGATCCGGATGTCGCCGAGCTGCGTCTCCTTGAAGTTCGCCGTGATGTACGTGCCCGTGTCGCTGACGATCGTCATCAGCGGCTGGCCCGCCTGCACCAGCTGGCCGACCTCGACCTGCTTCTTCGACACCGTGCCTGACGCTGGCGCACTGACGCGCGTGTACTGCAGCTGCAGCTCGGCGTTCGCCTTCATCGCCTCCGCACCGGCCAGCCGCGCCTGCGCCAGGCGGACCCCCGCCTCCGCACTGGCGACCGTCGCGCCGGCCGCACCCGCCGAGCGCTCGAGTCCCTGGAGGTTCGCCGCCGCGCCGTCAGCCGTCGCGATCGCGGCATCGAGCTGCTGCGAGCTTACGATCTGCTTCGCGGCGAGCTCGCGGATCCGTCCGAGGTCGGCAACCGCCTTGTCGCGCGCGGCGCGTGCGGCGGTGATCTGCGATTCGAGCGCACCGCGCTGGCCCGCGGCCGCCGCCACCTGTGCCTGTGCCTGACCGCCCCGGCCGCTCCCCGAACCGGCCGCGGCGCGCGCCGCTCCGAGGTCGGCGTTCGCCTGTTGCAGGCGAACCGCATACTCGGAGCTGTCGATGCGAACGAGGACCTGTCCCTCGCGCACGCTGTCGTTCTCGGCGACGCCGACCGCGGCGACATAGCCGCCGACCTTGGCGAGCACGGGGACGAGATGTCCGTCGACCTGTGCGTTGTCGGTGGATTCGTGGGCGCGGCCGTACCACCACTGCTTGCCGAACCAGACCAATGCCCCGATGACGAGGATCGCGATGATCGGGATGATGCGCTTGCGGTTTGCCATGACAGCGATCGTGACGAGTGTCGAAAGTTGGGTGAACGAAGAACTGCTAGCGAATGCCGGCCGCGCGTCCTTCGGCGCGGGCCAGCGAGACACGGGCGGACTGGAAGAGCGTCAGTGCGTCGATCAGCTGATTGCGGGCGGCCGTGAGGCCTAACGATCCGGTGACGACGTCGGCATTGCCGCCGACCCCGGCCGTGAACCGCTCGCGTGACTGCGACACCTCCTGCTCGGCGAGGCGGAGCCGCTCGCGGGCGGCATCGACCTGCTCGCGCGCCGAGCCGAGATCGAGCAGCGCCGAGCGGACCTCGACGCCGGTCTGCTCGCGGAGGTCGCGACGACGGACGTCGACTTCGCTGGTGATCGCCCGCTGCTCCTCGATCCGTCCTTCGCGGCGCAGCCCGTCGAAGATCGGCACCGAGATCTGCAGCCCCCAATCGTAGGTCGGCAGCAGGTGCTTTACCCCGAGCCCGATTGTGCCCTGGTCGCCGAAGGCGCCGAGGCTCGGCAGCCGCTCGGCCTGGATCGCCCTGATCGAGCGCTGCGCGGCGCGATACTGCTCGTCCGCCGCGCGGACGTCGGGGCGGTTGTTCATCGCCAGCGCCGTGGCCGCGTCCGCGTCAGGCATGCTGTCGGTCATCGCGAGCCGGTCGAGTGAATCGGCCAACTCGAGCTTCACGTCGAGCGGGACACCCATCGTCCGCAGGAGCTCGAGCCGGGCGCGCCCGCGCTCCGAGCGGGCGGCGATCAGCTGCGCGCGGACACCGGCCGCCTGCGACTCGGCGCGGGTGACGTCGAGCGCGGTGCCAGTGCCGGCCTTGAGTGTCGAGCGGGCGATGCCGAGCAGGTCGGCGGCCAGCGTCGAGTCCTGCGCGCGAGCGACCAGCTGGGCGTCGGCCCGCAGCGCGCGCAGGTACGCGGTGGCGGTCTGCGCCGCGGCGTTCTCGGCGGCGGCCGCCGCGTCGGCACTGCTCGCCCGCAGTGACGCGCGCGCCGCACGAACGCGGGCGAGTGCGGCGAGGTCGATGAAGTTCATCGACCCGCGGGCCCGGAAGTCGGTGGTGACGACCGGCCCCTCGATCTGCCCGTTGCGGGCGAAGATCGGCGGCTGGCCGGGCGCGGTCGGAAAATCGAGGCCTAACGTCGCGGTGTTGAACGTCCGTCCGGATCGCAGCGCGCTCCCTGAAACGTTAGGGAGCAGGTCGGCGCGGCGCTGGGTGACGCGGGCTCGTGCCTCGTCGGCGCGGAGGCGGCCGGTCTCGGCGATCGGCGACTGGCGCGCCGCGAGCTGCACGGCGTCGCCGAGGGTGAGGACCAGCGTCTGGCCAGCTGCCTGAGCGGCGGTCGTATCCTGTGCCCGGAGGGCAAGCGGTGCGGCGAGGACGAGCAACGCGAGCGCGACGGGCGCGATGCGGCGCGGCCGGCGCGCAAGCGGCGCGCGCGGACGGTGGGTATGCAGTGCAGGTATCATGAGCGCGAACGCGACGCGGCGGGCGCCGCGGGATGATGCGCGCGCCCGTGATCGGGACGGAGCGCGGCGCGAAGGAAGTCGGAGAGCTGCTCGAACATCGTGTGGTCGGATGCAGCGCCGAGGTGCGAGAGAAAGGACCGCTTGCTGCGCCAGAGCCCATGAATGACGAAGGTGCCCATGATCATGCGGGCGGTCGCCATCGCGTCGGTCGGGCGATACACGCCGGCGGCAATCCCATCGGCAACGATTCCGCTGACGAGCCGGAGGCCGCGGGCGATGACTTCGGTGGCGTAGAAGCGCGCGAGGTCGGGGAACTTAGGGATCTCGCTGGTGACCAGTCGGTGCACGCGCTCGAAGGTCGGCGAGCAGATGAACGTCCACCATCCGCGCATGAACTCATCGAGCCGCGCTTCCGGCGAGCCGGTGGCGACCAGCGATTCGGCGCGTTCGAGCTGGGCGACCAGTGTCGACCGGATCACGGCACGAAAGAGCTCGTCCTTGTTGGTGAAGTAGAGGTAGATGGTGCCCTTGGCGAGCCCGGCGCGCTTGGCGATGTCGTCGAGGCGCGCCGCAGCGAGTCCCTTCTCGCCGAAGATGTCGAGCGCTGCGTCGAGGATCTGCGTCGGCCGCTCGTCGGGGCGGCGGCGGCGTGCCGGCGTGGGGAGCTTGCCCGCGGCGCGAGCGGGGGTTTTCGCGGTCTTCCCGGTTCGGCCGGTGGTGCGCGTGTTCTTTACTGGACGGTCGGTCATTCCCTCACCAGCGCGGACGATTATTGCGATGTTCCCGGACCGGCCAGCGCGGCGGCGCCGGTAACGGGCCGTCGCCGCCGCTCACTTACTGACTGGTCAGTCACTAATGTACTGGCACCGGGCGTGGCTGACAAGTGGCGGAACGGCGCCGACTGGCATTCCAGCCGCGACACGCTCCGGTCTGCCTAACGGCGGCTCGCATGCCCGCTGGCGCGGCGCCTAGTGCGCCGGCTGCTCGGTGGTCGTCGCGCCTTTCTCGCCGTCGTAGTGCTTGTTCGTCAGGTGCACGATCCCCCAGGCGATCAGGAAGACCACCACCGCGCCGACGATCAGTCCCGCAAACCCCGCGCTCTTGTCACCCGGCAATGGTGCCGCCATTTCGTCCCTCGCTCTGGAAAGAGAATCGGCGCCGCCCTCAGGCGACCCGCACCTGGGTCATCGTATCGTCCTTCGTGATCTTCTGCATCACGTCGATCCCCTGCGTGATCTTGCCGAACACGGTGTGCACGCCGTTCAGGTGCTTCGTGTTGCTCTCGCTCAGCACCATGAAGAACTGGCTACCACCGGTGTCCTTGCCGGCATGCGCCATCGACAGCGAACCGACTTCGTGCTTCCGCGGATTGCCCGCCGTCTCGCACTTGATCTTCCAGCCCGGACCGCCGGTCCCGACTCGCGGATCGCCCGACTTCAGGTCGCGCGACAGCGGATCGCCACCCTGCACCACAAAGTCGGAAATCACGCGGTGGAACTTCACACCGTCATAGAAGCCGGAGTTCGCCAGCTTCTCGAAATTCTCGACCGTCTTCGGTGCATCCGTGTCGTACAGCTCCGCGACGATGGTGCCGCGGTTCGTTTCGAAAGTCGCCTGCTTCGCCACTCTGTCCTCGCCCTGTTGGAGTTCTACAGCAGGACGAAAGCTCGCCACTCACCGCCGTCTCGCGCAACTGCGATCCCGACCGATGCTGGAACCACTGAGAACGGCCGTGGCGCACCGAGGCTCGCGGTCGCCGGGCGGCAACTTATCGTTGAGCGTCGGGCGAGATTGTCTCGCCGGGCGTCCCCCCAAGCTGTTCCGGCCGCGGCGTCGCAAACCTTCCCCTCGCGGTAGTTCTCTGCGGTTCAAATGCTGTTGGCTGAACCACCGAGAACCGCCGTGGCGCTCCGAGGCTCGTGGTCCCGCGCCGGCAACTCATCGTTGGGCCTAGTGCGAGATGGTCTCGCCCCGCCTGGCCCCACAGCTGTTCCGCCCCGGCGTCGCGAGCCTTGCCTCCGCGGTAGTTCTCTGCGGTTCAAGTGCTGTTGCATGAACCCCCCGCGGAGCTCCTCGTCAGGGTTTCCCCTACGAGGCCGTAGTCGATTCCCGGCGAAAGTTGGGGTGACCGCTGACAGATGCTCGAGCCCTCGGTGGCGAGCTTTCGGCAACGAGCTGCGACTCCCTCACACCCGAGACTGCCAGATGACCGATCCGATGCTCCTGCCATCGACCGCTGAGATTCCGCGCATTGCAGACGTTCGTGCACCCAGCCGGCGAGACTTCCTTCGCAAGGCCGCGCTGACCGCGATCGCGGCGCCCGCTGCGGCGTCGCTGCTCGCCGCGTGCGACGAGGC
The DNA here is from genome assembly GCA_046593895.1 of Gemmatimonadaceae bacterium. GTDB lineage: Bacteria > Gemmatimonadota > Gemmatimonadetes > Gemmatimonadales > Gemmatimonadaceae > JABFXC01. The sequence continues at coordinate 46,781 of JBKJQR010000003.1, read as the reverse complement.
GAAACCCGCCACACTGCAGGGTGCATCGGCCTCCCCGGCGGCACAGACTCCGATCGAGCATGGCGGCACGCTGGCGACGCCGGCCGTCAACTCGGTCGCTGCGACGGCCGACGCGATGGACGCCATGCACGAGAAGGGGATCAAGGCGTTCCCGGCGAAGACGGCCGGCCGCGGCAACCAGCTGCTCGCGCCGCGGATGGACAACGGCGTGAAGGTTTTCGAGCTGACGGCGCGGAAGATCCAGTGGGAGACCGAGCCCGGGAAGATGGTCGAGGCGTGGGCGTACAACGACCAGGTGCCGGGTCCGCAGATCCGCGTTCGCCAGGGTGAGCGCGTCCGGCTCGTCGTCAAGAACGAACTCCCCGAGTCCACGGTGGTGCACTTCCATGGCGTCGAGCTGCCTAACGATCAGGACGGGGTGCCGTTCATCACCCAGAAGCCGATCAAGCCGGGCACGACGTACACCTATGAATTCGTCGCGCCGAACGCCGGGTCGCACATGTACCACTCGCACCACAATTCGGCGAAGCAGGTCGGTCTTGGATTGCTCGGCGCGTTCATCATCGAGCCGAAACAGAAGCGGGCGATCGAGAAGGTGGACGTCGATTACGTCATGATCCTCAACGACGGCATGCACGGCTATACCTTGAACGGGAAGGGATTTCCGGCAACGGAACCGATCGTCGCCAAGCTTGGCCAGAAGGTCCGCATCCGCTTCATGAACGAGGGGATGATGATCCACCCGATGCATCTGCACGGGATGCACATGACGGTGATCGACAAGGACGGGTGGCCGCAGCCGGCGCCGTGGCGTTGCGATACGCTGAACATCGCGCCCGGCGAGCGCTGGGATGTGATCGTGAACTGCAACAACCCGGGAACGTGGGCCTTCCACTGCCATATTCTCCCGCATGCCGAGTCGGAGCATGGAATGTTCGGGATGGTGACTGCACTGATCGTCAATAAATGAGCGAAGACCAGATTCGCGTCGTCCTCGCCGACGACCATGCGATCGTGCGCGCCGGGCTCAAGGCAATTCTTGGGTCGGCGCGCGATGTCGCGGTGGTCGGCGAGGCGTCCAACGGGCGCGACGCGGTTGCACTCGCGGCGCGCCTGCATCCGCACGTCGTCGTGATGGACCTGACGATGGGCGAGATGGACGGCATCGCCGCGACGCGGCTGATCTCCTCGGCGGAGAATTCGCCAAAGGTGCTCGTGCTGACGATGCATCCCGAGGACGAGTACCTGGTGCCGCTGCTCGAGGCGGGAGCGTCAGGCTATCTCGTGAAGACTGCCGCCGATCGCGAGCTGGTCGACGCAGTGCGCGCCGTGGCGCGCGGCGATCTCTACGTCCGTCCGTCCGCGGCACGCGTGCTCGCGCGTGAGCTGAAGAAGAAGGAAGAAGCCGCTGGCGATCGCGCGCGCTTCGAGAAGCTGACCGATCGTGAACGTGACGTCCTGCGGATGACCGCCGAGGGTTACAGCGCACCCGAGATCGGAGAGAAGCTGCACATCAGCCCGAAGACGGTCGACACCTACAAGCAGCGGGTGAACGAGAAGCTCGGGCTCTCCCATCGGCCGGACTATGTGCAGTTCGCCCTCCGCATCGGGATTCTCGCCGCCGAGAAGACGGTACGGGCGCAGTAGGAAACCGCGCGGTCGTCAGGCCTAACGCTGGGGGGCGAGTCCGCGCTCGGGAACGGCGGTCGGCAGGTCGAGGTTGAACGTCGCGCCCTCCCCGGCGGTGCTCGCGACGGTGATGTCGCCGCCCATCATCCGGGCGAGCTGGCGGGAGAGCGCGAGGCCGAGGCCCGTGCCGCGGCCCTTCGCGACGCCGGCGACCTGCTCATACGGTTGAAAGATCCGCTCGTGACTCTCCGCCGCGATCCCCGGGCCGGCGTCGCTCACGGACACGCGGATCCCCGCATCCGTCCGTTTCGACGTGGTGACCTGCACGGCGCGACCCGTCGGCGTGAACTTGATCGCATTCGCGACGAGGTTGACGACGATCTGCCGGAGGCGGCCGCCATCGAGTTCTGCATCGAGCCGGTCCGGCTGTGGCTCGAGCAGCAGCTCGACGCCAGAGGCGGCGGCTTCGAGGCGCAGGTGCTCGACCGCGGCGGCGACGATTTCGGCGACGTCGAGCTGCCATGGCTCGATCGTCAGGCGTCCCTCCTGCAGCTTCGAGAGGCTGAGCAGGTCGTCGACGAGTCGGCTGGTCTGGTCGGCGCTCCCGGCGAGGTTTCGCAGCCCGGTGCGCAGCTCGTCGGGATCAGTCGGTGTGTTCTGCATCAGGTGCCTCGCCCAGACCTTGACCGCGGCGATGGCGTTCCCAAGCTCGTGGCTCGACGACGCGAAGAAGCGGTCGCGCGTCAGGCGAAGCTGCGCATTCTCGAGGGCGATGGCCGCCTGTGCGGCGAGCACGCGCAGCAGGTTGAGATCGTCGTCATCGAAGTCGCCGCCGCCCTGCTTCTCGGTGACGTACAGGTTGCCGAAGACGCGTCCCTGCGAGACGATCGGCACGCCGAGGAACGATCGCATCTGCGGATGGTTCTTCGGGACGCCAACCGAGTCCGGATGATCGCGGAGGTCATGCAGGCGGATCGGCCGTGCATCGCGGACGAGGAGGCCGAGGATGCCGTGCCCCGTCGGCAGCTGGCCCATCTTCGCCCGCTGCTCGGGTGCGAGCCCGGAGGTGATGAAGTCCTCGAGCCCGGTGCCCTCCGGGTTGATCACGCCTAACGCGCCGTAGCGGGCGGCGACCAGCGCGCGCGCCGAATCGGCGAGGATCTGGAGGAGGTCGTCGAGGTTCGACGTCGACGCCAGCGCCAGTCCGGTGCGGATCAGCACCTCGGCCACCCGGGCGCCCTCGGCGCCTTCCTCCGCGTCGTTAGGCCTCACGGCGCCGCCGATGGGCAGATAGTGGCGAGCGGGCAGATGCCGCAGCGCGGACGCTTCGCGTCGCAGATCTGGCGGCCGTGCTCGATGAAGAGGTGCGAGAGCATCGTCCATCGCTCGCGCGGGAAGAGCGGAATGAGCGAGCTTTCGATCTTCACCGGGTCGGTCTCGCTGGTCAGGCCGAGCCGCTGGCTGACGCGTGAGACGTGGGTGTCGACGACGATGCCCTCGTTGCGGCCGAAGGCGTTGCCGAGCACGACGTTCGCCGTCTTGCGGCCGACGCCGGGCAGGGCGACGAGCGCGTCCATCGTGGCCGGAACCTCGCCACCGTGGCGGTCGACGACAGCGCCGGCCATCGCGATCAGGTTGGTCGCCTTGTTCCGGAAGAAGCCGGCGCTGCGAATGACCTGCTCGACGTCGGCCTGCTCCGCGGCGGCGAGTGCGGCGGGACCCGGATAGCGCGCGAACAGGTCGAGGGTGACCATGTTGACGCGCTTGTCGGTGCACTGCGCGCTGAGGATCGTCGCGGCGAGGAGCTGGAAGGGCCCGGCGTGATCGAGTGCGCAGTGCGCGTCGGGATAGGTGGCGGCGAGGATGTCGTAGATCTGCGCCGCGCGTGCCGGATCGCGGAGGAGACGCGGCCGCCAACGCGTCTTTCGCGCGGTCTTCATCGGGCGCGCTCCGGATGTCCGGGACGCGCGAAGCTCAGGACCGCGCGCACGTCGCCGGTGTTCAACACATCGTCCGCCTCGAGCCACCCCTTCCGCGCCATCATCACGCCGAGTGTGGTGTTGTCGAGACCGCGGGTCGAATGCGCATCGGGGCCAATCGCGATCGTGACACCGCGCTGCTTCGCGGCGCGCAGGTGGCGCCAGTCGAGGTCGAGGCGATGCGAGTCGGCGTTGAGCTCGACCGCGACGCCGCGCTCGGCGGCCTTCTCGAGTACGGCATCGATGTCGATGCCGTACGGATCGCGGCTGAGGAGGAGCCGCCCTGTGGGGTGGGCGAGTATGGTCAGGTGCGGATCATCCAGGGCGCGGAGTACTCGCTCGGTCATCGCCGGCTCGTCCATCGCGAAGCGCGAATGGATCGAGCCGATCACGAAGTCAAAGCTATCGAGCAGACCGGGCTCGTAGTCGAGCCGTCCGTCAGCGAGGATGTCGGCTTCAATCCCCTTGAGGATGGTGAACGTGCCATCGCTCGCCGCGTTGAGCGCGTCGATCTCGTCGTGCTGCTGGCGGACCTGGTCGGGCTTGAGGCCACCGGCGTAGAACGCCGCTTGCGAGTGATCGGAGATCCCGATGTAGCTCCAGCCGCGCGCGCGCGCCGCGTCGGCCATCTCGGCGACGGTCGCCTTGCCATCGGAGTAGCGGGTGTGGCAGTGCAGCACGCCGCGGATCTGCTCGTCGCGGAGCAGGTCGGGGAGCTCGTCGCTGGCTGCGGCGGTCACCTCGTCGCCCGACTCGCGCAGCTCGGGAACGATGAAAGGGAGGCCGAGCGCCGTGTAGAGCGCGGACTCGTCGGCGAGCGGGACGACGTTGCCGGCGCGGTCGCGCAGGACGTCGCTGCCTAACGTGAAGCCGCGGCGGCTGGCGTGGCTGCCGAGCGCGGCGACGTGCGCCTCGCTCCCGGTCATCCGCCACAGTGTGAGCGCGAACCGGTCGTCGGGCACGCAGCAGAGATCGAGGCAGACGCCGTCAACGTAGGTGATCGCGAGGGTGTCGGCGCTTTTCCGGGTCGCACGGCGGACGCCCGGTGCGTTGGCGAACGAGGCGAAGATGCCGTCGACGTCACCGCTGCAGCCGGCCACGATATCGATGTCGCTTGCGACTTCGACGTGTCGGCGCACCGATCCGGCGACCACGGCGCGGATGACGCCGGGATGCGCGGCGACCGCAGTGCGGATCCGGAACGCCTCGAGCAGCGCGACCGGGATGTGCATCTGATTGCCCGCAGCGCGGAGCTTCGTGATGCCGGTGAGGATCGCCTGCACGGTTTTCGGACCGAAGCCCTTCACGCCAGCAAGGCCGCCGGTGCGGGCTTCGCGCTCGAGATCGTCGAGTGACGTTATGCCTAACGCCTGGTGCAGCGCATGGATCTTGGCACCGCCGAGCCGGGGGAGACCCAGCAACTCGAGCAGGCCTTCCGGGATCGCCGATCGGAGGCGCTCGAGGTAGGCCGATTCTCCCGTCTCGACCAGTTCGCGGATGACGCTCAGTGTCGCCGGCCCGACACCCGGCAGCATGGCGAGTTCACCGCTCTCGAGCAGCGGCGCGAGGTCGTCGGTGTCGATCGTGCGCAGCGCGCGGGCGGCGCCCTCATAGGCGCGCGCCTTGAAGGTGTTCGCGCCCGAGAGCTCGAGCAGCGCAGCGATACGCGAGAGAACGTGCGCGGTCGTCCGCGAATCCATCGGCGGCGACTACTCTTCTTCGACGCCGGCGGTCGGACGAAGGCGGTCGATCAGCTCGTGCAGCTGGTGTTCGGTGAGCTCGAGCTCCTGCGCGGCACCCTCGACGTCGAGCAGGCGGGCGCGCATTGAAACGCCGACCTGATTGAGGTAGCGGATCTTGGCGAGAATCTCGTCGGTCAGGCGGCGAAGATTATGGAAGCGACGCTTCTCGGCCTGGGCGCGGTGAAAGCGCTGCGCGAGTTCGTGCGTGCTGAGCCGCTTGGCGAGCGCGATGACTTCGTCCCGCGTGCGGCCGGGAAATGCGGCGCGATCAGGAAGTCCGTCGTCGTCCCAGCCCTCCTCGGCGAACCAGAGCCGGCCGACGTGCTCGATGCCGTCGAAGACGATGCGCATCGATACGCCGTAGCTCTTGCCGTCGATCTCGGTGGTGGTGATCTCCGATCGTCCGCGGTCTTCGTAGCCGCTCATCGTGCCTCGCTGGTGGTCTGCTCGCTGCCTGCCTGACGTTTCGCTCCGATTGCCGCGGCGAGAAATTCGTCGATCGCGGCAAACAGCGCCTTCGGCTGCTCGACATACGGTACGTGCCCGCATCCTTCGAGCACGACCAGTGGCGCGTCGAGCGCGCGCGCCCCATCCGACGACGACTCGAGCGGGATCGGGTCCTCCCGGCCATGCACGAACAGCGCGGGCACCCGGATGCCCGCCAGTTCGCGCACGACATCGAAGTCCGCCAGCGACGCCCACACCGATTGCTGCACGCGGCCCGTGACGCGAAACGGCGTCAGGTTCTGCGCCGCGCGCGGCTCGGCGAAGTATCCTGCGACGCTGAGCTCGAATGCGCGTTGCCGGTACGCATCCATGTCGCGCTCACGCAGCCCCGATTCCGCCAGCTCCGCGCGCATCGCCTGGATCTCCGCGCCGTTCTGACGCCGCGCGAATTCCGCCTCGAACCGCTCCCGATATTGCCGCGTGAGCGGAGCAGGGTCAATGAGCGCGAGCAGCGCGGGGAGCGGCGCGGTGGTGCGCGCACGTTCGATTGTCGCGAGCAGCGCGAGCAATCCGCCCCACGAATAGCCGACGACCGCGGGCACGCCGAGTTCGAGCTCGGCAACAACGGACTCGAAATCGGCGACGTGAGTTCGCCAGGTGATCGGCGCGCGGTCGTCGGTCTTCGAGCGCCCTCCTCCGCGCTGATCGTAAAAGATCAACGCGTGCGAGCGCGCCAGCTCGAGCATCTGCGGGAGCAGATAGTCGTGGCTCGCACCCGGTCCGCCATGGAGGACGAGCAACCGCGGCGCACCCGGCGCGCCGTAGCGGCACCAGTAGAGCGGGACCGCGGTGCTGCTGGTGAATCCGGACGATGCCGGCGGGGGAATCGGGAGAGGCACGCGGAGCGAGAGGGTGTGTGCGGAGAGTGGCGCGTGCAACCGTGAAAGGCAACGGCGGGTTACTGCGAACAGCAGTTGAATCGCAGAGAACCGCCGCGAAGGAACGGGTCGCGCCGCCGCCGCCGGAACAGCTGTGGGGCACGCCGGGGGAGCCCATCTCGCATTAAGCCAACGAAAACCGATCGCCCGCGTACGACCGCGAACCGCGGATCGCCACGGCAGTTCTCGGTGGTTCAAACAGCAGTTGAACCGCAGAGAACTACCGCGAATGCAATGCTCGCGACGGCGCGGTCAGAACAGCTTTGGGGCAAGCCGGCGGAGACCATCTCGCATCAAGGCAATGAAAACCGATCGCCGGCGTGCGACCGCGAGCCTCCAACCGCCCCGGCGGTGCTCTGTGGTTCGATCAGCTGTGACCGCGCTTCTCGCCCCCGAAGCTGCTCGCGAGTCGCGCGGTCGTCACGTGAATGCGAACGGTGTCTCGCACGTCGCGGCCGTATCCGCCGGCGATAGTGATGGCGACGGGGGTTCCGATGTCGCGGCAGCTCTCGAGCACGAAGGCGTCGCGGCGGGCGAGGCCGTCGAACGTCAGGCGGAGCTTGCCGAGGCGGTCGCCTTCGTGCGGGTCGGCGCCGGCGAGGTAGACGACGAGGTCCGCCGCAGCGGCGGCAAGCACTTCGGGGAGCTCGTGGTGCAGCGTCGCGAGATATTCCTCGTCGCCGGTGCCAGCGGGAAGATCGACATCGCGGGTGCCGGGAACGCGCAGACCGTAGCGCGCGCCGGCGTCGGATTCGCTCGCCGTGTCGCCTAACGGTGTCGTGCGATACGGGTAGTTGCGCTCGCCGTGCATGCTGAAGGTGAAGACACGCGAGTCGCCGGCGAACACGGCGTGCGTGCCGTTGCCCTGATGGACATCGAGGTCGATCACCGCGGCGCGGGCGATGGTTCCCTCATCGAGCAGGGCACGGACGGCGATCGCGACGTCGTTGAAGACGCAGAATCCTTCGCCGTGATCCGGGAACGCGTGATGCGTGCCGCCGGCAAGGTTCATCGCGACGCCATGGATCAACGCGGCGCGGGCTGCAGCGATCGTCCCGCCGCCGGTTCGGTAGGAGCGCTCGACGAGCTCCGGCGACCAGGGAAAGCCGAGCCGGCGAATCTCGACCTCCGTGAGCCGACCGCTGCTGAACCGGTCGACGTAGTCGGCGTCGTGCACGCGCAGCAGGTCGGCCCGCCTCAGACGATCCGATTCATGCAGGCATCCGGGGGTGACGATTCCCTCGGCGAGCACCGCGTCGCGCAGCAGCACGTACTTCTCGATCGGGAAACGGTGGCCGACGGGGAGGGGGATCGCGTAGCGAGCCGGGCTCCAGCAGTGAAAGGGCAGTGCCCGTTCCCCGCCTAACGCTGCGCCGGGTCGCCGCGATAGACGGCGCCGCCCTTCATCACGAACTGCGGCCGCTCCATCGTCGTGATGTCGGCCAGCGGGTCGCCCGGAACAGCGACGATGTCGGCCAGCTTGCCGGCGGCCAGCGTCCCCAGCCGCGCGTCCCAGCCGAGCAGTTTGGCCGCGCTCATCGTACCGGCGACGATCGACTGCATCGGGGTGAGGCCCCCCCACTGCACCATCAGCGTGAACTCATGGCCATTCTTTCCGTGGTCACCGACGCCGGCGTCGGTGCCTAACGCGATCGGGACATTGTACTTCATCGCGAGCCGCACCGAGTTGCGGAGGCCGGCGGCGGCCGCCATCGCCTTCTCGGCGCGGAGGCCGGTTAAGCGCCCGCTCTTCGCGGCGCGCTCGACGAACTCGCCGGCGCTGATTGTCGGGACGAGGAAGGTGCCGCGCTGCGCCATCATCCGTGCCCCCTCATCATCGAGGAATGAGCCGTGCTCGATCGACGCGACACCGGCCTGGACGGCCAGCTTGATCCCCGCGGTGCCATGAGCGTGCGCGGCCACCTTGCGGTCGAGCTTCTTCGCTTCATCGACGACGGCCTTCATCTCCTCGAGGGTGTACTGGGTCGCCCCGACCGCGTCCCCTTCGGAGAGCACGCCGCCGGTCGCGCAGATCTTGATGACGTCTGCTCCGTACTTCACCTGGTAGCGCACCGCCTTGCGGACTTCGTCCACCCCGTCGGCGACGCCGGTGCGATAGTCGTTGTCCTCGAGCCCGGGTGTCCACCCATTCTCGTCGCAGTGACCACCGGTAATGCCGAACGCGTGACCGGCGTTCTCCATCCGCGGGCCGGGGACGGTGCCGTTGGTGATTGCCTCGCGCAGCGCCATGTCGTCGAAGTTCGGCGCGCCCACGACGCGAATCGACGTGAACCCCGCCATCAGGGTGCGACGCGCGTTCTCGACGCCCACAATCGCCGCGTAGCCCGGGAAATCCTTCACGCTTGCGAGATCGGACGCGGGATCGCCGAGCGGGCGTCCAATGATGTGCGTGTGCGCGTCGATGAATCCGGGGAGCAGCGTCGCGTCGCCGAGGTCGATCACGCGCGCCCCAGCGGGCACCGCGACGGAAGACGCCTTGCCCACCGCGACGATCCGGTCGCCGGTCACCACGATGGCAGCGTCGGTGATCGCGGTCGAGCCTGTGCCGTCGATGAGGCGGGCGGCGCGGATGACGATGCTCGTCGCTGGTGGAGCGGCCGCGGCAACCTGGGCGGCGAGAGGCGCGACGACGCAGCCCGAGCTTGCGACCACGATCAGCGCGGCGCTCGAGAATGCGGTCACGAGGAAGCGGGGAACGAAAGCGGGGGCTTCGCGCATGTAGGTGGAGACCGGTGCGGAGGGAGGCAGAAGCGGCGGGCGTTCGGTATGTTAACCGGCGGCGTTGCGAACAGGCCAGCAAAGGCACGCCGTTCCTTGCACCGGATGCGTGACCCTTCGGCCCGTCGAATGGTCTTGAGTTGTCAGGTCTCAGCCCCCGTTGTGCACCCGATGGAGGGTGCTTTCGAATGGACTACTCGGTCACGCTCGCGCGCCATTTCTCACGTCTCGTTTGGCTACTGCTGAACGAGAGCGCGAACATCGACGAGCAGAAGGCGTCGCTGCGCGCGACGGTGGCAGTTTCCAAGGACGGCCCCGTCGTGTTCACCGCGCGTGATTGGCGTCTTACGGTGAATGGCAGCGCACTTCCCGACTCGCTGACCGGTGTGCAGGACCTCACTGCGCAGATGATCGGGCACGCGGTCCGCGAGATCCGCGTCGACCGAGCCGCGGTCGCCGCCGACGTGCTTGGCCTCGCCCGCATTCTCGCGGCGCAACCAGTGCCAGGCGACGGGGGGGAAGCAGCCAAGGTACGCGTCGCCGCGCTCGGCGCGAAGACGGTGCGCATCGAGATCGCCGGGATCGAGGCGGTCGGTGCACCAGTCGCGCGCGTGTCGACGGGTGTGCCAAGCGCCAACACTCAGGCGAACGCGAAGACAAATGCTGCGAGCGCGATCTCCGATCCACCGGGTGCGACGAGTGCAGGGGCCGCAGCCGACGCCGCCGCGGCAAAACGTCCGCGCCAGACGCCGCCCGCCGCTTCAGGTCCCGGCCTCCGCTTCGTCGGCGAGGACTCGGGCAGCTACCTCGCGTTCGCCGCGCAGCAGCAGCCAAAGGGCTCGGCCGAGGACCTGCTGCATCAACTCGACGCGACCAAGTCCGCGAACATCGCGACACGCGTGCTCGACGACCTGGTCACCGTGATCGAGAATGCCGCCCGCGAAGGGAAGCACGACACGGTCGCCCGCGCGTTTCATGGCGTGGTCGCGCGCGAGGGAGCGCTCTCGGAGAATGATCTCAAGCGCGCGTACGTGATGGCGCTGCGTCGCCTGACGAAGCCGACACTGCTCCGCGCCGTCGCGACGATGCTCCCCCGAAAGCGCGAGCGTGCCGATGACTACCTGATGGTGCTCACTCGGTGCGGTGAAGATGGTGCCGATGCGCTGATCGACCAGCTCACCGCCGCGCAGTCGCTGAGTGATCGGCGGGTCTTCTTCGATGCGCTGGTGAAGCTCAATGCCGGCGTGCCTGCGCTCATCCACATGCTCGGCGACGCGCGCTGGTATGTCGCGCGCAATGCAGCCGACCTGCTCGGCGAGATGCAGGCCGAAGAGGCGCAGCCGCCGCTGTCCGAGCTGCTCAAGCACGACGACGACCGGGTGCGCCGGGCGGCGATCAGCGCGCTGGCGAAGCTCGAGTCGCCGAAGGCACTCGACTCGCTTCGCGTCGCGATGCGCGACACCTCGCCGCAGGTGCGGATGCAGGCGGCGTCGGGAATGGGGACGCGGAAGGGACTTCGCTCGGCGGGGACGCTGACCAAGGCGCTCGACAGCGAGAGCGACCAGGAGGTGCAGCTGGCGATCGTCGCCGCGCTCGGACGGCTCGGGACCACTGATGCGGTCCAGCGGCTGATCAAGGCCGCCGAGCCGGGGGGCGGCATCTTCAAGAAGAAGGCGACCGCGGTCCGCGTCGCCGCCGTCCAGGCGTTAGGCGAGGCGCGCACGCCGGCGGCGCAGAACGCGCTGCAGCACCTGCTCGACGACAAGGACAAGGAAGTGAAGCAGGCCGTCTTCCGCCTGCTGATGCAGGCCGGCGGCAAGGAAAGCTGACGGTGGCTGCCGGTTCGCCGCGCCGGAACACCAGTGCCGGTCTCGTCCTCTTCCGGCGGACCAGCGTTGGGCTCGAGATATTTCTCGCCCATCCGGGCGGTCCGCTCTGGAAGTCGCGCGATCTCGGCGCCTGGACGATCCCGAAAGGGCTGATCGACGAAGGCGAGGATCCGCTGACCGCCGCCCGCCGCGAGTTCCGCGAGGAGACGGGGATCGAGGCGCCGGGACCTTTCATCCCGTTAGGCACGATCCGCCAGAAGGCGGGGAAGGTCGTCCACGCCTGGGCGTGGGAAGGCGACGCCGACGCCGCGACGACGACGAGCAACAGCGCGAAGATGGAATGGCCGCGTGGCTCCGGCCGCTGGGTGAGCTACCCCGAGATCGACCGCTGCTCGTGGTTCGAGGCGCAGACCGCGCGCGAGAAGATGAATCCCGCGCAGTCCGAGTTTGTGGTCCGCCTCGAGACGCTGCTCGCTGCGACTAGCGGTCGGTGAAGTCGACCGTTCCGTCGAGCGTGCGGCAGACCTCGGCGAGCAGCTCGGCGGCCGCGTCGACGTCGGCAAGGTCGATCATCTCGTTCGGCGAGTGCATGTAGCGGTTCGGGATCGAGACGAGCGCGGTCGCGACCCCCTCACGCGCAATGGCGATCGCGTCGGCGTTGGTGCTGGTGTCGCGCCCGACGCCGTGCAGCGAGTAGGGAATCTTCATCCGGGCGGCCGCGTCGCGGAGCATCCGGAGGGCGACCGGCGAGATGAGCCCGCCGCGCGAGAGCACCGGCCCGCCGCCTAACGCGTGATCGCCGAGCTCCTTCTTCTCGAGTCCGGGATGATCGGTGGCGAAGGTGACGTCGACGACGACCGCCAGCTGCGGGTTGACGCACTGCGCGCAGACGAGCGCCCCGCCGCCATTCCAGGCGATCTCCTCCTGCGTCGTCGCCACGGCAACGACCTTCGCCTTGCCGGGCTTCGCCGCGTAGCGGCGCAGTGCCTCGAGCACGACGAAGGCGCCGATCCGGTCGTCGATCGAGCGCGAAACGAGGCGACCGTTAGGAAAATCGATCGCCTTACCGTCGATCACTCCCGGGTCACCGACCGTGAGACGCGCCGCCGCTTCGGCCTTGGTCTTCGCGCCGATGTCCACCCAGAGGTCGATCATCTTCGACGCCTTCTCCCGGTCTTCCGGCTTGATCAGGTGGATCGGCTTCTTGCCGATCACCCCGAACACTTCGCCCTGCTCGGTGATGAAGCGGATCCGCTGCGCGACGAGCACCTGCGGGTCCCACCCGCCGATCGGCGAGATGTGGACGAACCCCTCGTCGTCGATGTACTGAACGATCACGCCGATCTCGTCGATGTGACCGTCGAGCATGATCGTCGGCGAGCCTCGCGGATTGATCGTCGCCATGCTGTTGCCGGACACGTCGAAAGTGATTTCTGCGCCGAAAGACTTCGCTTCGTCACGCCAGACGCGGGCGGGCGCGGTCTCGAATCCCGATGGGCCGGGGGTGTCGAGGAGGCGCTTGAGAAAGGCGAGCGAGGAGGAACTGAACATTGCGGACACGGTCAAATGGTCGGCCGACGAACCTGAGGACGACCGCAGGTCAGAGGCGTGTGGTGTACCCGGCGTCGGGCACCCCGAAGAGGGACGAGCGAGGGGCGCCGGCGATCACGTCCCGGGCGTGGATCCCGGAATGCTACCGTCGCTGGTAGACCGCCTTCCCGGCGAAGTACGTCGCGACAACTCCCGTTCCCAGCACCTCGCCGGGCGCTACGGTCATGATGTCGCGGTCGAGGATGACGAAATCAGCGTACTTGCCGGCGGTCAGCGAGCCGGCGTCCTTCTCGGTGAACGATGCGAACGCTGGCCAGATGGTCATCGACTTCAGCGCCTCGTCACGCGTCATCTTCTGCTCCGGATGCCAGCCGCCGGGCGGCCAGCCGCGCTCGTCCTGCCGCGAGATCGCCGCGTGGAACGAGCGCAGCGGGTTCACCGCCTCGACCGGGAAGTCGCTGCCGTTAGGCACGATCACTCCCGTCTCGAGGAACGAGCGCCAGGCATACGCGCCGAGCTCGCGGCCGGCGCCGAGGCGGGCGCCCGCCCAGTACATGTCGCTCGACTGGTGCACCGCCTGCATCGAGGGGATCACGTCGAGTGCGGCGAAGCGCGGGATGTCGTCGTAGTTGACGACCTGTGCATGCTCCACCCGGAAGCGATGGTCGGCCACGGGCACCGCCTTGAGCGCCTGCTCGTACGCGTCGAGGGTGACGCGGTTTCCACGGTCGCCGATGGCATGGGTGCAGACCTGAAAGCCGCTCCGCAGCGCGCGCTCGGCCACCGCCTCGAGATGCTCCGGCGTCGAGACGAGCAACCCGCGGTTATGCGGATCATCCGAGTACGGCTCGAGCAGCGCCGCCCCGCGGCTGCCTAACGCTCCATCGGCGTAGAGCTTGACGCTGCGGATCCAGACGCGGCCGTCGTAGAGCGCGCTCTGCGGACCGCGGGCGAAATAGTAGGCGAGCGCAGCGCTGTCGTCCGCGACCATGACGTAGGTGCGGAGATCGAGCTTCCCCTCCTTCGCCAGCGACTCGAAGAGGTCGATCGCGGCGCGGCCCTCGCCGGCATCGTGGATCCCGGTCAGGCCCCAGCGATGCATCTCGGCAACCGCGGCAAGCGCGCGGGCGCGGAGCTCCTCGCGCGATGGCGCGGGCACGACGCGGTCGATGATCGACTGGGCATTGTCGACGAATACGCCTGACGGTGCACCCGACGAATCGCGCTCGAGCCGTCCGCCACGCGGGTCAGGTGTCGCCTGCGTCACCGACGCGAGCTGCATCGCCTTCGCGTTCACGAGATACGCATGACCATCCACGCGCTCGAGCACGACCGGATTGTTCGGAACCGCGCGGCTCAGCGCATCGTGCGCCGGGAAGCGCGTGTCTCCCCAATCGTTCTGGTCCCACCCGCGGCCGACGATCCACGTTCCCGCCGGTACCTGCCGCGCACGCGCCGCGACGCGGGCAATCACGTCGTCATACGACGCGGTGCCAACGAGGTCCACGGTGCGCAATGCCTGGCCGAGTCCGAGGAAGTGCGCGTGGGCGTCAGTCATTCCCGGGATGATCGTGCGTCCCGCCGCATCGACGAGCTGCGTCTGCGGACCCTGCAGCGCGCGGGCGCCGCGCGCCGATCCGACGAAGAGGACGCGTCCGTCGCGGATCGCAAGCGCCTCCGCCATCGGTCGTGAGTCGTCGACGGTGTAGATGCGGGCGCCGGTCACGATCAGGTCGGCGGGGCGCGACGCGGCGAGCGGTTTCTGTGCGCTGAGCGGGCTGGCGAACACTGCAGCGCAGAGCGCCGCGAGCAACGTTGAATCGAGAGTCGTTTGCATTCTGGCAGTGATGACCGTTAGGAAGCAGCGCTCAAAGCTGCCTTGCTGGGCGGCATCTGCGCCATCCCTCGCCGCGAGATCCGTCGCGGCGGGCTCCCACGAATCCTACTGCGCCCGTCGCCGCCCGATGCGCAATCCCGCTCGAAAGACGAGCATTGAAATCTCCTCGACGCGCGATACGCCGGCGCTCGTCGCGAAATCGTACCGCTCGAGCGTGTAGCCGATCGCGAGGTCGAGCCGCTCCCCCGAATGCCTCAGTCGCGCGCTACCCGCCACTGACAGGTCGGGCCCCTGCTGGCCGCTCACCTGGACGAGTGGCGCGAGTGCGAAGCCGATCGAACCGTCAACCAGTCCGTCGACAAGCGCGAGGTGTCCCTCGCCGCCGACCGAGAGCTCGCTCCACCGCTGCCGCGCCAGCGCGCCATCGTAGCTGCGCGTGAGCGCGGCTGCCGTTCCGCGCAGCCAGGGCAGCACGTCGATGCGCGTGCTCAGCATGACTTCCCCCAACCCGCGCGATTCGGCCGCCGGTGTTTGGGCCTCGAGCGTTCCACCGAGCGCGCGCAGCGTCAGTGTCATGCGATCCGTCGGCTCGAGGTCGATCTGCGCGCCGAACAGGGGGCCGGTGCTCCGCTCGTACCCGAACCCGGCATCAACGCGATGATCGGCGACCGCCGAGACGAAGGAGACGGCGCCGGCCGGCAACGTTAGGCGACCTTGAGCGCCTGCACTCGAGCCGAGGGTCGCAAAAACCGCGGTTATAATGATGGCGGCCGAGACCGCGCGCGTGAATCGTCCGTTCATTCCGGGGTCCGGTTCGGGATGACGATGATCCGCAACTGCGCAATCCGGCCCGCGTTCCGCGTCGCGATCGCCGCATTGCGCGCCGCGAGTGCGTCGCGCCGCTGCCGGTTCGCGACGACCGCCGCGCGGTTCAACGGATGCTTCACGCGGTCGAAGGCGGCCACAACCCCGGTTGCAACACCGGCGATCGCGATGCTGGCCCCGAGGGGTCGGCCGCCGCGGGTCAAGCGCCGGCTGCCTAACGACGAGACGGCGAGCCCGCCGATCGCGAACATCGCGCCCTTGGCGAGCTGGCGCGCTGCGCTCGAGCGCGGCCAGCGCTCGGCCAGAAGGTCGCTTCCGCGGAGCGGTGGCAGTGAGTCCTCGAGCGCGGGAATGTCGTGCGCCAGTTCGAACGCGACGCTCGCGCTGTCGGTGATGCCCGCGCCGTCGCGCGCGCGGACCACCACCCAGTAGCGTCCCGCTGGGGCGATCAGGCCAGTGGCGAGCCGCGCGTTCCACGACAGCTCGCGCACGCCCTCGCTCGGCCGGTCGAACACGGTGACACCACTCGTGTCGCCCGCGGCGACGACCTCAGCGTGCACTGCGGCGCTGTGCGTCGAGACAATCACGATCGGGATCGCCTCGGTCCGCGGATCGATCCGGCGGGCGGTCAGCGGACGCGCTCCGACGGCGAGCGTCCGCCGCCGCGCCTCGCCGAATGCGGCGCGCTCGCGCTCGGTGAATCGCGACGGATCGAGATCGGTGAACGGATCGCGCTCGAGTGCGGCGCGGAAGTAGGCGACCGACGAATCGCGTCGCCCGAGAATCGCCAGCGACGCGCCGAGGTAGACATAGGCCTGCACCCGCTGTTCGCGCGATACCTGGAAGGGCGAGCCCGGGGAGATCACCTGGCGGAGCAGCACGAGCGCGCGCTCAACCTGGAGATCCTCGTAGAGCTTCGCGGCCTGGCTGAGCGATTCGGCGGTGCTGCTCTGGGCGATGGCCGGAACCGGCGTGATGGCGCTGACGATCGCGATCGCCGCGGCCCCGAGCAGCGCCGCGAAGCCCCGCCTCGCGACGGGTGCGATGCGCGTGGTCATGGCGCAGTCTCCCGCGCGCGGAGGGTGATGCGCCGCAGTTGCGTCGTCTCGCCCGCGACGATGACGATCGTCGTGTCGAAGTCGGCGTAGCCTGGCGCCCGCACGCGCAGCCGGCGGCGTCCGGCACGGATCGCCGCGTCGAGCACGATGCCCCTGCCTAACGACAGGCCATCGACTGCGATGTCGGCGTCCACCGGATAGGCGCGCGCCCGGAGCAACCCGCTCACCGCGACGGTCGGCGCCGCTGGCAATTCCGCATCGGCGCGCCGTGAGGCTGCCGCCGGATGAACGGCCGCAGCGTCCGATTCACCAGTGGGAGCGACGACGGGGGTTGACGCGCTGCGCATTGCCGGCGCGCTGCCTGACGCGCGAGCGGTCGCGCTGTCCGCCACGACGGCGGCCGGCGGCGGCGCCCCCGTCACGCCGCCGCGGGCTGACGCCGCACGATACCGCAGCCCGGTCCAGCCTAACGCGACTACAGCGAGCAGCGCGAGCGCACCGACCAGTTTCCAGCGGCGTCGCGGCGGCTCTGGCGGCGCCATCCAGACCGGGCGCGACCCGGTCGGTGTCCCCCGCGTCGGGTCGAGCAGCACGGGCAGCGGCTGCGCATCGATGCGGAGGAGCAACCCGCCGCGAGCCAGCGTCCGCAGGTCGTCCTCACCCTGCCGGCGATCTTCGGCGCTGAACGGCACTGCGTCGAGCGCCTCGAGCATCGCGTCGGTCGTCGCATAGCGCTGGTCCGGCTTCTTCGACAGCGCACGATTGATCACCGTGAGCAACTCGGGGGGCACACCAGTCCGCGAGTCGGCGAGATCGGGGACCGGCGTGTAGAAATGGTGGTGCATGATTCCCGGCAGCGTCTCGGCGTTGAACGGGACGAAACCGGTGAGCATCTGGAAGGCGACGATGCCGATCGAGTACTGGTCGCTCTGCGGGCCGATGCGCCGCGCCGCGCACTGCTCGGGACTCATGTAGAACGGCGTGCCGACGACCGAGCCGGTCGCCGTCATCGAAGCATCCTCCATCGCGCGAGCGATGCCGAAGTCGGCGACGAGCACTCGCCCCTCGCGATCGACCATGATGTTGCCGCCCTTCACGTCGCGGTGGACGATCCCCTGGTCGTGCGCGTAGGCGAGCGCCGAGATCGCGGCGCGCATCACGTGCAGCACCACCGCGATCGGGAGCGGGCCCTGCGCCTCGAGGATCTCGTCGAGTCCGCGGCCGTCGACGTACTTCATCACGATGAAGTGCGTGCTCCCCGCCTGACCGACGCGATAGACGGGGATGATGTTGGCGTGATCGAGCGACGCGGCCAGCCGTGCCTCACGCTTGAATCGCTCGGCGACGACCTTGCTCCCCGGCGCCGACGGCGGGAGGACCTTCAGCGCGACGCGGCGGGCGAGCTCGATCTCCGTCGCCTTGTAGACGATCGCCATCGCACCGCGGCCAATCTCGCGTTCCACCTCGAATTCGCCGGCGAGCACGCGCTGCAGCGAGCGAAGCACGATCAGGCTCTCGTCCTGGTCGAGGAACATCGTCTCCGCGCCCGGGTCGGCGAGCGATGCACCGCACTCGAGACAGAACTTCGCGCCGGTGACAATGTCGTTGCCGCAACGCGGACACTGCATCAGAAAGCCGTCGAGGTGAAGACCAGCACGTCGCTGACGCCGGCGGCGCTCACCGTGACGGTGTTGTCCGACGGGTTGCGCCCGAGGTGCAGCGTCGCCTCGGCGATGCCACTCGCGTTGGTGATCACGTTCACCGTCTTCTGACCCCCGCCGAAATCACTGCGGCTGGCGCCTGGCAGCGCGAACGTCACCGTCTTGTTGCTCACCGGGAGTCCGTCTGCGTCGGTGACGCGCACCGAGAACGGATAGGGGAGTGTCGTCAGCTGCGGCGCCGACTGATTGTCACCGCGCAATTTCCGCATGCGTGTTCCGCTGATCCCGCTGCGGAGAGGTGCCCCACGGTACGGCGTCGTCACGACCGGGCCGACCGCGGTGTCGCCAACCGTCGCGGCCGACGTGCCGCGGGGACCGCGGCCATCGCCCCACCAGACTCCCGGCGCGTTGACCGGCGCGGTCGAGACGACCGCCAATGCGGCGGTGTCGGCGTCATAGAGATCGTCGTCGCGGACGTCGAGCGATACGCTCGCCCGCCTGACCCACACGCCGCTGCGGCTGCGGTTGACCGAATTGCTGTCGGCGCGCACCACGCCGCCGCTCAGCGCGACCGCGGCGCGATCGGGGTAACCGGTGACGAAGGTGTTCGTGACCACCGCGCTGTCGGCGGTGATGTCGATGCCGCCGCCACCGGCGATGCCGATCGTCGCCGCACCCGGCCCGCGTACTGTTGAGCGGCGGACCGCGGCGCGCCGCGCACTGTCGACGACGATCGCCCGCGGGTTGGTGCCGCCGATGACGACCATGTCCGCGGCCAGCGCACCACCGATCATGCCTAACGCGGGCATGTCGCCGACTCCGCACTGGTTCAAAGAGACGCGGAGCAGCGTGACCAGCCCGGCGCGCGCGGCCAAGCAGGCGCTGCCGGCGACCGAAAGCGTGTCGTCGGTCAGCGACAGCGTGTCGCTGCCTGACGCTTCGATCGTGAGCGCAATGCTGTCGGCACGAGACCGCAGCATGTCCCAGCTCGAACGCTCGGAGCGAACACCGCGCCGGCCACCAAAAATCCGGTTCTGGTCGAGCCGCGTGCCGCGCACGTCGGCAAGATGAATAGCGTCCATCAGGCTGGTCGTCGCCGCCGCATCGCGGAAGCTGTTGGCGGTGAGTTGCACGCCCGGCGAGCCGCGGACCTCGAGTCCGGAGCGCCCGTCAGTCGTCGAGTTGCCGGTGAACGGATCGCTCGACTGACGCGCAAGATCGAAGTTGTTGCTGCTCACCGAGGTCAGCCCGGTCACCGCGTTGACCAGCATCAGCTGCCGCTCGCCGGCGAGGGAATTCGAGACGATCGACGCGTTCGACGCATTGCCGACGAGGAGCGCAATACCGTCCGCCGTGCGGATCGTGTTCGCGGAAACGAGCGCACCGTTGCCGCCGAGCACCGCAATGCCAGCACCATCTTCCGGCGCGCCGGTCGCCGCCTGCCTGACGACGGTCACCCGATTGCGCGTCAGGCGGACGCCGGCCGACGAGCTCACCCGGATCCCGGCGCCGATCGTCCCCTCGAGCTTCGACGAGTCGATCGCCACCAGCGCCGGCGCGGCGGCAACGACGATCCCGCCCCCGCGCGGCGTTGCCGCGCCACCGGGATTGACATAGACCGCGTTCAGCGCGACGTCGGCGCCGTTCGTCGCGACGGCCGCACCGCTGGCGCCGTTGCGAATGACGAGGTGGCTCACTGTCAGCGTGCCGCCACTGGCTGCGATCGCCGGCGCGCTCGATGCGTTCACCAGCTGCGGCAGCCGCAGCGGATCGCGACCCGCGGAAAGAAACGCGCTCGAGTCGCCAGCGATGAAGATGCTGCTCGCGAACGACAGGCTCTCGCCATAGCTGCCTGACGGCGCGACGAACAGCGTATCGTTAGGCACGGCGAGCGCTGCGCCGGCGCCGATCGTCGCGACCGGCCGCGCCAGCGTCCCGAACTGGATCGCGCCGGCGCGCGCACGGTCGACGTAGATCTTGTTCGGGTGCCTGACGACGATGCGCACCGTGTCGAGCACGTTGGCCGCCCGCACCGTGATCAGCGACGTCCCGAACCCCGTCGCGGTGACCACCCCATCCTCTGCGACGCTGGCCACCGTCGGAGCCGACGACGACCAGTACTGCGTGAAGCCGGTGACCGTCGCGCCCGACGCACTGCGCACCGTTGCGGTGTACGGGAGCACGGCTCCAGGCGCCGGCATCGTATCGATCGCGCCGCTTGCACGCCCGTCGATGGTGATCGATGCCGCGAGGTTGGTGACCACGACCTGCATCGAGTCGCGCACCGCGGCAGGATCGCTCGCCGCGATGATCCAGGTCGAGCCGACCGCCTTCGCAGTGACCCGCCCCGACGACGAGACCCCGGCGATCAGCGAATTGCTCGCGGTCCAGCGCACACGTGTCGATGGCAGCACGCCGCCGCGAGCATTCTCGATCCGTACCGGCACCGTCAGCGTATCGCCAAGGTAGACGAGCGTGTCGCTGGCGACGAGCATGCGGATCAGCGCGGGTGCGTTGGTCACGGCGACGATCGCGGTGTCGGCGAGCTTGTTGCCACTCGCGGTGGTGACCTGCCCGATCACGCGCGCCCGTCCGCTGTCGAGCGCCAGCACGCCACCGTCAGGCAGCAGCCTGACGACGGCGACGTCGGGCGTGGACCAGGTGACGGCGGCACCGGGGATCGAGTCGCGCTGTGCGTTGAACACCGTGGCGCGAACGCCGCGCAGCGTGTCGCCCGCACTGCGGAGCAGCGAGCTGTCCGGCGTGACGACGATCGAGCTCGGCTCGTTGAGTACCGTGACCACGACGCTGTCGGCTGCCGCGTCGACTCGCGCGACTATCGTTGCCTGCCCGGTCGCCAATCCAGTGACGTAGACGCTCAACCCCTGACTGGTGTCGGACCGCGCGATGCCTGGCTGTCGCGACTCCCAGTGCGGCGGCCCGTCGGTCACGTTCTGCCCGAGCCGGTCATAGGCAAATGCGCCGAGCCTGATCTTGCCGCCTAACGAGTTGATCGTCGTGCCGTTCGCCGGGGTGATCACAACGCGGCGGGCGATCTGGTCGACCACCACGAGCAGCGAGTCGGCACCATCCGGCCGGCGCGCCCGGGCGTAGACCTTCAGCGACGCATCAGCGTTCGCAATCGCGCGAAGCACTCCGCCCGCGCTCACCGTCACACGGGTCGTGTCGGAGGATTCCCAGACTGGCGGCGGCGCATTCGGGATTGCGTTCCCCCGTGAATCGCGCGCGATGACGACCAGCGTCGTCTCGGCCCCGATCGCGTCGAGCAGCATCAGCGGGCCGGGAAAACCGTACGATGCGACGCGCTGCCTGACGACCACCGGCACGAGCACGGTATCGCGTCCGATGACCGCGCGCACCGCGGTGCTGTCGGTGCGCATCGCCGTCAGTCGTGCGCCATTGACGCGAACGATCGCCGGATCGAGCGAGGTCAAGACCACCGGGACGTCGGCGATGGTGAAGCCGTTGAAGTCGGTCGCCTGTACGGAGAGCGACGCGGTGTCCCCGACTGCCTCGAAGCGCACCGCGCCGGGATAGACAGTGACCGTCTTCGGGACGACGCGCATCGTCACTGCGAGTCGCGGCCCATTCGCCGGAAAGAGCGAGCTCTCGAGCGTCGCGGTCAGCGTCGCAATGCCTAACCGTCGGCCGATGAGCGTATCGCCGGCGATCGCCAGCACGGTGGTGTCCGACGACGACAGTCGGAACCGCGGCGCCGAGACCGCGGCGCCATCGTTCGTCACGCTGATCGCCGCGAACGCCCGTGCGGCCGCGATGATCGCCGAGTCGCCGCTGAACGTCATCACGATCCGTCCGACGCGCCCCGGCGACATCACATCAGCGACGTGACAGCTTGGCGAGACGAGGGCGACGACAGTGATGAGCGCGCTCGAAAGGAGCGCGTTCGCGCGGCGACGTAACACGATGTTCCCGGAACCGGAAGATTGAAACTCCGAGCCCGCAGCGTCGCGCGCTCCCTGATTCTCCTATGAAATGGACCATTTGGCGGTGGCCCACGTCACGGATTCATGAGAGGAATTTCACAACACTTTCAAGGCCGAAACTGCCTGACCGCGCCGCGGTGCCGGGGTGTGTTCGGGCTGGCACGCGCGTGCCGCACTCGTCGCGTGTCGATAAGCGGGAAGCAGTCAGCGGACGGCGTGCTCTGTACCGCGGTTTGACGGCGGCTATTGCTGGTCGGCGCCGTGTTTTGCCCGGCCTCCTGGAATGTCGGCCGTACTCCTCAGCATTCGACCGTCGTGACAGACTCGCTTGTAAGGCGCCGAGACACCGAGGCCACGGAGACGCCACGGCATTGTGGCATCACATCGCACGAGCCGGACTGATTTGAGGGCACGCGTGGTGGGGTGACTTCACCTCGCGTGCCCCCCCCAATCGGTTTTGCTCGAGCGCGGACTGCTCAATCGTGCGAATTGTACTCGGTGACCTCGGTGTCTCGGTGTCTCGCCACACAGACTGCCACGACAATCGAATGCTGAGGCATACGGCCGACATGCCAGGGCGCTGGCACAACCGACGAACCAACGAGCAACAGGCGGTTCGCCTTTCGCCTAACGCCCAATTCGCCTAACGTTCCACAACCGGGAGCTCTCCCTTCCGTCCCACCATGTAGAGCGGCACGCAGATCGCCGCGACGAACACGATCAGCGACGCAACCACGCTCCCCGACAGCCACGGCATGCTCGCGCCGAGGTTGAGCTTCTCGTCCCAGCGCTTCGCGGCGAGCGCCGCGAGCAACACGCCCATGATCGCACCGCCGGCGATCAGTCCCGAGGAGAAGAGCACGCCGGGCCCAGAGTCGGCGTCGAGCTCGTTGGCCTTGTCCCGCGTCGCCCGATCGACGAACCAGCGGACGATTCCCCCGGCGAACATCGTCGCCGAGGTCGAGATCGGGAGATAGACGCCGACCGAGATCGCCAGCGAGGGAAGCCCGAGGATCTCCATCGCGACGGCGAAGAACACGCCGATCATGATCAGGCCCCAGTTCAACTTGCGCGTCAGGATCCCGTCGACGACGAGCGACATGATCTGCGACTTCGGCGAGTCGAGCTTCTCGACCGTGCGTCCGGTGTAGTCCACCGTCTCGCGTCCGCCGATGCCTGGGTCGACGTAGTAGGCGATCGCGCCCGCGTCGTTCACGAGGTAACGCCCCGACGGTGCCGTCGACGTTGCCTCGTAGATATGGCCGACGCGAAAGTACTGCGCGCCGGCAACCGCAGTCGCCGATCCCTGCTCCTCGACGATCCGCCCATTCACCAGCCCGACCCGTCCCGCATCGATGTTCGCCGCCGGAATCACCACGCTCGGCACGTCGCGCTTCACGATCGTCGTGTACGCCACGTCGAGGGAATGGATCGTCCAGCCGATCAGCAGCGCCGAGCTCACCACGCCGAAGATCAGGCCGATCTGCTGCCGAGCCGGCGTCGCGCCGACCAGGTAGCCCGTCTTCAGGTCCTGCGACGTCGCGCCGGCCACTGCCGCCGCGACGCAAACCACGCCGCCGATCGAAAGCGCGAGCACGCGGTGCTCCGGCTTTGTCCAGCCTAACGCGAGAAAGATCAGCGCCGTCATCAGCACGGCGGCCACCGTCATTCCCGAGATCGGGTTCGCCGATGCGCCGATCTGTCCCGTGATCCGGCTCGACACCGTCACGAACAGGAACGCGAAGAAAATCGCCAGCACCGCGCCGACGATGTTGATCCCGATCTGCGGCAGCACCACCATCGCGATCACCGCCGCGACCAGCCCGACGAACACGTAGGTCATCGGCAGGTCGCGCTGCGTGCGACGCGTCTCCCCGGCGTCGGCGCCCGCTCCCCGGAAGCCACTCAGCCCTCCGACCAACGCGCGCCAGATCGTCGGCATCGACTTCGCCAGGCTGATGATCCCCGCCGCCGTCACCGCGCCCGCACCGATGAAGTAGACATACGCCGCGCGAATCTCCATCGGCGACATGTCGTTGATCAGCTTGTGGTCGAGTGGCAGGACGGTCGACGTCAGCCCCGACCCGAACATCTTGATCACCGGGATCAGCACGAAGAACGACATCACCCCGCCGGCGAACAGGTAGCCGGCGATCTTCGGCCCGATGATGTAACCGACACCGGTCAGCTCCGGGCTGATCTCGGCCCGGAACTCGCCGAACAGCTCCGTCCGGCCGTTAGGCAGCAGCCGCTGAAAGATCCTTGCCGGCACCTCGAGCCAGAGCTTCATCCCGCTGTTGAGGAACTTGTACAGCGCGCCGAGCCCGAACCCCATGAACACCGTCTTCGCCTGGATGCCACCCGACTCGCCGACGATCAGCACCTCGGCGCAGGCCGTCCCCTCGGGATACCTGAGATTGCGGTGCTCCTTGACGATGAGGCTCTTCCGGAGCGGGATCATCATCAGCACGCCGAGGATTCCACCGACCAGCGCGACGGCAGCCACCTTGCTCCACGGCAGCGCATACCCGAGCAGCAGCAACGCCGGCAGCGTGAACACCGTCCCCGCCGCGATCGACTCGCCCGCCGACCCGGTGGTCTGGACGATGTTGTTCTGGAGGATCGTCGCCGGCCTGGCGCGAAACGCCTTCGCCGCATAGCGGAAGATCGTGATCGAGAGGACCGCGATCGGGATCGACGCACTCACCGTCAGGCCGATCTTGAGCGCGAGGTAGACACTCGACGCCGAGAAGACGAGGCCGAGCAGCATCCCGAGGATGATCCCCGAGATGGTCAGCTCGCGCGGCGACTCGGTGTGCGGGACATATGGCTTGTGCAGCTCGTCCTCGGCGAGGAGGCCAACCTCGTCGAAGGCTGGCGCCGGCGGGGGCTGGTGAAGCGGGTTGGTTGGTTGCATGGGGGCAATATCGTGCGCCCCCACCTTGGGCGCGAGGGCTTACCGAGATGCACGATGCACGATGCGGAGAGACGGCGATGCACGATGTACACGAAGCAGCGATTTGAGGCGAAGCACGAGTAGGAGATGCGCGATGCACGAAGTGAGTCGAAACAGCGCTCGTGCATCATGCATCATGCATCGTGCATCATGCATCGCTTCTCATGCATCGCTTCTCATGCATCGTGAATCCCGCATCGCCGACTCATGTTCAACCGTTCAGCGCTGTTTCGCGTACGTCGTGCATCTCCCCCATGAACAAAGCGAATCGGGTGCACCAGCGACCTTCCGCCGAGTGCACCCGATTCCCACGTCATCCGCCGTCAGCTCAGAAGGTGATTCCGAGCGCCGCGGTGAACTCGTAGTTGTTCAGCGTCTGCTTCGATCCAGCGAAGTCAGGCACCTTGAAAAGCACCAGGTCCTTGGCGTCGCCGCGGAGCTGGAACCGGTTCGACAACGGAATGCGCAGGCCGACGCCGGGGCTCAGCGCGAACCTCGTATCCGTCGCCTGCGTCGCCGTGTCCTTCAGCCGGAATGCGCCACCACCGACCGAGATGAACGGATCGAGGAAACCGCCTAACGGCCGATTGACGAAGAAGATGTCCGCTTCGGCGCCGTAGTGAAGGATCGACGTGCTGTCGATCCCCTTGGACGGGTAGTACGTCGTGAACAGCGCGAGGCTCATGTGGCCGAGCAGGTTCGGCGACGGGCCGGAGAACGGCGCAAGATTCACCCAGAGCCGGCCACCGTAGCCGTTGACGCCGGTCCGGCTTCCGCCATTGGAGCCGGGGTCGAGCTCGAGACGTCCATAGTACGGCTCGAGCGAGAGGAACTGCCGCTGCGGACCGAGCGCCTGCGCGCCGGACTGCGACGGCGTGGCGATCGCGATCGTCGTGACCGCGGCCGCGCCTAACGCGACGGTGCGGGCGATGGTGCGAACGCGGCTCATCATGTCGGAACTGCGCATGTCAGAGCCCTCCCTTGATGAACGGTGCGACGATGCCGAGGACCTGACCCTTGGTCAGCGTCTCGTCGAACGCCTCGGTCCAGGTGCTCGAGCTACCCGGCTGCGCGAGGATGAACTGGAAGCGGTTGTTCTCGCCGTCGTAGATGCCCTGCGTCGCCGGCGGCAGGTTGCCCCGCTCGCTGTTGGTGATCCATCCCTTCTGTTCGCGCATCCGCCGGACCTGGCAGGCGTGGCGCGCTTCGACGGAGTGAACCTGCAGCGCCGTCTGCAGCACTGCCTTGTTCCCCATCAGGTTGGCGGCCTGTCCCTTGTAGGCACGGACGCCGGTGTCTTCGAACGCCTGTGCCAGCGCGGCAAAGGTCTGCATGTTCGAGAACACATCGCCGAACATTCCGCCGGCAGTGAAGTCGAACGTCGGCATTGCGACTGCCTTCGAGCCGAGGACGTTGCGCAGCAGCGCGACGTGGGCGACTTCATGCTTGCGGATCTGGTCGAACACGGGCTGCATGTCGGCCGGGATCAGTCCCGACGTCCCGACGCCACGCGTGTAGAAATCCGATTCGAGATACTCGAGCGTCAGCGCGAAGTTGAGCACGTCGGTGACGATGCCGGAGAGTCCCTCGGCTGCCATCTGTGCCGCGACCGCGGAGATCGGGACGAGCCGCTTCGGCGCGCCGTCGGTCGCGAGGTGCGAACTGGTGTTGTATGTCATTTATCGGCTCCTCACAGGCCGGCGATGCGGAACGGCGTCTTGAAGTAGCGCTGCGCCAAGTCGAGCACGGCCCCCGGCTCCATGGCGCGGTCGAGGCCATTCTCGTCGACGACATCGTCGCCGGCGAAGTCGCGCGAACCGGGGTTGAGCATGTCGCGGAGAGCGGCCGCATGGCGCGCCTCGACCGACACGATCTTCCCGGCGATGGTCAGGAATTCAGCGAGCTTGAGGCGCTTGCCCGCGCCGTTGTACCCGGCGACGCCAAGGTCCTCGAACGCCTTCGCCTGGGTCAGGACACCCATGCGCGTCGAGAAGTCGACGCCCGGAAATACAATCTCCGGGATCTCCGCTCGGAGGATCTGCAGCGCCCGCTTGAAGAAGCGGCGATGCTGCACTTCGTGCGACTTGATGTCGCTGAGGATCTTCAGCTCGCCCGCATGGAGATCCGACGGCGGATTGGCAACGACGCGCTCGTAAAACTTCGCTTCGATCGACTCCAGCGCGTAGGCGTAATTGAGGACGCCGAAATCATCGTGAAAGTCGAGCTTGGGCCGGCCGGCCGCAGTCAGGACGCATCCCGACACGGCTGATGGAATCGCCACTGCGGCAGCGCCTAACGCTGCCAGGCGGAGGAAGTCGCGGCGGCTGCTCCCCCCCCATGCTCCACCGAGCAGATCGCTCGAGGGCGTGGATTCGTCGTACATGAGACACTCCCGCGGAAAGGCCGATGAGGCCGCCATGATTGATGGCGTCCACCCCCTCGGCGTTGGCGGGTCAGAATGCAGAAGGCGTGCCCCTGCTCATTGATCAGTGAGCAGAAAGCGATAATAATCTGACTGTGCTCAGGATTTCCTGCGCAGAAAAGAAGCGAACTGATCTGCACGAGCTCATGCCTGACAGTACCCGAAATAGCGATCGTACCAGAAGCACGAGGAGGCGATCCGCGATGCACGATGAGCGAAGCTGCTTCGTTCATCGCCCATCCCGCATCGCCTCCTCCTGTCAAACCGCAGCATCGCTGTTTCGAGTACCGCGTGCATCGCCTCAAGTCGCTTCCTGATCACGCATCACGCTTTTCGCTTCTTCCTCACCACCCGCCACAGCACAAATCCCACCACCCCCAACGGCACCACCACCCCAAGACTCGCAATCGCGAACGCGACCAGTCCGACGAACCCCCGCCATGCGTCACGGAATGCGTCGGCGATCGGGCTGTCGCCGGGACGAGTGCCGAGGACCGGGGCCGGTTCGTGCAGCATCACCATCATCGTGCTGATCGACGTCCGGCTCCGCAGGTAGCGGATGCGTCCTTCATAACGGTCGATCTCCTCGCGCACGCGAGCGAGCTCGCGCTCGACCTGCAAGGCGTCCTGCAGCTTGCCGGTGCGATTGGCGAGGAGCGCGATCAGCCGCTCCTCGAGCCGGCGCGAGTTGGCGACGCGCGCCTGCACGTCAACGAACTCCTCGCCGACATCCTCAGCCGATTCGTTCTGCGCCTCGAGGGTTCCGACCGGCTTGATCCCCGCGAGCAGGAGCGGCCAGCGCGACGCCGGCACCTTGATCTCGACCGTCGCGCTGCGCAGCTGGTCGGCCCCCGTCTGGATCGAGGTGTTGCCGACGTAGCCGCCGAGGCTCGTCGCGAGCGCGCGAAGCCGCGCGACCGCCGGTGCGAGCGAATCGACCTTGATCGTCGCATTGCCCGTGCGGATGATCATCGTCAGGTCCGTCGCGTTCTGTGTCAGCGACGGCAGTTGCGCAGAGGAGGCCGGTTCCCCTGCAGTCGCTGGACTAGCGTCCAGCTGAACCGGCTCCGCGACGCGAGACATCGCGAGATCGCCGCGCGCGCCGGCCGCGTCAACTGATTGGTTGGGCGACGCCACGCCGGACTTCGCGTAGCCCACCATCATCTCCTTGCTCTCACCGCGCGCCGTTCCGGCGCCCTTGTCCTTTCCGCACGCCAGCGCGAGCGCCAGCGCCGCGACGATTCCTCTCGACCAGCTCATGTGCGATCGCCTCGAGTGTGAGTGATGCCAACGTATCAGCGCGACCGACCGGCGCGCGAGATGGCTTCCAATGAGACGCCGCGCGATCGCGAACTTGCACACCGCTGCGAGACTGTATCTTTGAGGCACCTCAACCCCCCGTCGACCATGACTCGCTCGTCCAGCCAGCTGCTCGCGTTTGTCGCCACCGCCGTCGCAACCCTCGGCGGGCTCACGCCGTTCACCGCCAGCGGCCAGGGACGCGTCATCCGAGCGGCGGTCGTATCGGCGCCGATCTCCGATGTCCGCTACGAGGTAGTCTTCGACAGCTCGACCGCGCCGCAACGGACCCTCAAGGTCGCGATGACCTTCGCGACATCCGGCTCGGCGCCGGTGATCCTCTCGCTCCCCGCCTGGACACCCGGCGCCTACGAGATGACTTGGTTCGCGAAGTGGGTCTCGGCCTTCACGCCGACCGCCGACGGCAAGGCGCTCGAGTGGGACAAGGTCGATTACGATACCTGGCGCGTCCAGCCTAACGGTGCGAAGCGTGTCACCGTCCGCTTCGACTTCCTCGCTGATTCGCTCGACAACGCGATGGCGTGGACCCGGCCGGGCTTCGCGCTGTTCAACGGCACGAACGTCTTCCTCTATCCCGAGGGGCGCGGCTTCGACTGGCCGGCGACGGTCACCGTCCGCACCGAGCCCACCTGGCTCGTCGCCACCGGAATGAGCCCCGTCGCCGGCGGCAGCGCTGGCGGCGCCGGCACGCGCAGCTACTCGGCGACGAACTACCATGACCTCGTCGACATGCCCTTCTTCGTCGGCGCGTTCGACCTCGACAGCACAAAGGTCGGCAGCGTGTGGGCGCGGCTCGCGACGTATCCGAAGGGGTTCGTCGCCGGCCAGAACCGCCGCGATGCCTGGAGCTTCATCAGCAAGGTGCTTCCGCCGGAGATCGCCGTCTTCGGCGAGGCACCGTTCGCGACCTACACGGTGATGCAGATCGCCGACTCGTCGTACGCCGGCGCCAGTGGCCTCGAGCACCAGAACTCGCACGTCGACGTCATCTCGCCCTTCGCGTTAGGCAACGCGTTCATCCCGTCGCTCTACGCCCACGAGATCTTCCACGCCTGGAACGTCAAGCGCCTGCGGCCGGCCGACATGGTCCCCTACCGTTATGACGAGCCGCAGCCGACGACCTGGCTCTGGGCGAGCGAGGGCATCACCGATTATTACGCCGACCTCACCCTCGTTCGCGGCGGCATCGTCGACAGCAGCAGCTTCGCCGTGACGACGACGGGCAAGATCACCGAGGTGAACGCCGCGGTGCCGGTCGCGCTCGAGGACGCATCGCTTTCGACGTGGATTCACCCGATCGACGGCACCGGCTACCTCTATTATCCCAAGGGATCGCTCGCCGGCCTGATGCTCGACATCATGATCCGCGACGCGAGCGACAACCATCATTCGCTCGACGGCGTGATGCGCGAGCTGTACACCTCGACCTGGAAGAACGGTCGCGGCTTCACCGCGGCCGAGTGGTGGGGCGCCGTCAGCCGCGCCGCCGGCGGCCGCAGCTTCACCGACTTCAACGCAAAGTACGTTGACGGCCGCGAGCCGTACCCGTGGCCCACTGTGCTCCCGCTCGCCGGCTTCCGCTACGTCACCGACTCCATCCGCGAGCCGCGCCTCGGCATCTTCACCCAGCCTGACTCCGGCGGCGTCCGCGTCACCAGCGTCGCCGAGGGCAGCGCGGCGCAAATCGCCGGCGTCCGCTCGGGCGACGTGCTGCTCGCTGTCGGCGACATCCCAGTCTCCGACGCGACCTTCGGCGACAAGTTCCGCGCGAAGTACGGTGGCGCTGTCGAAGGTGGCGCGCTTCCAATCCAGGTACGACGGGCCGGCCAGGCCGTCGTCCTCGCCGGCACCGTTCGCTTCACCGCTCGCAGCGAGAGCCGGGTCGCGATCGACGCCAAGGCGACCGGCAAGGCGCTCCGCATCCGGACGGGGATCCTGCACGGGACGACGGACAAATAGTAGCAAAGTGTATTGAATAGCCGACAACGTATTTGCGTAAACCACAGAGCACAGCCGCGCCATTCCGGAGTTCGCGGTTGCACGCCAGCCAATGAATGATTGGGCGTCGTGCGAGATGGACCCACCCGCCGTGCTCGACAGCCGTTCAGGGCCGGCGTCCCGATACTTTCCTCTGCGGCAATGCTCTGTGGTTCACCGGCTTTCGCAGTTCACAGCCAATCGAACCACAGAGCACAGCCGCACCGTTCCGGAGTTCGCGATCGCACGCCAGCCACTGAATGATTGGGCGTCGTGCGAGATGGACCCACCCGGCGTGCCCCACAGCCGTTCAGGGTCCGGCGTCCCGATACTTTCCGCCGCGGCAGTACTCTGTGGTTCATCGACAATGCCGGGAATGGCGTTGGCGATGACACCGTCCCACTTTTCTCCAATGCCTACCTCACACGGCCTCGCTCCCGGATGGGCCGGCCGCATTCAGTCGCTTTGCATCTGCGCATCGGCGTTTCTCGCCGCGTGCGCTTCTGCTCCCGTACAACACGCTCCCGCCGCCGCAGCTGTCGCTGGAACGCAGCGCAGCATCGCCGCCGCAACCGCGGGTCTCGAGCGGCGGGACGGCTGGATCCCGCTGTATCTCGACCCGTCGGGCGGGAAGGTGCTGCTCGAGCTGCCTGACGATTCACTCCGTGCCCTCTTTGTCGCGACGCAGCCGACCGGGCTCGGTTCGAATCCGATCGGGATCGATCGTGGCGGCGACGCGGGCGCGCAGGTCGTCCGCTTCGATCGCAGCGGCGGCCGCGTCCTCGTCGTCTTCGAGAACTGGAACTACCGCGGCGCGACAGGCAACGCAGACAACATGCGTTCCGTCGCCGAGGCGTTCCCGCCGAGCACTGTGGCGTCGCTGCCGATCGTCGCGCGCGACGGGGCGCGGATCCTCGTCGACGCGACCGAGCTCGCGCTCACCGACTGGCTCGGCGTCGCAGCGACGCTGCAGCAGGCGGAGCAGGGCGGATACGCGATCGCCCGCGATCGGTCGAGCATCAACGCTCCGCTGACTCGTGCATTTCCGCGAAACTCCGAGATCGATGCCTGGCTCACCTATGCAACCAACGGGCAGCCAGGGCGGATCGTGTCGGAGATCGTGCCTGACGGTCACGCGTTCACGCTTCGCCAGCACATCTCGCTGTTGCCGCTGCCTGACGGCGGCTACACGCCGCGCCAATCCGATCCGCGCGTCGGCTTCTTCGGCATCGTCTTCAAGGACTACGGGCAGCCGCTCCAGGGTTCTCTCGAGCAGCGCTGGATCGCACGTCATCGCCTGACGCGCGTCAAGGCAAGTGATCCGTCGAGCGCGATCACCAACCCGATCGTGTATTACATCGACCGTGGGATTCCGGAGCCCATTCGCAGCGCGACGCTCGCGGGCGCGCGCTGGTGGACCGACGCGTTCGATCGCGCCGGGTTGAAGGGCGGTTTCCGCGTCGAGTTGCTCCCCGAGGGCGCCGACCCGATGGACGCGCGCTACAACGTCGTGCAGTGGGAGAATCGCAACGAGCGCGGCTGGTCGATCGGCAGCGCGATCACCGACCCGCGCACCGGCGAAATCATAAAAGGGATGGCGCGCCTCGACAGTCATCGTGCCCGCACCGACTACAACCTCTTCGCCGCGCTGATCGGTGCCGCCGAGACGCCGGCCGACACCCACTTCGTGCTCGCCCGCGTCAGGCAGGTGACCGCCCACGAGATCGGCCACACGTTAGGCATGTCGCACAACTACATCGCGTCTACCTACGAGCGCGGCTCGGTGATGGATTATCCGCCACCGCGGGTGACCGTGGTCGGGCGCGACAGCATCGACATCAGCGAGGCGTACGGCATCGGGCCCGGCGCCTATGACATCTGGGCGCTGCGCTGGGGCTACGGCATCTACCCGGCGGCCAGCGAACGCGATTCGCTCGCCGCGATCACCGCCGAGGGGATTCGCAAGGGCTATCTCTTTCTCTCCGACGCCGACGCGCGGCCGGAGTACGCATCCGATCCGCGGACCAATCTCTGGGACGACGCGGCGACCGCCGACGAATTCCTCAGGCACGAGATGGATGTCCGCCGCGTCGCGATGGGTCGCTTCGGCGAGCGGAACATCCGCGCCGGCGAACCGGTCGCCCTGCTCCAGGAACGCTTCGCACCGCTCTACTTCTTCCATCGCTTCGCGCTCAACTCGCTCGCCAAGACCATCGGCGGGATGGAGTACTCGAACGCGACGCGCGGCGACGCGCTGCAGGCGACGAAACCGATCGCACCGGCGCGGCAGCGGGCCGCGCTGAGCGCACTGGTCGCCGCGCTCGATCCCGACGAGCTGGCGATTCCCGACACCGTGCTGACACTGCTCGCACCGCGCCCCTTCGCCTACGGTCCGAGCATCGAGTTGTTCGGCACGCGGACGCGTCCCGCGTTCGACGAGCTCGGCGCCGCTCGCACGCTCGCCCAGCTGGTGGTCGACGCGGTGCTCCAGCGCGATCGCGCCGCGCGCCTCGTCCAGCAAACGATCCACGACGACAACGCATTGACGTTAGGCCAGACGATCGACGGACTGACCGCGTCGTGGAGAGCAACGCCTGGCCGCCTCACGGCACAGCGGACGGCGCTCCAGCGCGTTGTCCAACGCGCCGTCGGCGACCGGTTGCTCGCCCTCGCCGCTGACCAGGGGGCGTCGCCGGAAGTGCGAGCCACCGCCGAGCTGTCAATCGCCCGGTTACGATCGGTTGCCGGGCAGCGCGCGACGACGGCAAAGAGCGGCAGCAGCGCCGAGCAGGCGCACTGGAGCTCGATCGCTGGCGACTTCACCCGCTGGATCGAGCGGCGCGAGCTGCCGCGTCCGACGCCCGCACTGGTCGCCCCGCCCGGCGATCCATTCGGTGAGGCACCGTGAGGCGCCTGACGGTGTGCGGCGTGGTCGCCGCCGCGTTCGCCGTAGTTGGCGCTGCTGCCCCCCTCGCCGCCCAGACGCTGGGAGCGGTGACGCTCGGCGTCGGACTCGGTGTCGGCTACCAGGGACGCAAGGAATTCAGTGCCGTCGGACCGCATCTCTGGCTCGGCGCCGAGACGGTGCTCGACAAGAAGGTGCGCGTCCGGCTCGACTTCTCGCTTCATCGCTTTGGATACGCATCGCCGTCAATCGCCGCCTGCGCGACGACGACGTACTGCGCGCCGGTGCTCACCACCCCGCTGCAGCTCGGCGCGATCACGGGGACGATCGTCTGGCGCGACACGTCAGGCGTGCGGCGCTGGTATTATCTGGCCGGGCTCGGCGCCTACAGCGCGTTAGGCGGCCGCGACGCCAACTCACGGCTCGGCGTCACGGCAGGTCTCGGCCGCGAGCTCGGCGCGACCCGGTCGTTCCTCGTCGAGGCGCGCGTCCACGTTCCATATGATGGCAATGGCTACGGATTCTTCATCCCCGTGACGGCCGGCTGGAACTTCGGGCATTTTCTACCATGACCGTCGTCGCTCGACGCTGATGCCTGACGGCCGCCTGTCATGACTCAGCCGATCCGCCAACCCGCCGGCGCTCCGACGACGTCGCTCGAGCAGCGTATCGAGATCGAGACGCCGGAGCACGTCGCCTTCTCGTACACGATCGCCGGCATCGGCTCGCGCGCCGCGGCGGCGATCGTCGATCAACTGATCATCTGGCTGGTGGTCGCGGCGGTGTTCATCCTCGGCGCCCTCGCGTTTGGCGCGGTCGCCGGTAACGGGATGATGGATGGCGTCGAGCGCGCGTTCGGTTCGTGGCTCTTCGCCGCGATGTACCTCGCGACGTTCGCACTCTCGTGGGGCTATTTCGTCTTCTTCGAGGCGCTCTCCGACGGGCAGACGCCGGGGAAAATGATGTTCGGCCTCCGCGTGGTCCAGGACGGCGGCTACTCGATCTCCTTCAGCGCGTCCGGAGTGCGCAACCTGATCCGCGTGCTCGACGCGCAGCCCGGCTTCTTCTATTTCGTCGGGATGGTGAGCGCAATCTTCTCGCGGACGTCGAAGCGTATCGGCGATCATGTCGCCGGCACGATCGTCGTGCACGAGCGCGTACCGGAGTTCGCGCCGGCGGTGGCGAGTGCGACGTCGGCGTCGAGCAGCGTGCAGCGGGGGGCGGGCGCGCGCGAGTCCGGAGTGACGCCTGCAGCGGCGCCCGCATTCGCCAGTGCGCTGCTCACCGAGGACGAGTTTGCGCTGCTCCAGCGATTCATGGCCCGCCGCCAATCGCTCGATCCCGTACGGCGCGCCGAGATCATGCGCCAGCTGGTCGTCCGTTTCGGCGACCGGTTGCCGGGCGAGGGGATGGCCGACGGTGCGCGCATCGTCAGACTGCATCAGTCGGAGCAGGACGCGCGCGCTCGCGGGGTTTCGTCGCGCGGCGAGACCGGCGCCGCCCGCGAGCATCATGCGCTCGTCGCCCGCGGCGCCGGCCGCTGGGGCGAGTTCGCCTTGCTGCTCGGCCGCGCAAAGAACGGTGGCCTCCGCGCACTGCCGGAGAACGAGATCGCCGACTTCGTTGCCCGCTATCGCGAAGCAGCCGCCGACCTCGCCCGCCTGCGCACGGCGAGTCGCGGACGCGATACCGAAGCGCAGTACTACCTCAGCCGGCTCGTCGCGGCCGGACACAACCTGCTCTATCGCCGCCGCGAGCTGGCGTTAGGCACTCTCTGGACCTTCCTCACGGTGACGCTGCCCCGCGAGGCGCGCCGCTCGTGGCGCCCGATCCTCACCGCCGCGCTGCTGCTCTACGGACCGGCGGCGATTACGTATGTCGCGGTGATTCGCGATCCCGACCTGCAATACGATTTCGAGCCGCCGGGAATGATCGATCGCGTCGAGAACGCGGCGCGGAATGAATCGCGGGGCAAGGGCTACATCGCCTACAATGAGCAGCAGCGGCCGATGGTATCGAGCTTCATCATGGCCAACAACATCAAGGTGACGATCATCGCCTTCGCTGCCGGCGCGACCGCGGGCG
Source organism: Gemmatimonadaceae bacterium (assembly GCA_046593895.1). GTDB lineage: Bacteria > Gemmatimonadota > Gemmatimonadetes > Gemmatimonadales > Gemmatimonadaceae > JABFXC01. The sequence goes on along the minus strand of JBKJQR010000003.1, from coordinate 10,916 downwards.
CCGGCACCCTGCTCGCCCTCGTCTCGAACGGGATCTCGCTCGGCGCATCGATCGCGATGTACGAGAACTACGGCGTCGCCCAGGTCATCCTCGGCTTCGTCATCGCGCACGGCATTCTCGAACTGCAAGCCATCTGTTTCGCCGCGGGCGGCGGCCTGCTCATCGGCTACGCGATCCTCCTGCCGGGCGCGCTGACGCGTCGCGAAGCGATCATCTTCCAGGGCCGGCGCGCCGTCAGGCTGGCGACGATCTCGATCATCCTCCTCGTCTTCGCCGGCTTGATCGAAGGATTGTTCTCGGCCGACCCCTACTGGCCCTTCTCGACGCGCGTCGCAGTCGGCGCACTGACCGGTGTCCTGATGCTCCTCTGGCTCAGTCGCGGCTGGCGGGGCGAAGCGGACCTGCCCGACGAGGACAACGCGTACAGGCTGGGCGGAGAGCGTTAGGCAGAGACTGCCATGAGGCAGGAGACAGGGTACGAGCCCGGCCACGAGGCATGCTGCAGGGGCAGGAGGCACGAGGCAGGGTACGATCCCTGCCACGAGGCGCGCTGCAGGGACAGGAGGCAGGAGGGCAGGAGGCAGGTCAGTTCCCCTGCCTCCTGCCTTCTGGTCTTCTACGTCATTCGTCGTATATCACTGGCTTTCCTGCGCTGGTAACCTCACTTCGCGCGTCAGGCACCGACCTGACCGATCAACGAGATGCGGCTCCCCCCGAGGCGCATCGAATACGTGAGGAGACCAATGTCCAGGAAAGCCGCTGTCTCACTCGTCGCCGCACTCACGATCGCCGCCTGCGCCGACCAGCCCACCGCGCCATCAGCGCTCGCCACGGGAGCTGCACCATCGCTCGCGGTGGCAACCGCCGAAATCTGGCGCCCCGTCGTCACCGGGGTGACCGGTCCCGGCGCCCAATACGCGTTCTATGTCCCGAAGGACAACTGGAATGGTGAGGTCGTCTACTACGCGCATGGCGTCCGCCTGCCGATGGAGCCTGTCGACCTCAACATCGGCGACTCGTTCCCTGAGTTCCGCGACGAGCTTGGAGCGCGGCATTACGCGGTTGCCTACTCGAGCTTCTCCGAGAACGGCTTCGCGGTCAAGGACGGCGCGCAGCGCACGTACCAGCTCCGCGGCCTCTTCGCATCGGAGTTTGGCAAGCCGACCCGCAGCTACCTGACCGGAACATCGTTAGGCGGCCTGATGGCCGAGAACATCGCCGAGACGCATGGTGCACAATACGACGGAACGCTGGCGATGTGCGCGCCGTTAGGCGGATCGGTCAGCGAGATCAACTACCTTGCCGACGTGCGCAATCTCTTCGACTGGTTCTACAAGGGCACTCTTCCGGGCGACGTGATGAACGTCCCGCCCGGCACCAACCCCGACGCCGCAGTCGGCGCCGCGGTCGGTGCGATCATCCGCGATCCCCGTGGGCTCGGCGCGATGCTCCAGATTCAGCAGACGCCGATCGAAGGGACGAACCCGAACGAATGGATCACGTCAGTTGCCTACGCGATCAAGTACAACATCCTCGCGCTCGACAACGTCCTCGACCACACCCACGGGCACCCATTCTACGACAACAGCGAGACGGTGTACTCATCGGCGACGCTGCCGGCGGGGCTGATGTACGCGATCAACGGAGCGCTGCCAAACGTGCAAGGCATCAACCGTTTCACGGCGACACCGGACGCGCTGCGCTACCTCGACAAGTACTACAAGCCCACGGGCGCGCTCGTGATTCCGACGCTGACCCTCCACACCAACACCGATCCGTTCGTCCCGCGCCGCAAGCACGAGGGTGAGTTCCTCGCCGCCGTCAGCGGGGCCAATGCTAACGCACTCCTCGTCCAGCGTCACGTCGCCGGCACAACGTTCGGTCATTGCACCTTCAACGTGAGCGACATGACCACCGCCTTCGAGGATCTCGCGACCTGGGTCCGCACTGGTGTAAAGCCCACTGCCTGATCGCCCCCGCAATCAGTGCGAAGGAAGAACGGCGCGCCGAGCCTCCCCGCCCGGCGCGCCTTTCCTCGTCCCTCGTCCCTCGTTCTCCCTCGTCCCTCGTCCTCCCTCATCCCTCGTTCTCCCTCGTCCCTCGTTCTCCCTCATCCCTCGTTCTCCCTCGTCCCTTGTCCGCAGTTTCACGTATCGCGTATCGCAGTGTCATAGCACGCCCCGCCCCTTGACCTCCAGGTATCGATTGATCACTGCCGCCGTCATCCGCAGCGGCGACACGTCCAGCACCGATACTCCCGCCCGCCGCATCCGCTGCAGCGCATCGTCCCGCGCCGAGAGGAGTTCTTCCGCCGCCGCGCTCTCGTAGACCGCTGACGTCGACACCCGCGCTGCCGGGACCGCGACCGCTGCCAATTCGTCGTTGCGCAGTGCGACGACCAGCGGCAGGTGGCGTGACGCGCTCCGCGAGGTGTAGGCGATGAGCGATTGCGAGGCGCGGACGTCGATCGCGTCGGTGAATACCACCACCAGCGAGCGCTTGCGATGACGCGCGGCGAGGGTGCGGAAGGCGAGCGCGTAATCCGGCTCGGCCATCGTCGCCACCGCGGGGACGAGCGCGTCGCGAATGCGCTGCAGCGTCGCCCGCCCCTTGCCCGGAGGGACCCAGGCGCGAATGTCGTCGTCGAACACGATACAGCCGACGCGATCGCCGTTCGAGAGTGCGACGTCAGCGAGGATGAGCGCGGCGCTGAGCGCGAGCTCGAAGCGCGAGCGATCGCCGGCGAGTTGCGTCATCAATCGGCCGGCATCGATCGCGATCATCACCGTCTGCCCCTGCTCGATCGTGAACTCGCGGGCGATCAGCTTGTCGCGGCGCGCGCTCGCCTTCCAGTCAATGCGTCGCGGGTCGTCGCCGATGGAATATTCGCGGAGACCGGAGAAGCTCATTCCCTCGCCGCGCCGCCGGATGTTGCGCGCACCGGGGTCGCGCAGCCGCTGCTGCAGTGCGAGCAGGCGGAAGCGGCCGATGCCGGCGATCGACGGCGCGACGATCACCGAATCGGCCAGCGCGCGGCCGGCCAGCACGTCGTCGTCGACGACGGCCAAGTGGGGGAAGGGCAGCGAGCGCTCGACCAGCCCTAACGGTCCAACGGCGCGGAGCACGACCGGCCCGAGCGGCCAGCGTCCACGCACCCGGCCGCGCACGGTGAACGGGAAGGAGACGGTGCCACCGCCGCGCGCGATGAGCCTCACGTCGTGCGCTCGTCCCGCGGGCTGTCCGAGCGACGCCGGGAGCTGGTCGTACATCCTCAGGCGCACCGGCGCGTCCCACTGCGACGTCACCCGCACCTCGCCCTCGGCCGAATCGCCGACGCCGACGGTCGGTGACAGTTCGCGGACAAGGGCGATGTCGCGCGCCGCCGGGAGTGCCAGCGCGTCGACAATCACCGCGATGAGTCCGATGCCTAACGCGACGATCGCGACCGCCGCCCCCCACCCGAAGACGCTGAGCAGCCAGAGCGGTGCGAGCAGGACAACGCCATAGGCGAGCCGCCGCGTCGGGTGGTAGCGCAGCCGCTGCCGGACGCCGGCGAACATCGTCACGCGGCCGCGCTCACTGTGGCGCCTTCACCCGGCCGAGGGTCGCGAGCAGCACGTCGTCGGCGGTGCGACCCTCCACCTCGAGCTCCGGTGCGACGAGCACGCGATGGCGGAGTACGGCCAGCGCGTAGTCCTTCACGTCGTCGGGGGTGACGAAGTCGCGGCCGGCGAGCAGCGCGGCGGCGCGCGAGGCGCGGAAGAGCGCGACGGAAGCGCGCGGGCTGCCGCCTAACGTCAAGGCCGGATCGTCACGCGTCGCGCGGACGATCGCGGCGACGTACTCGCGGACCTCGGGGGCGACGCGGACGTCATCCACCGCGCGGCGCAGGGCGCGGCATTGCGTCTCGTCGAGCACGGGGGCCGGTGTCGCGTCGGCGGTACGCTCAGCGTCGAAGCCGGCCGCGTAGGCGTCGAGCATCTTCAGCTCAGCCTCCCTTGCCGGATAGCCGATGCGGATCTTGAGGAGGAAGCGGTCGAGTTGCGCCTCGGGGAGGGGGAAGGTGCCTTCGTATTCGACCGGGTTCTGCGTCGCGAAGACGGTGAACAGGTCGCCTAACGGGTGGGCCGTGCCATCGACGGTCACCTGGCGCTCGGCCATCGCCTCGAGCAGCGCGGCCTGCGTCTTCGCCGGCGCGCGGTTGATCTCGTCGGCGAGCAGGACATCGGTGAACACCGGCCCGGCGCGGAATTCGAAGCCGCGCGCGGCGTCGCGGATGATGCTCGTGCCGGTGACGTCGGCCGGCATCAGGTCGGGGGTGAACTGGATGCGCCCGAAGCGCGCGTTGAGCGCGCCGGAGAGGGCGCGGACCATCAGTGTCTTCGCGGTGCCGGGGACCCCCTCGATCAGGGCGTGGCCGCGGGCGAGGAAGGCGACGAGCGCTTCGTCGATCGCGACGTCCTGTCCGATCACACGCGATGCGACGGCCTCGCGCACGCGGCGCATGGTGTCGGCGATCTGGTCGGCGGGGAGCCGGTCTGCATTTGGTGCGGTCACTTGCTGAGTGTCCTCTCGATCGTGTCGATGTCGTCGGCGAGCATGGTGAGCTCGCCCGCTGTCACAGGATTCTTCGTCGCGGCAATCAATCGTTTCACCCCCGGGCCGATCGCGGGGTGACGCTCGGCAAGTCGGAGCAGGAACGCATCATCGTCGCTGCTCCGCGCCGCGGCGCCATGGCGGCGGCGAATGCCGCGCACCAGCCGGCGCGCCGCGAGCCGCGTTGCGCCCTTCTGCATGTAGGCCCGCGACAGCGCGCCGACATGCTCGAGCGGCGACCGTCGTTCCAGTCGCATCCGTGCCCGGGCACCGATCGGGCGCGCGCCTAACGCGACGAGCAGCACCAGCCCGGCGAGCAGGATCTGCAGCCCGGCCCGGCCAACTGGCGTCCCGGTGAGCGCGCTGCGGATCGCCCGCAATGCGCTCCCATGGTTGCCCTGTCCGTGATGATACTCGTCGAAGACGACCGCGGCTGTCGGCATCGGCGCCGCCCATTCGAGCAACCGCTGCGGGAGCACCACCAGCTTCTCCTCGGCGAGGATCGCATTGCGGACGATCCCCGGGTCGGCGAGGACGGCGATCCGCCCAGCGCCAAACGGCAGTCCGAGCACTGCGGGGCGGATGCTCGGGGTGAGGCGATGCATCACCATCACCGCGATGAAGACGGTGGTGTCGGCGGGGAGCGTGCGCACCGACGTCAGTGCGGCGTGCACATGATGCGTGTAGGCCTCGAGAGCCGGCGCGACCGGCGCTCGCCGGGTGACTGTTCGCGCCGCGCTGTCGGCGTCGCCGGCCTTGACGACGAGCGTGCTGTCGGATGCTCCGTCAATCGCGCCGATCGCGCCTAACGGTATGTCGGAGTCGTCGGAGTCGGCGGCTGCTGCGTCGCTCGAGTCGGCAGCAGCGCGGCCGGCGGCGGTCGCGGCAGTGCCGGGCTGGCGCGGCGCGCCGATCATCGTACCACCGACCACCGGATGCCCCACGTACTGGAAGTCGTCGCTGTAGAGGTGCAGCGAATCGGCGAGCGGTGAGCCTTTCTGCGATGAGACGACCAGCCCGGCGCCACGCCGCACGGCGCCGAGCAGCGCACCGACCTCGGAGGCGGTCGGTTCGATCACCGGCGCGAGCACCACGTACACCGCGCGCGGATCGAGCTCACCGTGGAAGCGCTCCTCGCGGCGTTTGACGCGCCAGCCGAGTCGATGCGCCCCCTCGTACCAGCCGCGCAACCCGGACGGCTCGTAGCTCAGCGACGAGAGAGTGCCGACCGCATCGTCGGGCTGTCCTTCCGGAGCGAGCAGGCTGCCGATCACGATCACCGCGGCAAGCGTACCGAAGACGATCTTCGGCGTGAGCAGCCGATCGAGCAGCCGCTCAGCCATCGGACTGCACGATCGGAAGCGCGAGCTGCTGCAGCGTCGCGTAGCGCGCTTCGTCGCAGACCCCGGTGCCGTAGACGACGGTCTCGTACGCACGGGCGAAATCGCGGAAGCGCGTGAACACCGTCGCCGAGCGTGCGCGCAGCTCGCGCACGTAGTCGCCCACGGTCTTCGAGGGATGGAGGCGAACGAGCCCGCGTCTGGCGATCGCGGTGAGCAGCGCGAGATAAAGCGAGTGCGCAGCCGCGGTGAAATCGCCGCTTGCTGCATGTTGCTGCGCGGCCAGCCACGGGTCGCCACGCGAGATGTCCGCTGCGCCGCGCAGCGCGGGGCGCGCGCCGACCCCCTGCGTGCGCCGCAGGTGCGCGACCCAGGCGAGCCGCGCGCCGATCGCCAGCGCCACGGCGATCACGAGCGCGGCGATCGACCAGAACAGCGCCGGATTCGTCGTCCGCGTCCCGCTGAGACCCTGCAGCACGCTGCCGAGCCACTCGAAGAAGTCGCTGATCTTGCGCGCGATCCAGGTCGGCTGGCGCTTGACGAACGCCGCCTGTCGGAAGACGGCGGCCATCGTATCGCGAATTGCCGTCTCGCTGACGGGGGGACGGTGCTGCACCGGCGTTAGGCGGCCGCGCTGGGGGGAGGGAGCGCGGCGAAGTCGAGGTCGAGCCCTTCACGCCGCGTCCGAAGATCGTAATAGAGGAAGATTGCCGGGACCATCATGAAAGGGTAGAGCACGATCCCGAACAGCGACGATACGATCTGCGCGACCCGCATCCCGGCGCCGCCCCCAATCAGCGCCTGCTGGGTGATGACGACGACCACCCCGATGACGACCACCGGCACCAGCGCGAGCGCGATCGCCCGACCGTTGTTCTGTTTGGCCAGCTGCTTCGACCGCTTGATCGCGGCGAACGGCCCCAGCCCCTCGATCGCGAACGCCGGCAGCGTCGCGAAGTAGCGCGCATACGCCCAGATCATCGGCAGCACCAGCAGCATCGCCCAGAGGATGAAGACCGTGTACGTCACGAGCACCATCAGCAGCGCCGGCAGCCCGCGTCGGCCGGCGCGAGCGAACGCCGCCGAGAGTGACACCGCCCGTCCGTGAATCAGTTCGTCCACCACGTGGACGAACGCCACCGACGTCACGACCCCGAACCAGAGCGCAAGGACGATCTGGACGGTCGCAAGCACCGGGTGCGCGCGCAGCCGACCGAAGGGATCGCTCGTTGATGGCGGGAAGGCCATTGTCATCGCCAGCACGGGAATCTGCCCGAGCGCGATCGTTGCGGCGAGCGTACGGAAATGCGACCGGATGAACTCGACGCTGGCGTCGAGCAGCTCGGTGTTCGAGCGCGGACGGAAATCGAACGCTGCAGTCACTGCGCCGCGATCGCCGGTGCCGCGATCGCGCCGCCCATGACGTCGAGATCATAGCCTTCCTTGCGCACACGCTGATCGTAGTAGAGGACCATGATCGCGATGTTGAGGAAGGGATAGATCACCATCCCCGCGATATTTCCGATCAGCGCAGCGATGATCGGGTTGCGGACGATCAGTTGCATCAGCGTTTGCACGACCAGCAAGAGGACCATCTGGGAGACCCAGTAAATCACCATGCAGAGGAGAGCAACTCCGATGATGCGCAGCGTCGAATTCTTCGAGAGCGAGAACGACCGCTGCACTCCGTCCGTAGCGCTCCGGTTCTCGATCACGATTGCACTGGTGATCGCAAAGGTCCGCGCGAGCAGGTGCGCGAAGAGCACGAACACCGCCACTCCGATGATGAACGCAAGAAACGGATTGAGTCGCCCAATGATCGCCATCGCCAGCGCCGCAGCAATGCCAACCCCGACGATCATCAGGAAGCGAAGCAGGTTGCCGGCGATCAGCGACAGTCCCTTGCCCCATGCACCGCGGATCGCGTCGGCGGGACTCGGCGCGCGACCGTGATACGCCTCCGCCGCGGCAAAGGTCATCGCGCCGTCCACCACCGAAAACCAGAGGACCGCGAGTGCGCCGAACAGCAGGATCAGCGGCAGGAACCCGGTCGCGACGGCCATGAACTGCTGCGGATTGTTTCCCATCGTGAACAACCCGGCCTTGCCGGCGATGGCGACTACCGGAATGATCGGCAACGACGCAGCAAGCCCGATCACTGCCATCGTCTTGAAGTTCTGTCGGTAGAGCGAGACCGCCGCGTCAACGATCTCGATCGCTGAGCGCGGACGAATGGTAGGCGAATGCATGACCGTTAGGCACGGGAGGGGGGACGCCGCTGTACGCGGTCGCGAATCAGGACTCGTCGGCGGAGCGGCAGGTCATGCGGTCAGCGGACCCGCCGCGGCGGGAGCCGGTGGCATCATCAAGTCGATGTCCAGACCCTCGCGACGAATGCGCAGGTCGAAATAAACCAGCGTCACGAGGATGAAGATGAACGGATTGGTGATCGCCATCGCCACGCGCGCGAGGAGCACGGCAACGGCTGGCGGTGCGAACATCGCGGCGACTCCGGCGAGCACGCCATTCAGAACGAAATAGATGACGATCGTCAGGACGAAGATCAAGAACACCCGCCACTTCGAACCATCGGTGAGCGTCGCCGAGCGCGTCATCGCCGCGTTCATGCCGAGTCCTTCCACCATCGCCGCGGCCATCGCGCCGAAGTACTTCGTCGCGACGTAGATGCCGGGGATGATGAAGAGCACCGTCATGAAGCTGACGAAGAGCCCGTAGAAGAACGTCACCCCGAGGACAGTGGCCAGTCGCTGCCCCACCGCGCGCAGTGCGTCGGCAGGCGTGATGTTCTCACCCATGTAGCGAGTCGCGACGATCTCGATCGTCGCCGCCTGCGCGATCGCCGAGAACACCCAGGTGACGATCGCCGTGACGAGCCTCACCCCAGTACCACCGCCACGGCTCAGCGTCAGGTACTCGAGGATCGCTATCGGCGCATAGGTCGCCGCGATCGTCGTGAACAGGAGCGCAAAGTTCTGGCGCAGGAACTGGAAGCTCGCGTCGATCAACTCGACGTTGCCGCGCGGCTTGAGATTCAGGGTATCCATTCGGGGGGAATGAAGGTTCGCCAGAAAATACCCTCCAACCGCCGCCGCACCAGAGGGAATCACGCGCACCGTTAGGGATCACCCCCTTGCGTGCCAGCGTCGCCCCTCCCTCGTCCCTCGTCGCTCGTCCCTACTTCACCGCCGTCTTCCTCGTTCGCGTCGCCCGGCTCTTTCCCGCATCACGCATCACGCTTTTTCCCTCGTCCCTCGTCGCCGTGTCGCCGGCAGGAACGTCGAGAAGACGCCACAGGTACCACGCAGCGATCGTCCGGTACGGCGCCCACTTCGCGCCATGCCGCAGCACGTCCTTCGGCTTTGGCATCCTTCGCAGCCCGTAGGCGCGCTGCAATCCCTTCTGGATTCCGAGATCGAGATCGGGGAGGACGTCGGCGCGGCCGAGCCGGAACATCATGAACATCTGCGCGGTCCAGCGGCCGATCCCCTTCACCTGCACCAGCGCCGCGGTCAGTGCATCGTCGTCCATCTCGTGCACGCCGTCGAGCGGCAGCTCACCGCGCTCGACGCGCGCCGCGAGATCGAGCAGGTAGCTCATCTTCTGCCGTGACAGGCCGACGCTGCGCAGTGTCTCCGCGGGCGTCGCCAGAATCTCGGACGGTGTCGGGTCGCGATTGCCGTACAGTGCGCAGAGCCGCCCGTGAATGGTGCCCGCCGCCTTCCCCGACAGCTGCTGGTAGACGATCGAGCGCACGAGCGCGCCGAAGTGCGTGCCTTCGTCGCGTGCCGCGTAGCGACAGGCGCCGACGCTGTCGATCACCGCGGCAAACTTCGGATCGACGCTTCGCAGGTGGGCGACTGCCTTACGGTGCGTCGCTGCGTTGCTTTTTTTCTTCCTGGCGGTCGCGGGCATCGCTCAAGATAACGTCCGGCGTTGCGCGACACCGTCCGCACGAAGCGGCGGATGTCGCGCCCCGCCGTCGCCAGGTCAGCCGTGCTTCTTCTTGTCGCTCCCGCCGTGGCCGACGCGGTCGGGACTCGCGGTCAGGCTATCAGTGCGCGCTTTCTCGTCGACCCGATTCGCCTCGCTGTTCTTCTCGGCGTCATCGTGCTGCTGACGTCCTTCTTCCAGGCGCGCGCCGCCGGTGTGCGTGGTCTCGTGGTCGTGCTTCGGCTTCGCGCTCGTCGCTGCAGCTGTCGACGCGGGCTCAGCGCCGCGCTTCGAGTGCTGTGTCTCCTGCGTATTCGTGCCGTGTCCGCCTTCGTTCTTCGTCGTGCCCTGCTTTGGTGCTGCCCCGTCGTTCTGCTTGTCGTTATTCGGCATTGCGTGCTCCGTGGCCAGTGTAACGCTACAGGGGGCAAGCGTTGTGCCGGTATCGGTGATAAGCTGAAAGGTGTAAGCGGTACGCGGCCAGCGGACGGCGCTCGTGTTGCAGGGTCCGCCGCGGTCCGAGATATTTGAAAGTCAGTTTCAGGAGGCCAACATGAAGCCGGATGCACGTCAGTTCCTGTCAGTCGCGCTGCTTGGCGCCCTCGTCGGATGCGTCGCAGAGAAGGCGACGGTTCCCTTGCTCGAGATCCCCGCTGGCGCGGTGGACATGTCGTGGAGCGACGCCGGCGCGGCGCGTATCCTTAAACGGAGCTACAGCGGCTATTCGAAGCCGGTGCGACTGCTGATTGACGATGACGCAGCGTGGGCCCAGGCATGGACGACCCTCGACATCAGCCTGTCGCCCTCGCCGCCGCGACCGGCAGTGGACTTCACGCACTACTCGGTCATCATCGCCGCGCAGGGTAGCCACGGCACCGGCGGATTCAGCATCGAAGTCACCCGCCTCGCCGCGTCGCGCGATTTTCTCTACGTCGAGGTAACCTCGACGTCACCGGGCGCGCGCTGCTTCACCACGCAGGCATTCACCGAGCCGGTGGACGTGATCCGCATCCCGAAGCCACACCTGCC
>JBKJQR010000077.1:0-8951 GCA_046593895.1 Gemmatimonadaceae bacterium | reverse complement strand
GTGAACAGTCGCACTTCCAGCGACTCGCTGAGCCCGACGTCGCGTCGCACGTCGGCGAGCGACGGCTGCTCACGCGAGCGCTCGTCGAGGAACTGAATGGCCTGCTCGATCCGGTCGTAGTCGGTGCGCATGTGCGGATGTCCGGTCGCGGGTGGTCGCCGCCGATGCGTCATGCCGGCTCCACCAGCAATGAGGGATCGAAGGCCGGGCGTATCATCTGCCCGGCCTGATACTACCACCGACCAGACAGCGCGCCCACCCGATTCGTGCGGAGTTGTACAAATCGTTGCACGCACCGCTGTTCGCCCGGATGTCCGCGCCGAAGCGCGCACCACCGCTTGGCTATCACAGTCTCAGTAATCGACCGGTCGCAGGTAGCTCTCGCCAATGGCGCTGTGACTGAGCATCGCGACCGTCGGGAGTTTTCGTTTCCAGTGCGTTCCATCCACCCGGCGACGCACGACCTCGACATCGGCCGCGTCGAAGCCGCGGGCGACCACCTCGGCCGCCGAGTAACCGGACAGGATGTGGTTGAGGATGCGGTCGGCTTTTTCATAGCTGATCCCGAAATCCCCCTCGTCGGTCTGGCCGGCAACGAGGTCGGCCGACGGCGCTTTGTCGACGATCGGCCCCGGCACGCCGAGATGCCGCGCCAGTGCCCACACCTGCGTCTTGAACAGGTCGCCTAACGGGTTGACCGGCGGCGAATCATCCGCGTGCCAGGTGAAATAGCCGAACAGCCGCTCGGTCTTGTTCCCCGTGCCTAACGGTATGGCGCCGCGTTTCGCCGAGAGGTCGAAGAGGGCAATCATCCGGACGCGGGCCATCACGTTGCCACGGCGGGTCCCGTCAGCGTCCGGCTCGGCCGCAAGGTAGCCATCGACAGCAGCGCTGATGTCGAGCGTCCGCGCCTCGATGCCTGACGCGTCGATCACGAGCTGTCCGTGCTCGAGGCTGGCCGGACTCGAGGTCCGGTACGGCATCCGCACGCCGATGACATTCGCCGGCCCGAGCGCGCGAGCCGCGAGGAATGCGGTGACCGCCGAGTCGACGCCGCCGGACACGCCGACAATCGCCTTCTTGAATCCCCGTGCCGCCGTCTCGGCGCGGATGAAGCGGACGAGCCATTCGGTGACGAGCGCAGGATCGATCTCGAGTTGCGGCGGACCGCCCGTTTCCGCGGCGCGCACGACGGCAATCGGCTGCGCTACTGCACGATCGACTGCGTCGGCGGTGGATTGATGACGGGCAGCTGGCGTCGCGGCGCGATCGTTGGTTTTGGGGGGGGCCCCCCGCGCCGAACCACCCGCCGCGCCCACTTCCTCGTCCACCGCCTCGTCGTACGACACCCACGACTCCTCGCGCCCGATCACCCGCCCGAGGTTTGCCACGATGTGCGGCATCATCGTCTCGAGATCGGCGATCAATGGCATGTCCGCCCGCGCTCGCGACAAGTCATTCAGGTCGATCGTCGCCGTCGCGATCGCCTCGTCCCACAGCGGCGCGCGCACCCTGACGTCGCCCTTCGGCCCGATCACCACCGAGCCGCCAGGAAACAGCTTTCCCCCCTCGCTGCCGGCCAGGTGCGACAGCGACACGAAGATCCCATGCTCGTCCGCCATCTCGCGCACCAGTCGCTCCCAACGCGCCAGGCTCGCCGGTCCCGGCACCTCCCCGCCGCTGTAGGGACCGCGCGCCGGTGCCGCCGCCAGTACCAAAACGATCTCCGCTCCGTCGAGCGCGGCCAGCGTCCCGCTCAGCGAATGCCACGCGTCCTCGCACACCAGCATCGCAACGCGGCCGAGTGGCGTGTCGAATGCGCGCACCGAGTTGCCTCGCTCGACGAACCGCTCTTCGTCGAACAATCCGTAGGTCGGGAGGAATACCTTCCGGTGCACGTGATGGATCATCGGCTCGCCGCGCCCCAGCGTGACGTACATCGCGCTGTTGTAGAGCTTGTGCTCCCACAATTCATAGAAGCCGATTGCGACGTCGAACACCGCGCCGCTCGCCTGCGCCGCGTGGACGCGCGCCAGGTCACGCGCCAGCGTCCCGGCGGTGACGGCGTGCTCGCGGACCCCGCCTTCGAGGAAGTAGCCCGTCAGCGCCGATTCCGGCAGGTGAATCAGCTGTGGCTGCGGCGACTCTGCCGCCGCCCGCGCGAACAGCGCCCCGAGCCGTTCGAGGTTGTGTTCGTAGTCACCCTTTCGTGGCGCGACCTGGCCGACGGCGATGTGAATGGGGCGGGGCATACGATGAAAGTTGCGGTGTCGCCAACTCCCGGGCAACCGTCGTCGTCACTGCCAACGTCCTGCCTTACCAGCATCGTCGCCCGGTCGTCATTCGCCGCGATACCTTTCGGAGCGACAGCCGCTTCGATCCGTCATGTCGGTCGCCTATCGGCGCTCCCCTGCCTCGCTGGACCCGTGCATCGTTCAACAAAACGCAATTTGCGCCAGCATTCGCCGGCTGCCCTGATTCTCGCCACGCTGCTTGCAGTCGTGGCCTTGCGCACGAACGCACAGCAGGCGCCTCCGCCCGCGACCGGCGAAGCGTGGACCCTCATCCAGCCATCGCAGTCCTCGCTCGTCTACGCACGCGACGGATCGCTCATCGGGGAAATCGGCCGCGAATGGCGCACCAGCGTCTCGATTCGTACCCTCCCCAAGTACATCGGCCAGGCGTTCGTCGCGACCGAAGATCATCGCTTCTACCAGCACAACGGTGTCGACGTCGTCGGCGTCCTCGGCGCACTCAAGGATGCAGCACTCGGCGACGCGCGCGGGGCGAGCACCATCACCCAGCAGCTCGTCGGGAACATGCATCCCGATCTCATCGACCGTCGCGACAAGTCGGTTGGACGCAAGCTCCGCGAGCAGGAAGCCGCGCGCGAGATGGAGCGGCATTACACCAAGGAGCAGATCCTCGAGGCCTATCTCAACCAGATCAATTTTGGTCACGGCTGGTACGGAGTGGACGCCGCGGCGCGTCACTATTTCGGCAAGCCGGCGTCGAAGCTCACACTCGCCGAAGCGGCGTCGCTCGCCGCCCTGCCGAAGACGCCGGTCGGCTATGACCCGATCGCGCACCCCGACAAGAACCAGGAGCGTCGTGCCATCGTCCTCGCCCTGATGGCCAACCAGGGCTACATCACGCACGCGCAGGCCGATGCCGCATCACGCCAGCCGGTGGTCACCGCGCCTAACGCTGGTCTCTCGGCGCCCGCTCCCTATTTCGTCGACGTCGTCAGGCAGCAGTCCGAGCGGGCCGGCGTCCCCGTCGCCAACGGTGGCTACCGGATTCACACCACTCTCGATCCCGCGCTCCAGCGCGCCGCGACCATCGCCCTCGTCGAGGGCACCTCCGCGGTCGAGCTCCGGCCGGGCTATCGGCACCCGACCTACACCAGCCGGCCGAAGGGCAGCAGTGATTACCTCCAGGGCGCCGTTGTGGCGATCGACCCGATCGACGGTGAGGTCCGGGCACTCGTCGGTGGTCGGAACTATCAGGAATCTCCGTTCGACCGCGCGGTGATGGCCGTCAGGCAGCCGGGCTCCTCGTTCAAGCCGATCGTCTACGCGCTCGCGATCGCCGACAGCACAACGCCGAACACCATCGTCCAGGACACGGCGTTGAAGATCGCGCTCCCTAACGGCGAGACATACGAGCCGGGAAACAGCGACGGCCAGTTCCTCGGCGCGATCACCCTCCGCGAGGCGCTCACCCGGTCGCGCAACCCGGTTGCCGTCCAGCTTGGGATGAAGTTCGGGATGGACTCGGTCGCCGCCCTCGCCCACGCAATGGGGATCTCGTCGCCGATCGCGCCGGTCCCGTCGAGCGCGATCGGCGCGTCCGCCCTCCGCCCGATCGAGCTGGTCGCCGCCTATGTCGCGATCGCCAATCTCGGATCGGCCGTCGAGCCGTCGTTCGTCAACCGCGTCGAGGATCGCGCGGGAAAGACGGTCTGGGCGCCGAAGCCCGCGTCGTCGTCCCTTGCCCTCGACCCCCGCGTCGCCTTCATCGTCCGCGACATGATGCGCGATGTCGTCGAGCGGGGCACGGCGACCGCCGTTAGGCGCTACCTGCCGGCGACCGTCCCGGTCGCCGGCAAGACCGGCACCACCAACGACAATGCCGACGTCTGGTTCGTCGGCATGACACCGGAAATCGTCGCCGGCGTCTGGCTCGGCTTTGATCAACCGAAAACCATCGCCCCCGGTGCCGCCGGCGGCTCGCTCGCCGCACCGATCTTCGGCGCGATGATGCAGCGCTGGTACGCGGGCCGCACCGCCGGAAGCTGGGAGCCACCGGCCGGACTGGTGTCAGGCGAACTCGATCGCGTGACGGGACTCGTCGCCGACGCGACCACCCCCCCCGACCGCCGCTACACCGAGTACTTCCTCGAAGGCACCGAACCCGCCGGCCTCCAGTTCGACCCGTGGCGCCTGTTCGACTTGGGCCCGATCGGCGCGACGTTCTGAACCGTAAACAAAAGCAATAAGCCTCTAGCCGTTAGCGTTGAGAGACTGCGTGAACCGCCGTTCCTCACCGCTAACGGCTAATAGCTAATGGCTGTCGTTTAGCGGCTGCAGTTAAATCCCCGCCAGCTCGAGCTCCCGCTCCGGCAGTTTCGCCGACTTCTTCGCCGCCGGCAGCAGCGCGATCTCGAACAGCTCGTCCAGCGTGCGCACGAAGTGGAACGTCAGCTTGCTCCGCACCTCTTCCGGGATGTCCTCGACGTGAGCCTCGTTTTCCTTCGGAAGGATGATCGTCGTGATCCCGGCGCGGTGCGCGCCTAACACTTTCTCCTTCACTCCACCGATCGGCAGGATCCGGCCGCGCAGCGTGCTCTCGCCGGTCATCGCGACGTCCTTTCGCACCGGGCGCCCCGACATCGCACTCACCAGCGCAGTGGACATCGTCACCCCGGCGCTCGGCCCGTCCTTCGGGATCGCGCCCGCCGGCACGTGGATGTGCACCTCAATCGATCCCAGGCGGTCCTCGGGAATGTTCAGCGAGCTCGCATGGGTCGCCGCATACGTCAGCGCGGCGCGCGCACTTTCCTTCATCACGTCGCCCAGCTGCCCGGTGAGGATCAGCGAGACATTCCCCCACCCCGTCACCTGCGTCGCCGAGTCGGCAGCCGGCGTCGAGCCGTGCAGACGACGAATCGCTGCTTCGACGAACATGATGTCACCACCCGCCGGGGTGTAGTACATCCCCGTCGCGACGCCGACTTCGTTCTCCTCGGCCATGTGCTCCGGGTGCACCCGTGGCCGTCCGAGCAGGATGCCCACTTCCTCCGCCGTCAGTGTCTCGTCGGTGATCGCGCTGGTATCACCACTCGCGATCTTTCGCGCGACCTTGCGAGCGACCGCGCCCACTTGGCGTTCGAGCTGGCGCACGCCGCTCTCCCGCGTGTAGCGCGAGACGATCTCCATCACCGCTTCGTCGGTCAGCGTGATGCCGCGGCTGCCCAGGCCCGCCTCCTCCATCTGGCGCGGGATCAGGTACTTCTTCGCGATCTGCGCCTTCTCCCGCTCGGTGTAGCCGGCGAATTCCACGACTTCCATGCGGTCGAGCAGCGGACCGGGAATGTTCTGGATGAAGTTCGCCGTCGCGATGAACAACACCTCGCTCAGGTCGAAGCTCAGGTTGAGGTAGTGATCGGTGAACGTGTCGTTCTGCGCCGGATCGAGCACCTCGAGCAACGCGCTTGACGGATCGCCCTGGTGCGACGACCCGAGCTTGTCGACTTCATCGAGCAGGAAGACGGGATTCTTCGTCCCCGCCTGCTTCATCCCCTGGATGATCCGACCCGGCATCGCCCCGACGTAGGTGCGCCGGTGGCCGCGAATGTCGGCCTCATCGCGCACGCCGCCTAACGCGACGCGGACGTACTCGCGTCCGAGCGATCGTGCGATCGATTTTGCGATCGATGTCTTGCCAACGCCCGGCGGCCCAACGAACAGCAGGATCGGACCCTTCGCCATCGCGCGGGCCTTCACTTCCTGCGAATCGGTGATCGTCCGCTCTTCGGATGCGTCGGGTGCCAGCGCCGGCGTCGCGTCGTCCTTCGGCGGCGCGATCTTCGACACTGGCAACTCGCCCGTCTTCTCCACTTCAGCGGCCAGCTCCTTCGCCCGGAGTTGACGCACCGCGAGGAACTCGAGCACGCGATCCTTCACGTCCGGCAGCCCGTAGTGGTCGTCGTCGAGCACCACCTGCGCGCGATTCAGGTCGAGGTTGTCGTCCGAACGCGTGCTCCACGGGAGCTCGGCGATCCACTCGAGGTACGTGCGGATCACCTGCGCTTCCATGCTCTCTCGCCCCGACCGCTCCAGCCGTCCCAGCTCGCGCTCGACTTCGACGCGCGCATCCTTGGTCAGCGGCAGCTTCGTCAGCTTGTCGCGCAACTCGGTCACTTCGCGCGACTGGTCGTCGTCGCCGAGCTCCTTCTGGATCGCCTTCAGCTGCTCGCGCAGGTACATCTCGCGCTGCCGCTCGCCCAGCTCTTCCTGGACCTGCGACTTGATCTCTTCCTGCGCTTCGAGCATGCCGATCTGTCGCTGAACGTGCACCAGGACGCGGCGCATCCGCTCCTCGACGCTCAGCGTCTCGAGCAGTCCCTGGCGCTCGGGCACGGCGAGGTCGATGTAGCCGGCTACGAGGTCGGTAAACTTCCCCGCTTCGGTCACCGAGTCGAGCACCTGGTGCACGACTTCCTCGGGCAGCCCGCGCCGCTCGCCGAGTTCGGCGGCGCGCTCGCGCGTTTCCTTGTGCAGCGCGGTGAACGCCGCATCGTTTTCGTCGAGCGGTCCGAGTTCCTCCGCCGGTACGACAACGGCATTCATGAAGCCGTCGCCCTGTCCGTACTGGAGTGCGGTCGCCCGCTGCTCGCCCTGGAGCAGCAGCTGGACACCGCCCAGCCCGCGCTGCACCTGTCCGATGCGCGCGATCACGCCCATCGAATAGAGGATGTCGGCGGACGGCTCGTCGGTGTTGTCGCGCTGGGCGACCGCGAACACCAGACGATCGCTCTTCAACGCGCTCTCGATCGCGCGCAGGGTTCCCGGCCGTCCCGCCGCGATCGGCGCGGTAAGACCCGGGAAGATAACCGTTCCCCGGAGTGGAAGAACGGGAAGTGTCTGTCGCTCAGCCATGTTTGGTACCAGTTGTAGTGCTGTCGCGCGACCTCGAACACCGGAGCATGCCCGCACATCGCAGACCATGCCGTGTTCGGTCGCCTGAGATCCCTGCTTCTGCTATATGAGGACTTCATCGATGAGCGCCGTTCCTTGCGCGCGACGCAAATCCGAGCCGCGTCAGCCGGGCAGGGACCGCACGGATATCCGGCCGACCTGGCGCTCGCTCGCCCGCGGAAGCTGCCGCTTCGGCGGAACGCAGTGCCGCGCCAGCTTCGCCGCCTCCTGCCTCACGTTCGCCTTTTCAGGCAGGCGGGGCGGTGCTACTATGTGGGACACGCATCCCCCCTCCGTGGAACCCATTAAGTGAGCGAACCCGCCGCGTCCACTCAGGACGCCGAACTCCGCGCGCATGTGTCGCGAGTGCTTGGCACGCACTACGACATCGAGCAGGAGCTGGGGCGGGGTGGAATGGGAATCGTCTATTGCGCCCGCGATCGCCGGCTCAAGCGCACCGTCGCGATCAAGATCCTTCCGCCCGAACTGGCTTTCCGCTCCGACATCCGCTCGCGCTTCCTCCGTGAAGCCGAGACCGCGGCGCAGCTGAGCCATGCCAACATCGTCCCCATCTACAGCGTCGATGAGATGGAGAACCTCGTGTTCTTCGTCATGGCCTATGTCGCCGGAAACAACATCGCCAAGGAGCTGCACGAACGCGGGCGACTCGGCGTTGTCGAGACGCGGCGCATCGTGCGCGAGGTCGCCGAAGCACTCGCCTACGCCCATGGGCGAGGGGTCGTGCATCGCGACATCAAGCCGGACAACATCCTGCTCGATCGCGACACCGGCCGCGCGATGGTGACCGACTTCGGCATCGCGCGCGCCGTGAGTGAAAACACCGATTCATCGCGGCTCACCGCGACCGGAATGGCGATCGGCACGCCAACCTACATGTCACCCGAGCAGGCCGCGGGCGAGCGCGAGATCGACGGGCGCAGCGACCTCTATGCACTGGGCGTCGTCGCCTACCAGATGTTGAGCGGCGCGCCCCCGTTCCATGCGTCGAGCACACCGGCGATGCTGGTCAAGCATCTCACCGAGCGTCCGCAGCCGCTGCGCTCGAAGCGGAGCGATGTTCCCGAGGAACTCGAGCGGATCGTGATGGTCCTGCTCGAGAAGGACCCGGCGAATCGCCTGTCCAGCGCGGGCGCGCTGGTTGCCGCACTCGATGGAGCGCCGGTCGCCGCACCGCCTCGCACCGCCTCGGTGCCCGGTAGCGCGCTGGGCTCCGCGTCACAGCTCCCGCCACCACCACCGCTCCCGGTTCCACTCAGCGGTCCGGTCAACGAGCCAAGTCAGGAGACCCTCGCCCGCTGGTACGCTCCAGAGATCGTGCGCTTCCGTGGCAAGGTCCGGAAGTGGGCGTACACGTCGGCCGGCTTCTTCGTGATGTCGTTGTTCATCAGTCGATTTCCCTGGTTGACGATCTCCGGCTTCTGGGGGATGGGGCTCGCCTGGAACTTCACCTCGCTCATGGGACGCGGCCACAGCTGGCGCGACGTGCTGCATCAGCCTAACGATCGCGAATTCGTCGACCTGCTCGGCGACTGGGTCGAGTCGACGCAGTCGATCTTCGACGGCGAGAAGCGCATGGCCCGGCGGCTCGCCCGGAACGATGCCCGCGCCGCGCGGCGAACCCTCCCCCGCGGACGCCCCGCCCTCCCGCCACCGTCGCCGTTGCCGCGCGGCAATCCGTTCAGCCCACTGCCTAACGGCCGAGCCGACCAGCCGGCGCCGCTCCCCGGG
>JBKJQR010000182.1:0-2662 GCA_046593895.1 Gemmatimonadaceae bacterium | reverse complement strand
GGCGGCCGGCGCGAAAGCGTTCGGCGTCTTGCCCGCCGGATTTTCCGATGACGTCCTCCCCGTCATCTTCAGCTTTGACCCGTCGCTCCTCCATTGATGCGTTTGTTCTCCACGATGTTCCGGACGGCACTGTCCTCCGTCTCAATATTCACGACACTCGCGGCATTCGCGCTCGTCGTCTCCGCTCAGGATACGACCGGGCAGCGCGGTGTCCGCATCGGATTGAGTTATGCGCTCGGCTCAAAGCCCGGCGTCTACGTCGCTCCGGTGAGCGGCGCCGGTGGGGATTCGGTACGCGCCATTCTCCAACGCGATCTCGACTTCGGCGACCGCGTCACGCTCATCGGGATCGATAGCGCCGGCATCGCGCTCGCGCCCCTCCTCGGCAACGGACGCCCGAGCTACGACGTCTTCACGCGGCTCGCCGCCGCGGCGCTCGTCGTCCCGGTGATCAGTCCGACCGGGGTGCGGATCATCCTCCACGACGTCGCCGCGAAAAAGGTAGCCGAGAGCCGCGAGTTCCGATTGAGCGGGGCTCCGTCATCGCGGGAGTGGCGTGCCGCGCTGCATGCAGTCAGCGATGCTGTCGAGGAATGGATTATCGGGGTGCGGGGGATCTCGGCGACGCGCGTTGCATTCGTCCGCGCCAGCCACATTTATGTGGTCGATAGCGACGGTGCGGTAGAAAGCATTGCCAGCCAGATCACACCGGCACTCTCCCCGGCGTGGAATCCTAACGGTGAACAGATCGCCTACTCGGAGCTGGCAAACACGGGGTCGCGGATCGGCGTGATCGACCTCGCGACCGGCTCGAACCGCACCCTCGTCGCGCGCGGTGGGTTGAACATCACGCCCGCGTTTTCGCCCGACGGCCAATCGATCATTTTTACAAGCGGAGCCGATGACGGCACCGATCTCTGGACGGTCCCGGCAGCTGGCGGGGGGGTGCACCGTGTGACGGTCGGGCGGGGGACTGACAACGTTTCGCCGTCCTACAGCCCCGATGGCCGTCGAGTCGCGTTCACGTCGGGTCGCTCTGGCCATCCCGAGGTATATATTATGGACGCCGACGGTACGGGCGCCGAATTGTTGACGCCCTTCGCCTTCGGTGATCAGTATTACCGGTCGAATCCCGATTGGTCGCCCGACGGTCGCAACGTCGCCTTCCAGTCGCAGATCGCCGGGCAGTTCCAGATCATGACCATCTCGCTCCGTGATCGAGGCGTGAAGCAGCACACGAGTGAATCGACGAATGAAGATCCGTCGTGGGCGCCCGATGGACGCCACATCGTGTTCACGTCGTCGCGGACGGGGATAAAGCAGCTTTGGGTGCTGGACACCGAGTCTGGGCGCGTCAGGCAGCTGACGCGAAGCGGGGGGGCGCGGCTTGCCGCGTGGTCGCCGCGACTCGTCACTCGGTAAGCGTTTCCTGTCACGCCGTTCAACTCCACTGGAGAACTACATGAGAGTTTCGTCCCGCATCGTGCTGATCGCAGTTGCAGCGACCGCGACGTTCGCCGTCGGCGCCTGCAAGAAGAAGCCGGTTATGGCACCCGCGCCGGTCGTCAACCAGGATAGTCTCAACGCCGAAAACGCCCGCCGCGATGCGATGGCGCGCGCCGACCAGATGCGCCGCGACTCCCTCGCCCGCGAGCAGTCGCGCGCCGACAGCATTGCCCGCGATCGCCAGCGCATGGACCAGATGATGGCTGATGCACGGACCACGATCACCAATCCGGTGTACTTCGAGTTCGACCGCGCCGACCTCACGACCGACGACATTGCCAAGCTCGATGCGAAGATCCCGTTGCTGAACGCAAACGCCGACATGCGGCTCCGCGTCTCCGGTCATACCGACAGCAAGGGGTCGGATGAATACAACATGGCCCTCGGCCAGCGCCGAGCGGCGGCGGCGAAGCGGTATCTGACGCAGCACGGGATCGCCGCGACGCGCATCGAGACGGTCAGCTTCGGCGAAGAGCACCCGGCCGCAACCGGCACCGACGAAGGGTCGATGGGGCAGAACCGCCGCAGCGAATTCGAGATCATCGCGGGTGGCGACATGATCAAGACCCCGCAGGGGCAGTGAGCAGAGAAATTCGAATCGCAGCACCGAGCTGGCTGCGCCTCAGGGCGCGGCCGCTCGCAGCGTTCCGCGCGGCGGCGTGCGTATTGCTCGTCGCCGCCGGCGCCTGCGCCACGCGGAGCGACGTTCGCTTGCTGCAGAACGACCTCCGTGTGATGCACATCGAGTCGATGCACGCTGATTCGGTTCGTCATGCACAGATCGACGCGATCATCGCGGCGATCGGGCGGACGCAGGATTCGATGCGCGCGATGCACGCGCAGGTCGTGAAGTTTCAGGGTGATTCGCGCGGCGAGATGTACGCGCTTGGCCAGCAGCTCATCCAGATCCAGGAGCTGACGGGCCAGAGCCAGCGGCGCCTGCAGGAGCTCCGCGGATCGCTCGAGCAGCGCGCCGCCGAAGTCCCGTCTCCTGCCGTCGTCCAGCCGACGGCGCCAGCGATCCAGCAGCCGGCAGCGCCGGCGGCAGTGGCTCCGTCGAGCAGTCAGGCGTCCGCCAGCAGTTCAGTGGCGGTCGGCGCGAACAATTCGACGATTCCCGCTGGCTCGGCCGCTGCCGCAGCGTTAGGCGGCGCGG
>JBKJQR010000140.1:0-16358 GCA_046593895.1 Gemmatimonadaceae bacterium | reverse complement strand
CGCGCGGTCGATCCGAGCACGGTCGCCAAGCTGGTGGCCCGCGTCGATTCGCTCTACGAGAAGGCGGGGTACTACCTCGCGCGTGTCACAGTCGACACGACCCGGCACGACGACAAGGTCAAGCTGGTGGTGCGCGTTGCCGAAGGGAGCCGGCTCGCCGTGTCGGGGGTGCGGATCGAAGGCAACCACAAGATGAGCGACAAGGAAATCGCGCGGGCGATGAAAACCCGCCCGGAGGGATTCCTCTGGTTCCGTCGTGGCGAATTCGCCGAGGACAAATATGTCGGCGACCTCGGTGAGCGAATCCCGGCGCTCTACGCGAAGCAGGGGTTTATCGACTTCCAGGTCCTGCGCGATACGGTGGTCATCGACCGCGCACACGGGAAGGCGTTGCTCGACCTAACGGTCGAGGAGGGGCCGCAGTACCATGTCGGCTCGTTCGACCCATCGGGCAACAAGCGATTTTCCAGCGAAGAGATCAAGCAGTTCTACCCGTTCACGGGTGAAGGGCCGTCACTGACGCAACGAGCGCGCGACATCGTAACGCGCACGCGACGGGCACCGAAGGACGTGTTCGACCGGGCAAAGTGGGACGATGCGACGCAGAAGCTGCGCACAGCGTACAGCAACGAGGGGTACATCTACGCGCAGATCCGCCCGGTGGTCGAGCGGCGAGCGGCAGTTGGTGATTCGACACCGACGGTCGACCTGCGCTGGGAAATCGAGGAGGCGCGGCCCGCGATCGTCAACCGCATCGAGATTGCAGGAAATGATTTCACTTCCGATGCATGCATTCGCGATCAGCTCGTGATCCTTCCCGGCGACGTGTTCAACCAGGACCGCCTGCTGCGGAGTTACCAGAACATTGCGAATCTCGGTTTCTTCGAGACGCCGCTGCCGACGCCGGATACGAAGACCGCGAACGACCAGGGTGATATCGACGTCGTGTTCCGCGTGAAGGAGAAGAAGACTGGCAACGTCAATTTCGGGGCGTCGGTCGGCGGCAACTCGGTTGGTGGGTTTGTCGGTCTCGAACAGCCCAACCTGTTCGGGCTCTGCAAGAAGGGTTCGCTCCAGTGGCAGTTCGGCAAGTACGTGCAGGACTTCCAGCTGTCCTATACCGACCCGGCGATTCAGGGCTCGCGGATCAGCGGAACAGTTTCGGCGTACGACAGCCGCCCGCGCTACTCGATCGCCGGCTTCGGGCGCCCGCGGCGGATCGGCGGCAGCTTGCAGCTCGGGTTCCCGTTGCCGCGGTCGCCGTTCGCCCGACTGTTCGCGTCGTACGGACTCGAGTCGCAGAAAAACGAGGACGTAGTCGAAGATCCGTCGCTGCGGAACAACATCTACCTCCGGAACTCGCTGCGCTCGACGCTCGGGCTGACGGCGCAGCACGACACGCGGATCGACATGCCGTTCCCGACCGCGGGCGCAATGCAGTCGCTGACGGCGCAGTTCAGCGGCGGACCGTTAGGCGGAGACGCCGCGTTCCAGCGCTACACGACGGAAGTGTTCGGGTATGCACCGGTCGGCCAGCTCGGTGGGAGCAAGCCGGGCTCGTCGCCGATCAAGTTCGTGCTCGGGACGAAGCTTCGTGCCGGCACTGTGTTCGGCGACCCGGGGGCGTTCTTCCAGTACCAGAAGTTCATCCTCGGCGGCGTCCAGTTCGGCGAGCAGCTCCGTGGCTACCCGGAGTTCGCGGTGACCCCGCGCGGCGTCCTTCCTAACGGGAGCAACAGCAGCGGGGCAAACTCCGTGAATGACTTCGGTAGTGCGTTCCTGACGACGAGCACCGAACTCGGGATGCGGCTCAACCAGCAGGTCTACGTCGATCTGTTCTTCGACGCGGGCAACGTCTGGGAGCGGCCGCGCGACATCAACATGCGGCTCAAGCGTGGCGTTGGATTCGGGGCGTCCGTGATCACGCCGATCGCGCCGCTCGGAATCGATATCGGTTACGGACTCGATCGGGTGAATGCGCAGGGCCAGATCGCACCAGCGTGGCAGCTCCACTTCAAGCTCGGCCAGATCTTCTAACAATTACAGGAATAGGAGTAGACATGAATACGTTTGTTCGCGCGGGACTCGTCGCGCTCGTGGTTGTCGCCGGACCAGGTGCCGCGCGCGCACAGGCAACGCTGAAGTTCGCCTACATCGATTCGCGGGCGATTCTCGCGCAAGCGCCAGGGCGGAACGAGGCGGAAGCGCAATTCCAGAAGGAGATGCAGACCTACCAGGCGCAGGTCCAGAAAATGGGCGACTCGCTGAACACAATGATGGCCGGGTACACCAAGTCAGAGTTGACGCTCAGCCCCGCAGCGAAGGAAGCGCGTCAGAAAACGATTCGCGACCGTGAGGCGGCATATCAGGAGCGCGTGCAGGGGCTGCAGCAGCAGGCGCAGCAGCGTCAGGGTGAGCTGATGGGACCGATCATGGAAATGATCAACACCTCGATCAGCGAAGTGCGTGCGGCGGAAGGCTACGCATTCATCTTCGACGTCGGCGCACAGGGCGGTGTCGTCGTTGCCGCGGACACGACGCTGAATATCACGGACAAGGTCCTCAGCCGGTTGCGCATCGTCGCGGCCCGGCCGCCAGTCGCGAGCTCGGTACCGATTCCGGCGAAGGGCGCGCCAATGACGACGCCGGCGGGTATCACCAAGCCGAAGCCGCCGGAGCGGTGACCTCGGCGGGCGCATCTGCATCAAGCAGCGGCGGTGAAGGGAAACTACCCCTCACCGCCGCTGCCATTGCGGACGCCGTTTCCGGGCGACTGGTCGGGGATCCCGATGTCGTAGTGACGGCAATTGCACCGCTCGAGCGGGCGGGCGAACACGATTTGAGTTTTTTCGCCGCACCGCGCTATACGGGGTTGTTCGAGATGAGCCGCGCGGCGGTCGTCCTGATCGCGCCTGCGCTCGCCGAAACAACGGGAAGGGTGAGGGCACGCATCATCGTCGACAAGCCGCATGAGGCGCTCCTGACGGTGTTGCCGCGGCTTTACGCAGCGCCGCCGCGCGAGGCGGGCGTACATCCGACCGCGCGGCTGGGTAGAGGCGTAACGGTGGACGCCGGGGTCACGATCGGTGCGTATGTCGTCATCGACGAGGACGCCTCGATTGGTGCCGGAAGCTGGCTGGAAGCGCATACCGTGGTCGGCCGCGACGTGGTCATCGGACGCGACTGCCACCTGCGCCCGGCAGTGGTGCTGTACCCCGGCGCGCGGTTAGGCGACCGTGTGCATGTGCACAGTGGCGCGCGGATCGGCTCCGACGGCTATGGCTACGTCTATCGCCAGGGCGCGCACGAGAAGATACCGCATGTTGGACGGTGCATTCTCGAGAGCGACGTAGAGATCGGTGCGAACACGACAATCGACCGGGGGAGCATCGACGATACGGTGATCGGTGCCGGTACCAAGATCGATAATCTGGTGCACATTGGTCATAACGTTCGGATCGGAAAGCGTTGTCTGATCATGGCGCAGGTCGGTGTCGCGGGATCGACGCACATCGGCGACGGCGTGATCATGGCCGGCCAGGCGGGAATCGGCGGACACATCGAAATCGGTGACGGCGTCAGGATCGGCGGCCAGGCGGGCGTGTTCGGGAGCGTGCCCGCCGGCGAAACGTGGTCGGGCTATCCCGCTCGTCCGCATCGAGAATCGCTCCGGGCGCAAGCAGCGCTCTTCAAGCTCTCGGCGATGATGCGCGCGCTGGAGAAGCTGGTAGCGAGAGGGAACGAGTGAGTCGTCGAACGGTCGCGCGGCACGCCGAGCTGTCGGGCGTCGGACTTCATCTGGGCGTTCCGGTGCGGCTGGTCTTCGAGCCGGCACCAGCTGGCTCTGGAATCCGATTCCGTCGCGACGACCGGGGCGGAGTTGAGATCGCTGCGCGCGTCGCCGAGGCGGTGCTTGCCGAGCGCCGAACGCAGCTCGGCATGGGCCAGGACGCGATCCATACGGTCGAGCACGTGCTGGCGGCTGTTGCCGCGCAGGAGATCGACGACCTGGTGATCGCGATGGACGGCCCCGAACCGCCGATCCTCGACGGGAGCGCGGGGCCGTTCTTCGCTGCGCTCGGCACGGCCGGATTTGCCGAGCAGCAGGGGACGGCGGATACCTTTACAGTCACCGAGCGGGTCGAGCTGGTGGATGGCGCGTCGACGTATCGGGCAGATCCGGGCGATGGCCTAACGCTGGACGTCGAGATAGAATTTCCGCACAAGCTGATCGGTCATCAGCGCGGCAGATTCAGCGTCACGCGGAGTGCGTTCGCTCGCGAATTGGGGGGCGCCCGCACGTTCGGCTTCCTGCGCGAGGTGGAGGGGCTGCGGGCAAAGGGGTTGATTCGCGGTGCGTCGACGTCGAATGCGATCGTCCTCGATGACGACGGCGTAATCGACGCGACGTTGCGGTGGCCCGATGAATTCGTTCGTCACAAGGCGATGGACTGTGTGGGAGATCTCGCGTTGATCGGCGGGCGGCTCAACGCCCACGTGCATGCGGTACGCCCAAGCCATCGCGGAACCGTACTCTTCGTGCGCGAGCTCGCGCGCGTCGTCACCCGGAGTGTCCAGCCGTGCTAGGCATCGACGAGATCATGAAGGTGCTCCCGCACCGTTATCCATTTCTGCTGGTTGACCGGATTCTCGAGCTGGAGGACAAGAAGCGGATCGTCGGGCTGAAGAACGTCACGATGAACGAGCCGTTCTTCCAGGGACACTTTCCCGGGCACCCGATCATGCCGGGGGTGCTGATCATCGAGGCGATGGCGCAGGTTGGCGGGATCCTGCTGATGGGGCAGATCGAGGGGTACGAGACGAAGGTGGTGTACTTCATGTCGCTCGACAACGTGAAGTTTCGCCGTCCGGTGAAGCCGGGGGATCAGCTGCGTCTCGAACTCGACGTGCTCCAGATCCGGGGCATGGTGTCGAAGATGCATGGGGTGGCGAGAGTTGACGGTGAAATCGTCTGCGAGGCCGACATGGCGGCGATGGTCCGCGACAAATGAGCGGCATCCATCCGACGGCGATCATCGCCGGCGACGCACGGATCGGGAACGATGTGACGATCGGCCCGTTCGCGATCGTCGGCGAGCAATGCGTAATCGGCGACGGCTGCCTGATCGCGTCGCGGACAACGCTCGAGCACTACGTGACGCTCGCGCCTAACGTGAAGGTGGGCAGTGGGAGCATCCTTGGCGGCGACCCGCAGGACCTGAAGTTCAAGGGTGAGCCGACAACGGTCGAGATCGGCGAGAATACGACGATTCGCGAATTCGTGACCATCAACCGCGGGACGGCGCAGTCGTTCAAGACGACGGTCGGGAAGAACTGCCTGATCATGTCGTATGTGCATCTCGCGCATGACTGCCACGTCGGAGACGGCGTCATCCTCTCGAACGGCGTGCAGCTCGCCGGCCACGTGACGATCGAAGACAAGGTGACGATCTCCGGACTGGTCGCGGCGCACCAGTTCACGCGGATTGGCCGCTACTCATTCATCGGCGGAATGTCGCGCGTCTCGAAGGATATTCCGCCGTTCATCAAGGCGGTGGGGAATCCGATCAAGCTGTACGGATTGAATAGCGTCGGGCTGCAGCGCAATGGATTTTCCGAGGAAGTAATCCGGGAACTGAAGCGTGCGTACCGCTTGTTCTTCCGCTCCGAGCTGAACGTGTCGCAGGCAGTCGAGCGCGCGCGGGCGGAGTTGGCTCCGTCGCCCGAGGTGGACGCGCTGATCCGCTTCGTCGAGGAGAGTCAGCGCGGGGTAGTAATCTGATGCGTGGAGCACGAACGCGCGTCGGGGTGATCGGCGCCGGCGGGCTCGGGCAGCATCATGTGCGCATCATGGGTGAGTTGCCTGATGCAGAGCTGATCGGCTTTTACGAGTCGCGCGCTGAGCGCGCCACAGAAATCGCCACGACGCTCAACGCACGGCCGTTTCAATCGATCGACGCACTGTTGTCGGAGGTCGATGCGGTGACGATCGTGGTCCCGACGCCCGCGCACTACGAAGTTGCCAAGCAGGCGCTCGAGCGCGGCGTACATGTACTGGTCGAGAAGCCGTTCACGGCGACGATCGACCAGGCGGACGAACTCCTTGCGCTCGCGGCGGCGAAGGGGGCGACGGTCCAGATCGGGCACGTCGAGCGTTTCAACCGGGCGATCCGCGCCGCGCTGCCATACGTCGACACGCCGAAGTTCATCGAGAGTGACCGACTGGCGCCCTTCAATCCGCGCGGCTCCGACGTCGCCGTCGTTCTCGACCTGATGATTCACGACATCGACCTGATTCTGACGCTGGTCGCCGAGCAGGTCATGTCGGTGTCGGCCGTCGGCGTCGGGGTGCTCACGCCGTCAGTGGACATCGCGAACGCACGGTTAGGCTTCGTCACCGGAGCGGTGGCCAACATCACGGCGAGCCGCGTCTCGCGCGAGCGGATGCGCAAGGTCCGGATCTTCCAGCAGAGCGGTTACCTGTCGCTCGACCTCGGGGCGGGAAACGGCGAGTTCTACACGTTGCGCCAGGATGTCGACCTCGCGGCGATCGCGAAGGCGGGCCCGCTCGCGCTCGAGGCGTTCGTCGAGCGCATCCCGCTCGAGGCACCGGACGGGGAGCCGTTGCGGCTCGAGTTCGAGAGCTTCATCGCAGCGGTGCAGGGACGCGCGCCGGTTGCGGTCACCGGAGCGGACGGCCGCGAGGCACTGGCCGTGGCGCTGCAGATCGTCGAGGAAATCGAACGCAGCCTTCCGGCGCTCTCGGGAAGGGCGAAGCAGTCCGCGCGCTGACGTGCGCGAAATCATGATCGTCGCCGGGGAGTCGTCCGGCGATCTCCACGGCGGATCGCTCGCCGAGCAGCTGCGTCGTCTCGCGCCGGATCGTCCACTGGTCGGCATTGGCGGGGAGCGGATGGCGGCGGCGGGTGTCGAGCTGCTGGAGGACGTCGAGAACCTCGCCGTGATGGGCTTCGTGGAGGTGCTCGCCCACATTCCGAAGCATTGGACGCTGCTCCGCCGACTGCGCCAGCGGCTGGCGAGCGGGCGCGTCGGCGTCGTCATCGTGATCGACTATCCAGGCTTCAACCTCAAGCTGGCGTCGGCGGCGAAAGCGTTAGGCATTCCCGTCCTCTATTACGTTACCCCGCAGGTCTGGGCGTGGGGTGCCGGACGGTTGACGAAGATCGCGGAGGTGGTGTCCAAGGCGGCGCCAATCCTCCCATTCGAGGAAAAGCTGCTGCGCGACCACGGGATCGACGCCGAATTCGTCGGCCACCCGCTGCTCGACCACGCGCGCGATCTTCCGTCGCGGGAGGCCGCGCGCTCGGCACTGGGGCTCGCGGTCGATCGGCCGTTGCTGGCGCTGTTCCCGGGGAGCCGCGAACAGGAGATTCGCCGGCACCTCGACGACTTTGTCGCCACGGGGGAAGAGATGCAGCGCCGTATTCCCGGTCTGCAAGTCGTCGTCAGCGTCGCCCCGATGATCGAACTCGAAGGCGCACGGGTCCCTTTTCCGATGATCAGAGGCGCGTCGTTTCCGCTGCTGCGCGCCGCCGACGCGGCGATGTGCAAGAGTGGGACGACGACACTCGAGGCCGCCGTCGCCGGCTGCCCACTGGTTGTCGCCTACCGAACGAACGCGCTCACCTACGTGCTGGCGCGCCGACTCGTCAAGATTACGCATATCGGGCTCGTCAACGTCGTCGCTGGACGCGAGGTCGCGCGCGAGTTCGTTCAGGATGCGCTGAACGTGCGCGATGTCGCCGATGAACTCGAGCGGTTGGTCATGCCGCAGAGCGTTAGGCGCGCAGAAGTGCTGCGCGGCCTCGAGGAGGTCCGTGGTCGCTTGGGCACGCCGGGTGCGGCGGAGCGCGTGGCGCGAATGGCGCTGGGAATCGCGACGTGAGCGAACAGCCGCCGCCGACGCCGCGAGTCACGCCGGTCGGCGCGCGGGCGCCGACTCCGTCTGCGGCGGTCCTCATCCCCGAGGACCTCCCGAGTGCGAAGATGCGCTGGATCGCGCTGCTCGGCGCGCTGCTCGTCCGGCTGCTCGCCAGCACCTGGCGGGTCCGTGTCATCGGTGATGCCGGCCTGCGCGGCGAGCGGGACGCCGGCCGGCCGGTGATCATAACGCTCTGGCACGGACAGATGCTTCCGCTGCTCCATCGACATCGCGGCGAGCGCGTGGCGATCCTGATTAGCGAGCATCGCGACGGCGAGATCATCGCGCGGATTGCCGCCGCGCTCGGCCATCGCAGTGTGCGCGGATCAACGACGCGCGGCGCCGGTCGGGCGCTGCTGGCGCTGGTCAGGCAGGTGGAGGCGGGGCGGGATATCGCGGTGACTCCGGACGGCCCGCGCGGTCCGGCGAAAAGCTTTGCCGCCGGCGCGCTGATTGTTGCGCAACGCACTGGTGCGGCGATCATTCCGGCGACAGTGGTCGCCCGCGCTGCGTGGCACCTGAGGAGCTGGGACAGCTTCATGATCCCGCGACCCTTCACTCGCGTGGTGATCTCCTACGGCCCGGCGACGCGCGTGAGCGCCGGCGACGCGCGCGCGGCGTCGAGTGAGGCTCCGCGGTTTCAGCAGTTGCTGGAGGACGCCGAGCGTGCCGCCGTCGCCCTCTGAGCGCGGCGCGATCCGCACACTATCCGCGGCAATCGACCGCGTCTGGCGTGCCGACGACCCACTGGCTCGTGTGGCGCGCGCAGCACTCGCGCCGGTTGAAGGGCTGTACCGCGGAATCGTCGCGGCGCGGGGAGCGCTATACGACCTGGGTGTGCTCCCGGCGCGGCGTACGGCGTTGCCTGCGCTCAGCGTCGGCAATCTGAGCGTCGGCGGCACCGGGAAGACACCGATCGCCGCGTTCATCGCAGCCCAGCTCCGCGCGCGCGGCGGTCGACCGGCGATCGTGCTCCGTGGTTATGGAGGCGACGAACCCCTCGTTCATGCGACGCTCAACCCGAATGTCCCCGTGGTGGTTTCGGCGGACCGCGTCGTGGGCGTCGCAAAGGCACGCGTCCTCGGCGCCGACGTCGCCATTCTCGATGACGGATTCCAGCACCGCAGGGCGGACCGCTGGGCTGACGTCGTGCTGCTCAGTGCGGACGGCTGGAGCAGCCATCACCGCATGCTGCCGGCCGGGCCGTGGCGAGAGCCCATGCAGGCGCTCGAGCGAGCAGCGCTGACGATCGTGACGCGTAAGGCTGCGACGCCCGACAACGCACGCGCAGTGGTCAACGAAATTCGGGCGACGCTGCCCAAGCTGACAACGGCGATCATCTGGATTGCGCCCGGCGAGTTGCGCGATGCGCGGGGAACGGAGTCGATGCCGTTGGAAGCAATCCGCGGTCGTCGGCTGCATGCCATCGCCGCGATTGGTAATCCGGCAGCCTTCGTTCGACAGCTCGAATTGGCTGGTGCATCGTCGGTCGCGACGAGCATCTTCCCCGACCATCATGATTTCAGCGTCAACGACGTTACGCGCCTCGCGTTGGAGACGGGTGACGCCGACCTCGTGGTCTGCACGCTGAAGGACGCCGTCAAGCTGGCACCCCATTGGCCTCCCGAGGCGCCGCGGTTATGGTATGTTTCCCAGACTGTGAACGTGGAGCAGGGAGCGGAGACGCTCGACCTGCTGCTCGGCGGGCTTCTCGACGTACGCGCGACCTACTGAACTGAACGCCGGCCCAGCCGGCCACTCGAACACATCATGGCATCCGACCTTCGCCTTCCGACCGACAGGATTGTCCGCCCGGACAAGGACCGCTTCCTCAACGAGGAGAATCCGTTCGAGTCGATGATGTCGCGTTTCGATCGCGCGGCGGAATTGCTCGACCTCGAGCCCGGTCTGTACAAGGTGCTCCGACACGCCGAGAAGGAGATCACCGTCTCGGTGCCAGTCATGATGGACAACGGCGAGATCGAGGTATTCACTGGATATCGGGTCCTCCACAACACCTCTCGCGGGCCGGCCAAGGGTGGTATTCGATTCGACATGAACGTCAATCTCGACGAGGTGAAGGCGCTCGCGGCGTGGATGACGTGGAAATGCGCGGTGGTGAACCTGCCGTTCGGCGGAGCGAAGGGTGGCGTCATCTGCGATCCGCTGAAGAT
Source organism: Gemmatimonadaceae bacterium (assembly GCA_046593895.1). Taxonomy (GTDB): domain Bacteria; phylum Gemmatimonadota; class Gemmatimonadetes; order Gemmatimonadales; family Gemmatimonadaceae; genus JABFXC01. The sequence goes on along the minus strand of JBKJQR010000140.1, from coordinate 6,242 downwards.
GAGCGTCTCCGAACTCGAGCGCCTAACGCGCCGGTACACCGCTGGAATCATCCACACGCTCGGTCCGGACTCGGACGTGCCCGCGCCGGACGTCAACACGAACGAGCGGGTGATGGCGTGGGTGATGGACACATATTCCATGCACGCCGGCCATACCGTCACGGCAGTCGTGACCGGCAAGCCAGTCGAGATGGGTGGCTCACTGGGGCGTCGCGAAGCGACCGGACGCGGGGTCATGCTCGTCACGCGTGAGGCACTGAAGCATCTCGGTGTGCCGATGCAGGGTGCAACGGTTGCGGTCCAGGGCTTCGGCAACGTTGGATCGATTGCCGCCGAGTTGCTCGTCAAGCAGGGTTGCAAGATCGTCGCGATCAGCGATCGCACCGGCGGCTATCACAACAAGACTGGGATCGACATCCCGAAAGCCGTCGAGCACGCGAAGCAGCATCGCTCGCTCGAGGGCTTCAAGGGGGGCGAACAGATCTCCAACGATGAACTGCTGACCCTTGCCGTCGACGTGCTCGTCCCGGCCGCACTGGAGAACGTCATCACCTCGAAGAACGCCGGAAAAATCCAGGCGAAGATCATCGCCGAGGGGGCTAATGGTCCAACAACCGCTGGCGCAGACTCGATGCTCGAGGAAAAGGGTATCTTCGTCATCCCGGACATCCTGGCCAACGCCGGCGGCGTGACGGTTTCTTACTTCGAGTGGGTCCAGGACCGCGGCGGCTATTTCTGGAGCGAAGACACGGTCAATACGCGGCTCGAGGAAATCATGTGCCGTAGCTTCGCTGACGTGCTGAGCCTCTCGAAGCAGCACAAGGTCAACATGCGCACTGCCGCGTACATGCTCTCGATCAGCCGCGTTGCGACGGTGCATCGTCTCCGCGGCATCTACGCCTGATCGCGGGTTGCCGAGACCCGCGTGCGCGTCCTGCTCGTCGTCGTTGGCAAGCCGCGGGAGCCGGGACTCGCCGCGGCAATCGAGGAGTTTGAGACGCGGGCGGCCAGGTACTGGCCGCTCGAGGTGCACGAGGTCCGTGAGGAGCCGGGACGCGGCGCTTCGTCGGACCTCGTTCGCGAGCGGGAGGGTGAGCGGCTGCTAGCGAAGGTGCCCGCTGGCGCCGATTTGGTCGCCTGCGATCTCGAGGGCGCCACGATGCGCTCCGACGTGTTCGCTGCCTGGCTGCAGCGGACACGGGAGGCGGCGCGGAGCGTCGCCTTTCTCATCGGTGGCGCCTTCGGGTTGTCCGAGGCAGTGCGTGCGCGCGCTCGGTCGCGATTGTCGCTCGCGACGTGGACGCTTCCGCACGAGTTGGCGAGGCTCGTCCTCGTCGAGCAGCTCTACCGCGCGGGGACAATCGTTCGCGGCGAGCCGTACCACAAGTGACCACGGATTCCCGGTGACCGACGCGGCGCGCGCAGTGATCCTCACAGAGTCGCTAGGTGGCTCCGCGCTCGCGCGGCTCGGCATCAGTCGTCGCGCGCCCACCGGATGGTTTGAACCGCCGCCGGACAATCTTGCCGAATGGTGGGGCCGCGCGGTGCGTATCGGCGCGGCGGGCGCGGCCGACGTCGCACTCCGCGCGTTAGGCGGAGCGATCCACGCAACCGGCGCCGCGGCGGAGAACCTCGAACGCGTTCGCCGCGGCAACGGTGTGTTCGTCACCACCGGCCAACAGCCAGGGCTCTTCGGGGGGCCGATTTACACATGGTCGAAGGCGTTGTCAGCGCTCGCGCTGGCTGAAGAGCTCGAGCACTCGACCGGCGTGCCCACTGCGGCTCTCTTCTGGGCCGCGACCGACGATGCCGACGCGGCCGAAGCGAGCGCCACGGCGGTGGCGATCCCCGGTGGAGTGGAGCGCCTGACGGCGACCGTCTCGGCAACGGCTGGCACCCCGATGTACGATGCGCCGCTCGGCGACGTGACCGCGCTGCTCGAGCGCCTAACGGCAGCGGCGGGCGCCGGCGCGTACGCCTCGGTGCTCGACGTTCTGCGGACCGCCTACTCGCCGGGCGCGACGGTCGGCGGTGCGTTCGTCGAACTCCTCGCGGGTTTGCTCAATCCGCTCGGGATTGCCGTGCTCGATGCCGGCGATGCGCGGGTCCGGGTTGCAGCGGCGCCGGTGACGCTGGCCGCTGTTGATCGGGCAGCCGACGTGGCGCGGGCGCTGGCCGAGCGGAGCGCCGCCATCCGGGCGGCGGGGCTGACGGCGCAGGTGTCGGAGATCGACGAGTTGGCGCTGGTCTTTGAGCGCCGCGACGGAATCAAGTCGCGATTGCCGGCTGGCGGAACGCGCCGCCCGGACGCGGCGAATCTCTCGCCTAACGTTCTGCTGCGCCCGATTGTCGAGCGAGCTATCCTTCCTGCGGTTGCCTACATCGCGGGGCCCGGGGAGCTCGCCTACTACGCGCAGGTCAGCGCCGTCGCGGCGGCGCTTGGCGCCGAGCAACCGCTCGCACTGCCCCGATGGTCGTGTACAATTCTCGAGCCTCGCATCGCGCGGGTGCTCGAGCGAATTGGAATCCAACCTGACCAGCTCGCCGACGTGGCCGCGCCGGAGCGACTGATTGCCGAGCGAGCGTTGCCTGACGGCGCGCGTGACGTCATCGCGCGGGCGAAGGCGCAGGCGCGCGACCTCGGCGCGTCGCTGCAAGCATTGGCGCAGAACGATGGACTGATTGAGCCGCGCGTCGCCGACGGGCATGCACGTCGCGCCGCCTGGCTCGCCGAGCGACTCGAACGACGGATCCTCGCCGCCGTCAAGCGTCGCGAATCAGACTCGATGTTCGCGCTGGCGACTGCGCGCGGCTCGCTATTTCCCTTTGGCAAGCGTCAGGAACGCATCCTCAACTTCGTTCCGCTGCTCGCGCGTTACGGACCTGCGCTCTTCGAGGACATGCGCGCGGCCGCCGCTGTGCATGCTCGCGCTCTCGTCGACGGATGACTGGGCCGGGCCCAGCGACGCCGCTGCCCGCGCCAGCAGCGGCTGACCCGGGAGGGCGCCATGCCTTCCTCGTTGGCGCCGGGATCTTCGCCAGCCGGATCGCCGGGCTCGTCAGGCAGACTGTGTTTGCGCATTACTTCGGACTGACCGCGCCGGCAGATGCGTTCAATGCAGCATTCCGGATCCCGAACTTTCTCCAGAACGTTTTTGGCGAAGGTGTGCTGTCGGCGTCCTTCATTCCGGTGTATGCGCGGTTTGTCGGACGCCACGAAGACGAGGAGGCCGGGAGGGTAGCCGGCGCAGTGGCCGCGGTGCTCGCGGTGCTCGTTTCGGTCATCGTGCTTGCTGGCGTTCTTGGCGCGCCACTCCTGACCGACATCCTCGCTGGTGGATTCGAGGGCGAGAAGCGTGCACTCACGGTGCGACTCGTTCGTATCCTCTTCCCGGGCGCGGGCCTCCTCGTGCTTTCGGCGTGGTGCCTCGGCATCCTGAACAGCCATCGGCGCTTTCTGCTCTCGTACTCGGCGCCGGTGATCTGGAATGTGGCGATGATCATCGCCCTGGTCTGGCGGGGGCCGAGCACGCTCGCTGGCCGCTCGCTGGAGTCGCTCGCCATCGCGCTGGCGTGGGCGTCGGTCGTCGGCAGCGCGCTGCAATTCCTGGTTCAGCTTCCCGCCGTCCTTGGTCTCGTCCGGCATCTTCGCTTTCGACTCGATCGTCATTCGGCCGGCGTTCGTGAGGTGGGCCGATCGTTCGGGCCCGTCTTCATCGGCCGTGGCGTGGTGCAGATCAGCGCGTACGTCGACGCGGTGATCGCGAGCTACCTGCCGACGGGAGCGGTCACCGCGATTACAAACGCGCAGACGCTTTACCTGCTGCCGGTGAGCTTGTTCGGTATGGCCGTATCCGCCGCCGAGCTTCCCGCGATGTCATCGATGAGCGGTGACGACGAAGCCGTTTCTGCGGCGCTGCGCATTCGGATCGCCGCCGGATTGCGCCGCCTGACATTTTTCGTCGTGCCCTCAGGTGTTGCGTTCCTCGCACTCGGCGGTGTGCTCGCCGGAATCATCTTTCGATCCGGGCGGTTCACGCAGGCGGACGCGAACTATGTCTGGGGCATTCTCGCTGGTTCCGCCGTTGGTCTTCTCGCCGCAACGATGGGGCGGCTGTACGCGTCCGTATTCTACGCGCGACGGGACACGCGCACCCCGTTGCGGTTCGCGGTGATTCGTGTCGCGTTGACGATCGTCCTCGGGTACCTCTCGGCCATTCAACTGCCGCCCCTCCTCGGAGTGTCGCAACGCTGGGGAGCAACGGGACTCACAGCGTCGGCGGGTATTGCGGCGTGGGTCGAGTTCGCGCTTCTCCGGCGGGCAGCGCAGGCTCGGATCGGTCGCGTCGAATTTTCGACGCGCAACCTCATCACGATCTACGCCGCCGCGCTGGTCGCGGCGGCAGCGGCGTGGGGCGCGAAGCTCTACCTGTTCGACGGGTTGCCGCGACTTGCCGGCGGGATTGCAATGATCGCGGTGTACGGCGGCGTCTACCTCGCCGCCGCGCGCGCGCTCGGCGTCGCCGAGGCGGCGGAGTTGCTCGGGCGGGTGGCACGGCGTCGCGTCCGCTGAGTAATATCGTGGAGGAGCGCCTCCACATCCATGTCCACTGAGTCGATCGCCGCGAAGGTCCTATCGCTCCCCGAATCGCCCGGAGTCTACCTCTGGATGGATGGGGAGGGTGTGGTGCTATACGTGGGCAAGGCGAAGCGGCTCCGCTCGCGCGTCCGGAGCTACGTCAACGGCGAACATCGCGAGAGTCCGAAGACCCGGTTGCTGATGCACCACGCCGCCGATGTCGAAACGATCGTCGTGCCGACCGAGGCGCACGCACTCGTGCTCGAGGCGACGCTGATCAAGGAGTACCGGCCGCGCTTCAACATCGCGCTGCGCGACGACAAATCGTACCCGTACATCAAGGTCACGCTGCAGGAACCGTTTCCACGTGTCTACGTCACGCGGCGGCTCGAAAGCGACGGCGCGCGGTACTTCGGACCGTACACCGATGTCGGCTCCATGCGGCGCGCGCTCAATGTCGTGAAGCGCATCTTTACCGTGCGGTCGTGTAACTACGACATGCCGAAGAGCATGCCCGAACGTGCCTGCCTCGATTACCACATCGGCCGCTGCAAGGCGCCGTGCATCATGATGCAGACGCAAGCTGACTATGCCGCAATGATCGACGAGGTCGTCCTCTTCCTCGATGGTCGCACAGATGAAGTGGTGCGACGCGTCGGCGAACGGATGGGCGACGCGGCGGACAGCCTCGATTTCGAGCGCGCTGCCGAGTTGCGCGACGTGCTGCACAAGCTGGAGACGATGGAAGAGCCGACGGTCGTGCTGCAAGTCGAAGGTGGCGACCGCGACGTGATTGGCTACGCGCGTGACGGGAGCGACGCCGTGGTTGCGACGCTCCGCGTCCGCGACGGCAAGCTGCTCGCACGCGAGCATCGATTCCTGGATAACGTCGACGAAGAGCCGGATTCCGCCGTGCTGTACGCATTTCTGGCGCGCACGTACCTGACGCTGGAGGAGCGAGCACCCGAGCTTCTCGTTCCATTCGACTTCGACGACCGGGACCTCTTTGGCGAATCCATCGCTCCGACCCGTGTGCACGTCCCACAGCGCGGACCGCGCCGCGAAATCGTCGAGCTCGCGCAGCAGAACGCACGGCACCTGCTCGAGGAAGTCCGGATGACGAACGATGAAACCACAGACCGGGCCGGCGATCCGGTGTACGAGCTGCAGCGAGAGCTCGGCCTGCAGCGCGTACCCCGAGCGATCGTCTGCTTTGACATCTCGCATGCGCAGGGCACCGACACCGTCGCGTCGTGCGTCTGGTTCCAGAACGGCCGCCCGCACCGCGCCGAATATAGGAAGTTCAAGATCAAAACCGTCGAGGGAATCGACGACTTCGCGTCGATGCAGGAGGTCGTGTCGCGGTTCGTCGCGCGCCGTGTCGAGGAGCGAAAGGCACTGCCCGACCTCGTACTGATCGACGGCGGGAAAGGGCAGCTCAACGCCGCCCGCGCTGCGCTCGATGCGAGCGGTCTCGCCCTGCCGATCATCAGTCTTGCCAAGCGCGACGAGGAGATCTTCGTCCCCGGACGGACGGACTCCATCCGCCTGCCGCGTCGATCGCCGGCGCTGCGGCTTCTGCAGCAGGCGCGCGACGAGGCGCATCGCTTCGCCGTGACCTCCCAACGGCAGCAACGTTCCGCGAGGACGGTGACCTCCGAGC
>JBKJQR010000035.1:0-19758 GCA_046593895.1 Gemmatimonadaceae bacterium | reverse complement strand
CTCTCACGTGAGCGAAGGTCGTGACGGGCTTCGAGCGGTGCGGTTTCGATTCGCCGGGCGAATGGAACCGTGCGAAGAAGCAGCTCGACGTTTCCCGCCCAGCCGTCGTGAGTGATGACCTGACTTCCGCCGACCGACTTGAGCAGGTCGCGGACCACCGACACCCGGTACAGGCGCAGCGTGCTGAATGGATCGGTGATCCCCGGCACGCGGACGAATGGCTTCATGATCCAGGGTGCGACGCGACGGAGCGTGCGTTCCGGGCCTTTTGGATACTGCTTGAAATCGTGCTCGGCGACGACGATATCGGCGCCGCCCTCAAAGCGCTTCACCAGCTCGGGAAGGCTTTCCGGCTGATCGCTGAAGTCGGCTTGGAGGGTGACGAGGGCGTCACGGCGCGGATAGCGAGTCCGGTGGGACGCTTCGCGAAGCAGCGCGTCCATTGCGGCGGCATACCCGACTTTTTTCGCACCACCAAGGATCGTGAGTGGTAAAACCTTCGTGTATGGCTCGAGCGTGTCGCGCGTGGCATCGGTGCTGCCATCGTCGAAGACGAGGACTTCGTATTCGCGCGAGTACTCCTGAAACACCTTGCGGATGCGCCAGAGGAGCACGCCGACGGTCTCGGCTTCGTTGAAGGCAGGTATGCAGAGGTAAAGCACTGGACGGGGGTTCGGGGTCGCTTGAATCTAGCGACGGAACGCCAGCCGCACGTTGTCGTGGCTCACCATCAGCGTGCCGCGGCGAGCAGACCGGCGAGCACCTGCGCGTAGACGGCCTCCGACCCAGCGACCATCGAATCGACATCAAAATCAGCGGCACGCAGCGGTCCGGCGCTGCCTAACCGCCGACGCAGGCGTTCGTCGGTGATCAAGCGCGCCGCCGCATTCGCGAACCCCGCCGCGTCGGCAATCTGCACGAGCAGCCCGTTCCGCTCATGCTCCACCAGCTCGACCAGTCCACCAACTGCGAAGGCGACGGGCGGGATGCCGAGCGCCATGGCATCGATGACAGCGGTGCCGAGTCCTTCGGCGCTCGACGGATGGAGGAGGATGTCGAGCCCGGACATCGCGGCGTGGATCTCGTCGACGAATCCGGCGCGATAGGCTTCGAGTCCGCCGATGCTGCATCGCCCGCTGGAATGCCCACCGAGGAGTACCAGGCGCGCGCGGACACGCGCAGCGGGAGGCAATCCTTGCGCGACCGCGGTCAACAGTCCGATCCCCTTCTCGGCGGTCATCGCCCCGACGACACCGCAGAGTACTGCGTCATCCGGCCAGCCACACTCGAGGCGCCAGTCGCGCGGCTTGGTCACCTCGGGCGTGGGCACACCGGAGAAGACGACATCGATGCGGGCGCGACCAACTCCGCCGCGCACCATGGCATCGCGTACGGCGTCCGAGATCGCGATGAAACGTGAGACACGCTTGCCGTACTTGAGGCGCACCGATTTCGGGACGAACGCGACGCGCCGAGTGACGACGAGCGGGATGTCGGAGCCTAACAGTGCAGCGATGGCGATGGCGTGTGCGCGCGCATCGTGTGCGTGCACGACGTCGGGACGCCAGGCACGAACGAGGGCGCGGATCCGCCGCGCGGCGCGAAGGTCCCAATCCGCGCGCATCGGGACCGCCGCGACGGCGATACCACGCGCGCGCAGGCGCTGCAGCAAAGGGGAATCGGGGATGCCGACGACGAGCGGCTCGTGACCGCGCGCGCGCAGTCCCTGCGCGAGCAACCAGACCTGGCGCTGACCGCCGCGCCATTCGCGGCCGGCATCAATGTGGAGGATGCGAAGTCCCATCGTTGGGCAAGATGGGCAGCGCCCATGGGGAAGGGAATGCCCACGAGCACTCTCCGCGTGCGAGTGCTGGAAATTGTGCTTGCTGCGACGCACGGCTGCAGTGCGGCGCGCGTGCCCTGCGGCTCGATGATTCGTCACAATAACAGAGGGCGGACCCTCGACGCCGCCACGGCAGCAAGAAGAACGTGGGAATGCTTCCTCGCTGAGGTCACATGATTTTCGCCGACGTCAGACATCGTCTCACCCGCAACGACGCACAACTTGCGATGCGATTGATTGCGCGCGGGGACGATCGCGAGCTGGAACAGTGCGAGGATGTCCTCCGCGATCGCGGCATCGATGCGCTCCTCGAGGATCCGCGATTGATGGGGGCGCTGATGAGCGCACCGCAGGGCGCTCACTCGTCGTTCCCACTCTTTGCCTACGTGGCCGTGCGCCATGCGCTGCATGAGGCCGGTGAGGATAATCGGGCACTCGCCGACTACATGGCGGCGATCGTGATTTCCTTTGGCTTGAAGGGGCGCGCCGAGCGCGTCGGCGACGCAGACGACGAGCGTTATGACACGCTCGCCCGGTTGATCGCCGACGCCAACGACCCCGACCCGCGGCGCAGCTTCCTCGTGCGGGCGCATCTCGGCAACTATGCACTCTGGCTGGGCGGATTGTTTCCGGACTTCATCTCGCATCGTCGCTGGCGAAAGGGCGGGCCCGATCTCGACTACTACGACGAGATGGGGAAGCGCGGCTTCCAGCTCGCCGCGGACCATCGTTTGGCGGATGAGCACGGACTGCGCGCACTCTACACGATGGCCGCCGTCCGCTTCGAGACGATGCGCGCGGCGCTGAACACGGTCAGCGACCGGATGCTGTTTCCAAACGTGCACACGCCCGAACGGCTGATGCGCCAGGTCGCGACGGGATTCAAGTTGCACTAGTGGCGCCCGACGGACGCCGGCCCCTGCTGCCTAACGTGCGACGGCAGGATGCGCGACGATGGCGCGGCGAAAGGCGGTAAAGAGCGCCCGGTCCCAGTCTTCGCGAGTATCGACCAGCTCCTCAGGGTGCCACTGCACCCCGAGCAGCCACCACGCCTCGTCGCCCGTCCATTCGGCGCCTTCCACGATCCCGTCAGGACTCCGCGCCGTGACTGTCAAGCCGGCCGCGACGCAGTCGATCGCCTGGTGGTGCGACGAATTGACGGTCAGCATGGTCGCGCCGAGCGCGCCGGCCAGTCGCGACCCCTCGGCGACGCGGACTTCATGAACGCGAGTCGCGCGGGCGTCTGAGCGCTCATGCGTCGTGGCCGACGGTCGCTCGGTCGGGATGTCCTGCACGAGCGTACCGCCGAGAGCGACGTTGCTGAGCTGCAGCCCGCGACAGATCGCCAGGACCGGGAGCAGCGCCTGGTGCGCGGCTGCGAAGAGCGCGATTTCGAATGCGTCGCGCGCCGTGTGTGGCGGGTCGCTGTTCGCGTTCACGACCGCGCCATAGTGCGCGGGCGCGATGTCCTCGCCGCCGGTCAGCACCAATCCATCGACGCGTGCCACGATACCCACCGCGTCGTGGGCAGCAAGCGGCGGGACCACCAACGGGATCATTCCGGCCGCGACGAGAGCGCTCGTGTACGCCTCGTTGACGCGAACACGGGACACGCCGCGGATGATCTTGGTCGTGGCGGTGACTGCGACGAGCGGTTGCCGAGACACGATGCGATAAATGTTGCGGGACCAAGGGGCTGACCTGTATCCTACACCTCCGGCACCGAACTCGGCGAGTGCCGTGGAGCGCCGCCGCAGGCGTCCCCACCCCCGGTTCGATCTGGCGATCTCTCTGCTCATGTTCGAAAACCTCCGGCGGTCGCTACGCGATCTCGTCGACGCACGCGCCGGCCACGGCAACGCACCGCCATCGCTCGCCCAGATGCGCGAGACGCTGGTTCACGCGCGGGTGGGCTTGTCCGAAATGCGCGAGGGTGTCGAAGCGTCGCGCCTGACACTTGCCGGGAAGCGCCAGGAATTGGAAACGGTCCAGCGGCGGAAGACGCAGGCGGAAGCAATCGGCGACGGCGAAACGGTGCGTGTGGCCGAACGCTACGAAGCTGAGCTGTCGTCGCGTGTCGACATCCTTGCGCGAAAGCTCGGCGTCCAGGAGGACGAGCTGGCCCTCGGCGAACATGAAGTGGGTGAGATGACGGCGGAACTGCGGAAGGCAATCGGTGGCGCACCAGGCGCGCCGGCACAGGGGGCGAGCGATCCGGAGAGTGGGGCGCTCGACGAACTTTCGTCGCTCGAGCGGTCACGGGCCCGCGCCGAGCGCGATGCGCACGCGAATGAGCGGCTCGCCGAGTTGAAGCGACGGATGGGCAAGTAGTCTCCCGAACGAGAGTGCGCATCAAGCTGAAGTTCCCGCTCGCCGGGCTGATCGCGGGTGTCGCCGCCGTCGCGCCGTTGCGCGCCCAGGACGTGCTGGGCGAGCCGGTGCCCTGTGCCGGGCAAATGGTCAGCGACATCGTCGTCCGAACCGAGCCGCCAGCGTTAGGCGATCTCGGGCGCCGCTCGCGCGCGCTGGCGCGCTTCGTTCGGTCGGTGCACGCGACGACACGGCCGGGCGTGGTCAGGCGACTGGTGATCCAGGGAGTCGGTGCGCAGTGCAACGAGATCGCGCGCGCCGAGTCGGAGCGCATCCTCCGCGCGCAGCCGTACATCGCCGAAGCGACGATCACGCCGCACGCGACTGCCGATGGGTCGGTGGTGCTCGAGGTCGTCACCGTGGACGAGCTCGAGTGGCTGGTCGATGTCGGCGTGAAGGGGGCGAGTCCGTACGTGAACCGCGTCCGGCTCGGCAACGCGAACATCGGCGGCGAGGCAGTCGCGCTGCGCGGAATCTGGTCGGAAGCGGGTGGCCCGTATCGCGACACATTCGGTGCGCAATTGATGGATTACCAGCTGCTCGGGCGTCCGTACCAGATGATCCTGTCCGGCACGCGGCGGCCGTTAGGCGGCGACTGGACGGCGCTCATTGGTCATGCCTACCTGACCGACTTGCAACGCGTCGCCTGGCGGGTGGCGACGGGTGAGCGCGCCGAATACATCTCCCTGCTCCGTGAAACGGCGGCAGCCCCGTCGGTGCGGATCCAGCGTTCGTTCACCGATATCGGCGGGATCTTCAGGCTGGGCGAGCCTGGGCGCCTCAGCCTGTTCGGCGCCTCGTACACCCGGGAATACGACAGCGGTGACAACGCGTTCGTCCGCATCACGCACGAGGGGTTGATTCGCGATTCGACGGTCGTGAGGGATTCGATCCATCCTTATCGGAGCGGGCGGATCAACGGGCTGTGGGGGGTGCGCAACATTCACTTCCTGCGCGTCACCGGCTTCGATGCTCTCTCGGCGACGCAGGACGTGCGCGAGGGCTTCCAACTCGGGCTGCTCGGCGGGCGCAGTCTGGCGGTGCTCGGATCGGAGAACGACGACATCTTCCTCTCGGCGGACATGTACGCCGGCATCGGCTCACCGAGGACATTTGCCGGCCTCCAGGTGCAGGGCGAAGGTCGGCAGGACTACAACACCAATCACTGGGACGGAATTCTCGGGAGTGGACGGGCCGCGGCGTACCAGCGCGTCACCGTGAGGCACACGCTGCTACTCGACGGAGAGTGGAGCGGCGGGTGGAACCAGCGCCTGCCGTTCCAACTCACGTTAGGCGACGACCGCGGGGGAGTGCGCGGATATCGGAACTCGCAGTCGGCTGGTGCGCAGCGCGCGGTGGTGCGCGTCGAGGACCGCTGGTACATCGGGCGCATGCGCGCTCTGGCAGATTTCGGCGTCGCACCGTTTTTCGACGCTGGGCGACTGTGGGCGGGCGACGCTGCGTTCGGCGTCAACACCCCCGTGCGGATGGGCGCCGGCATCTCCCTACTCGCCGCGTTTCCGCCACGGTCGAAGCGCCTGTTCCGGCTGGAGGTCGGTTATCCGATCTCGAAAGATCCCCACGCCAAGCTCGAGTTTCGCATCAGGGCGACCGATCTCACCCGCGTCTTCTGGGACGAACCGGGCGACGTGAAGCGAAGCCGCGAGAGCACCGTGCCGGCGTCGATCTTCAACTGGCCGTAGCGGAGGAAGTGGTCGCCATCATCCGCCGGATCGGCTTGATGAGGAGTGCAAGCACGATCGCCGCCGCGACCAGTGCGACGGTGGTGGCGGTGAACAGCTGGGGCATCTGCTCGAGCTTCTCCGGATCGACGTGACCGCCGACGAGTCCCGCGATCAGGTTTCCGACTGAGGTTGCCAGGAACCAGATGCCCATCATCTGGCCGACGTACTTTCGCGGGGCGAGCTTCGTCATCGACGAAAGACCGACCGGACTCACGCAGAGCTCACCCATCGTCTGGAACAGGTAGCTCCAAGTCAGCCACCACGCCGACACCTTCGCACCGCCACCGCCGGCGAGGATCATGTTCGCGGCAGGGATCATCAGCGCAAACCCAAGCCCGGCGAAGAGGAGCCCGAGGGAAAACTTCGATGGGCTCGACAGGTCTACGCCGCGGTTCGCGAGCGAAGTCCAGATCAACGCGAACACTGGCGCGAGCGTTATGATGAACGCCGAATTGATCGACTGGAACCAGAGCGCCGGGACCTCGAAGCTCCCGATCGTCCGTCGGGTGAAGTCACGCGCGAAGAGGTTGAGCGAAGTCGGAGCCTGCTCGAACGCCGCCCAGAAAATCGCGGCGAACACGAAGAGAATGAAGATCACCCCAACGCGTTTCTTCTCGTCGCCTGTCAGGCCGCCAAAAATCAGCATCGCCGCGAAGTAGAGCACTGCGATTCCGACGAGCACGTATGTCATGCTCCGGCCAATCGCCTGCGCGTTGAGCGAGATCATCCCCATTGCGGCGAGCGCGATCACGGCGGCCAGGACAGCGAGTGCGATCCCGGTGGCGATTGCGCCACGACGTTTCTGCTGCTTGTCGACCGCCGGGTCAGGATGCCGCGACGGTTCGAGGCCGAGTATACCGAGGGTCTTCCGCGACATGAACGCGTAGGTGAACAGGCCGAGGAGCATCCCGACACCGGCCGCGCCAAACCCCCAGTGCCACCCGACATTCTCGCCAAGCACGCCCGTCACGATCTGACCGAAGAACGCGCCGACGTTGATCCCCATGTAGAAGATCGAGAATCCGGCGTCCCGCCGGGCACCACCTTCCGGGTACAGGTCGCCGACAATCGCCGAGATGTTCGGCTTGAGCAGCCCGGTGCCAAGGACGATGAGGACGAGCCCCATGAAGAATGGCACGCGACTGTGGGCAAACGCCGACAGTCCGATCGACAGGTGCCCGAGAGAGATCAACACCGCGCCCCAGAAGATCGCACGGCGAAGTCCAAGTAGCCGGTCAGCGATCCAGCCGCCGGGGAGCGATGCGAGGTAGACGCTCGACGCGTAGATCCCGACGATGGCCGACGCTTCACCCCGGTCGAATCCAAATCCCCCTTGAGCGAGGGCGGCGGTCATGAAGAGGATCAGCAGCGGGCGCAGACCGTAGAACGAGAACCGCTCCCACATCTCGGTCGTGAAGAGCGTGGCAAGTCCACGAGGATGGCCGAAGAAGCCGCGGTCGGCGGCGGCGCGCGGAGGCTGGTCGAGCGTCGTGGATCCGACGTTGGTCGCTTGCGGCGAAGATCCGGTCACGGCGGTTGCGCGTTAGGGTGGATTGTCGCGGCCGGTCAGCGTGACGCGGCGACGGGAAGATAGAGTTCGGGCATGTTCGTCGCGCCAGCGGCGCGCTGCGCAGCATCGTCAACACTCGTCGGCGGCTGCTTGATGCAGGCGACGAGGTGGGCGAGATCGGCGCCCGCGGCGGCTGCGGTCGCCGCGGTCTCGACCGAGCCCTTCGGTTCGAGCGGGGGCACGATCGCGGCGCACGCTGCGTCGCGCGCCGGGTGATGACAGCGCGGATGAAAGACGCAGCCGGGAGGCGGCGCGGCGGGAGAGGGCACGTCACCGCGGAGCACGATCCGTTGCCGCTTCGCATCGGGGTCGGGCACTGGCACCGCGGAGAGCAGAGCCTGCGTGTAGGGCATCAGCGGCTCGGCGTAGAGATCGGCGCCGGGCGCGGTCTCGACGATCTTCCCGAGGTACATCACGGCGACGCGATCAGCGACCTGCTCGACGACCGAGAGGTCGTGCGCGATGAACAGGTACGCGAGACCGCGATCGCGTTGCAGGTCCTGGAGCAGGTTGATCACCTGTGCCTGCACCGAAACGTCGAGCGCGGAGACCGGCTCGTCGCAGACGATGAAGCGCGGTTCGACAGCGAGCGCGCGGGCGATCCCGACCCGCTGCCGCTGGCCGCCCGACAGTTCGTGCGGGTAGCGCGAAAAGTGGTCGGGGCGAAGCCCGACTTCATCGAGCAGCTGCCTAACGCGAGTGCCGATGCCCGCGCCCTCGGCAAGCCGATGGATGATCAGCCCCTCGCCAATCGTCGCGCCGACTGTCATCCGCGGATTGAGCGAGCTGAATGGATCCTGGAAGACGATCTGCATCTGCCGGCGCAGCTTGCGCAGCGGCTCGCTGGCGAGGGCGCGAACGTCGGCGCCGTCGAAGGTGATTGTCCCCGACGTCGCCTCGACGAGACGCAGCACGGCGCGACCAGTGGTCGTCTTTCCACAGCCTGATTCGCCGACGAGGGCGAGCGTCTCGCCGGGGAACACGTCGAAGGAGACGCCATCGACGGCGCGCACCGCACCGCGCGTCCCGCCGAGGAACCCGCCGCGGATCGGGAAGTGGACCTTGAGGTCGCGGACCGACAGCAGCGGCACCGTACTCGATCGCGCCGTCATCGGCCGGCTCCCCCGCCTAACGCCGCGGCGAGTGGTGTGTGCGGAGTGGCCCGGCGCTCCGGCTCGACCGCGAGGTGGCAGCGGGAGAAATGCCCGGCGCCAACCTGGTAGAGTGGCGGATGCTCGCGTTCACAGCGCTCCCACGCGTACGGACACCGGTCGCGGAACCGGCAGCCCGCCGGCCAGTCGGTTGGTGCCGGGACCGAGCCGGGGATCACCGCGAGCCGTCCGCCGGTCGCCCCGACCCGCGGCATCGCCCGGAGCAGCCCCTCGGTGTACGGATGGTGCGCGGCGCTGAACAGCTCGCGCACCGGGCTCTCTTCGACGACCTCTCCGGCGTACATCACGAGGACGCGCGACGCCGTTTCCGCAACGACGCCGAGATCGTGCGTGATCAGCAGGACCGACATCCCCATCCGCTGCTGGACCTCGCGGAGCAACTCGAGGATCTGCGCCTGAATCGTGACGTCGAGCGCGGTCGTCGGCTCGTCGGCGATCAGGAGCGATGGGCTCATCACGAGCGCCATCGCGATGACCACTCGCTGCCGCATGCCACCCGACAGCTGGTGCGGATACTCGCCGGCGCGCTGCTCGGGCGCGGAAATTCCGACGAGGCGGAGCATCTCGATCGCCTTCGCGCGTGCCTCACGGCGTGAGGCACGCGCATGCACGCGCGCCACTTCGCCGATCTGGTCGCCGACGGTCATGACGGGATTGAGTGCGGAGAGCGGCTCCTGCCAGATCATCGCGATGCGATTGCCGCGCACGTGGCGCATCTCGCGCTCCGGGAGGGTGATCAGATTCCTCCCCTCGAGCACGATCTCGCTGCCATTCTCGATTCGACCCGCACCGTCGATCAGCCGAAGCAGCGAGAGCGCCGTGACGGATTTGCCGCACCCGGATTCGCCAACGAGTCCGACCGTTTCACCGCGGCCCACCGTGAACGAGACGCCATCGACCGCGCGAGCGATGCCCGCGTCGGTGGCGAAGGTCGTGCGCAACTCACGGACGGTCAGCAGCGGATCAGCCGGCATCAGCAGGGGCAGGAGTGAACACGTGAGGTGGCGCTGGCGAAGCTATGCGCTGGAACGGGTAAATTCCACCGCGGTACCCCGCGCTGGTCCTCGCTTATCCGCGCCGTTCGTCGCGCGGATCGAGTGCATCGCGCAATGCGTCGCCGAACAGGTTGAACGCGATCACCGTGACCAGCATCGCCAGCCCGGGGAAGAGCGCGATCCACCACGCCGTCCCGATCTGATCGGAACCATCCTGGATGATGTTCCCCCAGCTCGCGTGTGGCGGCCGAACGCCGATGCCGAGGTAGCTGAGCGCTGCCTCGAGCACGATCACGTTGCCGATGCCGAGCGTCGCGGCGACGATGACCGGCGACAGTGCGTTGGGCAGCACGTGTCGCCAGAGAATGCGCGCATCGCCCGAACCGAGCGCGCGCGCGGCGAGCGCGAACTCCTGGCGGGAGAGCGCGCGCACGCGCTCACGCACCAGGCGACTGGTCGCGAACCAGCCGGTGAGCCCGAGAACGAGTACGAGCAGCGGGAGCGACATTCCCCCCCACAGCCCGAGCACGAGCAGCAGGATCAATATCCGCGGTACCGCGAGCATCGCGTCGATGAGGCGCATCATGACAGCGTCGACGATGCCGCCGGCGAACCCGGCGACCGCGCCCCACGCGGTCCCGACCGACATCGCGAGCACAATGGCCAGCGTCGCGACGCCGAGGGAGATGCGCGCGCCGTAAATCACCCGGCTGAGGACGTCGCGGCTGAATTCGTCGGTGCCGAAGGGATGGGCGAGCGACGGCGCGCGGCGGGCGAGCCCGGTGATGTCCGGTTGAGCGTTAGGCGCGTAGGGCGCGACAAGTGGCGCGGCGAGGGCGATCAGCGCGAAGACGAGCAGCACCGCAAGGGCGACGAGTGCGACGCGATTACGGCGCAGCCGCCGGAGTGCGCTTCGCCATGGGCTTCCCGTCGTTGCGCCGAAGCGCACATCGTAAGGCAGCAGCGGAACGCTCAACGGTCGCGAAGCCTCGGGTCGGCGACTGCAGTCAGCAGGTCGGCGATGGTACTTCCGGTCACTGTCATGATCGCGCCGATGATCGCCGCCGCGGTGACCAGCGAGTAATCCCGCGTCGTGATTGCGCTGGTCGCGAGCTGCCCCATCCCCGGCCAGGCGAACACCGTCTCGACGAGCACCGAGCCGCCGAGGAGTGCGGGGAAGAGCAGCCCGACCAGCGTGATGGTCGTGCCGAGCGAGTTGCGGAATGTGTGCCGGAGGAGGACTGCACCGTTGCTCAGTCCCTTGGCCCGCGCCGTCCGAGTGTAGTCCGAGCGTGCGGCTTCGAGCAGCGCAGCGCGCTGGTGCCGGGCGATCGCCGCCGTTATGAGGAGGGTCAGCGTCGTTGCCGGGAGGACGAGATGGCGGGTGCGATCGACGATGCGTCCCCATGTCCCGAGGTACTCGTGCATCACCGGATCGACGATGCCCGATACCGGAAAAATCGGTAGCGCGTAGGCGAAGGCAAGCATCATCATCAGGGCGAGCCAGAAATCCGGCGTCGAGTAGAAGATCAGCAGCAGTGCGCTCGAACCGCGGTCGATCGCGCCGTCGCGCCGCGCTGCCTGGAGGAGCCCGGCGCCGATGCCTAACGCCAGGCTGAGGAGCAGCGCCGCACCCATCAGCAGGAGCGTGTTCGGCACCGCGGTCGCCAGCGCCGACGCGACCGGGCGGTTGCGCGAGAACGACCACCCAAAGTCTCCCCGCGCGAGATTCTTCAGGTACGTGACGTACTGCTCGCCGATCGGCCGGTCGAACCCGTAGCGGGCGCGCAGTGCATCGCGAAGCTCGGGCTTCACATCGCCGTTCTGGACGCCGGCGGTGAATGGATCACCGGGCGCGAGGTGGGTGAGCGCGAAGACCGCTGTCGCGACAATCGCCACCACGAGGACGGCCTGCGCGGCGCGAGCCGCGAGCAGCCGCCACATACCGCTATTTCGCCGCGCGGCCGAGGCCGAGCCGATCGCGTTCGATTCGCTGGTCGGCGGGGATGGACCAGTCGCGCAGCCCTGCCCACCATGCGTCCGGGCGGAGGTTCACGAGGCGAATCCGCTTGCTCGCACCAGCCACGAGGTTCGGCTCATAGAGCAGTACCGCCGGCTCGTCATCGACGAACGTCTGGTACGCGCGCTTGTAGAGCGTCCGGGCCTGTGGGACGCTGCGAGCGCTGATTGCGCTGTCCACCAAGGCGTCGAACGCCGCACTTTCGTATGAGCCGAAGTTGCTGCCGCCCTTCTCGCGCGACGCACCGGTCGTCCACGTCTGGCGAATGCTGGACGGCGCCGGATCGGGATGCCACGCCATCAGCGCAGCGTCGAAGTCTCGGGCCACCATCTTGCCGCCCATGGCGTTGAGTTCGAGTGGGTCGATCACGACGTCGACACCGACCCGCTTCATCTGCTCCTGAAGGAGCACGGCAATGCGCTGGCGCGGTCGGCTCGACGACGGCAGCGCGAGCGCGAACCGAAGTGGTGTGCCGCGGCGATCGCGAATGCCGTCACCGTTGCTGTCGCGCCAGCCGAGCGAGTCGAGCAAATGGTCGGCGCGCGCGGTGTCGTACGGAAGCTGCCGGATGGTCGTGTCAGCGATGCCGAGTGAACGTGGCGCTGGCCCGAATGGCACCGCAGCCAGCGTGTCGTAGACGTTCCTGACCATCGCCGCCCGATCGAGCGACATCGCCAGCGCCTGCCGCAGCGCGCGGTCGCCGAATATCGCGTTAGGCGCGCCGTGCCGCTTCGGGTCGCGCAGGTTGAAGAGCAGGAAGGCGTAATCCAGCCCACCGTAGACCTTCGTCTGGAGCGCGGGCGACTGTTGCGCCTGCGTCAACTGCTCACCGCGTAGAACCTCGATGAAGTCGGCTTCACCGGCGAGGACCCGCGTCGTCGCCGTCGAAGGATCGGCAGCGAACGACATCACGACGCGATCGAGCTTCGGGCGCCCGAGAAAATGCGACGTATCGGCGACGAGCTCGATCAACTGGGTCGGAACCCAGCGCACGAAACGGAACGGGCCGTTCCCCACCGGCGCCTTGGCGAACGGGTCATTCTTCAGGTCAGCACGTTTCGCCTTGCCGAGGAGGTGCTCCGGCATCGCGACGATGTTGTAGGCAACGATGAAGAACTGGTCGAGCGACCGACGATGAAACCAGGCGACCGCGGTCAACGAGTCAGGCACCGTGACCGAATCGACCTCCAGCACGTTAGGCGCCTGCGGTGAATGAACCGCGCTATCGGCGAGCAGATCGTACCCGAGCTTGACGTCGGCGGCCCGCACCGGAGTTCCGTCATGCCAGCGCGCCCGCGGATCGATCTCGAATGCGATCGACAGTGAGTCGGTACTCCACGTCCATCGGCGGGCGAGCCGCGGCGTGAATCCGCCATCGCCCATCGTGTTCATCTCCGGCCCGAGCTCGGCGAGCGTCTCGAAAAGCTGATCAGCCACCGCCTTCGATGCGGTCGTCGAGATCAGCGGCTGGATGAGGTAGTCCGGCTCCCCGGCACTCGATATCACCACCGTGCCGCCGTATTCACCAGAAGAAGTCGCGTCACGCTTCTCACCACTGCAGGCGGCGAGTGCAAGTGCGATGCAGACAGCAGCGTGGCGGCGCATCATCGGGGCGTTCCGGTCGAGAGGTGGTGCGACTGAATTCCGGGGGTCGAGCTGATACGTCAATAACGCGTGGCGGCGGCGTTCGTCACGACCGAGGACACTTCGTCATCGACGCCACGTCCAGGCAGGGTCGCCGTAGCGCTGGGCCGCCGCTCGAAACGCGTCCGCGATCGCCGGTTCTGGGTCGAGCGGCACGGCGCCGTCGTCCTCGAGTTCGCGCACCGCGGCGAACAGCACGGCGGCCACCTCCTCGATCGCTGGCGCGCGGCCGAGGGCATCGTGCAGCGTTGCCGCAGGCGGCGACGCTGCCACAGGCGTTCGCAGCAACGACGTGACGAGGAACTGGTCGTCCGCGACGAGGATCGACCCGTGCTGCAGGAGCGCGCCCCCTTCGCGGTACTGCGCGCTTCCGACCAGCTTCCGGTTTCCGACTACGAGTTCGCCTGCCGTGGGCTCCTCGAAACATGGCGCGGTCGACGGGACCGGCGAGCGCCCGCGGGCTGCGGCGATCGCGGTATCAGCCCCGAGCGCGCGCAACCCGTGAACGAGGAGCGCGTTGATCCGGCGATACGATTCGCGAAGCGTCCCGCCGAAGGCGTCGGGCGCGGCGACGCTGTAGGTCACTTCGCGATGGTGCAGGACGGCGCGCCCTCCGGTGAGCCGGCGCACGACAGCGATGCCGCGATCGCGGAGCGCAACTTCGTCGTAGTCGTCGCGCGCCGGCTGATTACGGCCGAGCGAGAGCGCTCGCTCGCTCCAACCGTACACGCGGAACACCGCTTCCCCCGTCGTCGCCGCGCGGCGAAGCAATGCTTCGTCGTACGCCATGTTGTCGACGGCGCCAAGGGGCGGCGTAGCGAAGAGGCGCCAGCGCATGTGGGAACGAGATGGCCGTGCGTACCGATTAATGGAGCGGGCCGCTAAACTTAGTGGTTGGACCGGAGCAGCCTGGCGCGGGGTAGTTCTCACAGCACCCGCGCGCCTCCCGCGCCACGATCAACGCAGACAAACCCCAGGGCGCGAACGCGGCCCTTTCGAGGCACTGATGACGAAGAGTTCCGCCCTCTCCCTGTCCGATGATGGCAGCTTCATCCCGCGTCACATCGGCCCCGGTGAGCGGGAGACCGCCGAGATGCTCGAGGCGGTCGGATACGACACCCTCGACGCCCTGATCGACGCGACGGTTCCCGATCCGATTCGCCTCCACCGACCGCTTGCAATAGCCGAGGGCAGGGGCGAGGCGGAGACGCTGGCGCACATGCGCACGCTGGCCGCGAAGAACCAGATCTTCCGTTCGTACATCGGCATGGGGTACTACGACACCTTCGTGCCCCCGGTCATCCAGCGCAACATCCTCGAGAACCCGGGCTGGTACACGGCATACACGCCGTATCAGGCGGAAATCGCCCAGGGCCGACTCGAAGCGCTGCTCAATTTTCAGACTGTCGTCGTCGACCTGACTGGGCTCGAGATCGCCAACGCGTCGCTCCTCGACGAGGGCACCGCGGCCGCGGAGGCGATGTACCTCGCGCACAACGCGCGCGGGAAGGACGGAAAGGATATTTTCTTCGTTGCCGACGATTGCCATCCGCAGACGATCGAGGTCGTGCGCACCCGCGCGGCCGCGCGCGGAATGCGCGTCGTCGTCGGCAATCCGAAGAGCTACAAGCTCGGCGCCGATGTTTTTGGCGCGCTGCTGCAGTACCCGGCGACCGACGGAGCGGTGCATGACTATCGTGCCTTCACCGACGCGGCGCACGCGCTGAACGTCCTCGTGATCGCTGCCTGCGACCTGCTCGCACTCACGCTGCTCACTCCGCCCGGCGAGTGGGGGGCCGACGTCGCCATCGGCAGCACGCAACGCTTCGGCGTCCCGATGGGATACGGTGGCCCGCACGCCGCCTTCTTCGCGACGCGGGACGAATTCAAGCGGACGCTCCCCGGCCGCATCATCGGCGTCTCGCGGGATGCCCGCGGCCGGCCGGCGCTGCGCATGGCGCTGCAGACTCGCGAGCAGCACATCCGCCGCGAGAAGGCGACGAGCAACGTCTGCACCGCGCAGGTACTGCTCGCCGTCATGGCCGGGATGTACGCCGTCTGGCACGGGCCGGAAGGGCTGGCCCGCATCGGTCGCCGCGTGCATCGCCTCGCGACGATGCTCGCCGACGGCCTGCGCAAGGCGGGGTTCGGCGTCGGCGCCGCGCCGTTCTTCGACACGATTCGCGTCGATACGGGCGGGGTGGGAGCGAAGGAGATCGTCAAGCGCGCGCGCGAGAAGAAGATGAACCTGCGCATGCTGAGCGAGACGGCCGTCGGCATCTCGCTCGACGAGACGACGCGCGTTGCGGACATCGAGGAGCTCCTCGTCGTCTTCGCCGGCGCCGGCGCGAAGAACGTGATCGAGCAACTCGCGGACACGGACGACAGCTTCGACGCGAAGTTCGCGCGGGTGACGCCGTTCCTCACCCATCCGGTGTTCTCGTCGCACCACTCCGAGACGGAGATGCTGCGCTATATCCGGTCGCTCGAGGCAAAGGATCTGTCGCTGACGCACTCGATGATCCCGTTAGGCAGCTGCACGATGAAGCTCAACGCGACCGCCGAGATGTTCCCCGTCACCTGGCCCGAGTTCGGCAAGCTGCACCCGTTTGCCCCGCGCGAGCAGGCGGCCGGCTACAGCGCGATGTTCGAGGAGCTCGAGCGCGACCTTGGCGAAATTACCGGTTTCGCCGGCGTGTCGCTCCAGCCTAACGCTGGCTCGCAGGGCGAATATGCCGGGCTCCTCGTGATCGAGCGCTATCACCAGTCGCGCGGTGACGCGCACCGGACGATCTGCCTCATCCCGCAGTCGGCGCACGGCACGAACCCGGCGAGCGCGGTGATGGCCGGGATGCAGGTGGTGGTCGTCAAAACCGGCGCCAGCGGCGACATCGACATGGACGACCTCCGTGCGAAGGCAGCCGAGCACGCATCGGATCTCGCGGCGCTGATGGTGACGTATCCGTCGACGCACGGCGTCTTCGAGGAGGGCATTCGCGAGATCTGCGAGATCGTCCACGAGCATGGCGGGCAGGTCTACCTCGACGGCGCGAACATGAACGCGATGGTCGGCGTGGCGCGCCCGGGTGACATCGGCGCCGACGTCTGCCACCTCAACCTCCACAAGACGTTCTGCATCCCACACGGCGGCGGCGGACCGGGGATGGGACCGATCGGCGTTGCGAAGCATCTCGTGCCGTTCCTGCCCGGTCATCCGGTCGTCCCGATCGGCACCCCGACCGCGAGTGGTGCGGTGAGCTCTGCGCCATGGGGGAGCGCGAGTATCCTGCCGATTTCGTACGTCTACATCCGGATGATGGGCGGCGAGGGACTGACCAGCGCGACGAAGATGGCGATCCTCAACGCCAACTACATCGCGACGCGACTCGATCCGCACTATCCGGTGTTGTTCAAGGGCCGCAACGGTAGCGTCGCGCACGAATGCATCATCGACCCGCGGGGCCTCAAGGGCGCGACTGGCGTCGAGGTGGAGGACATCGCCAAGCGACTGATCGACTACGGCTTCCACGCGCCGACGGTCAGCTTCCCGGTGGCCGGCACGCTGATGATCGAGCCGACAGAGAGCGAGTCGAAGGCGGAGCTCGACCGGTTCTGCGACGCGATGATCTCGATTCGCGAGGAGATTGCCGATATTGCCGGCGGTGTGCTCGACAAGATCGACAATCCGTTGAAGCACGCGCCGCACACGCTCGACCAGGTCGTGACCGACTCCTGGCCGCATGGTTACTCGCGCGAGCGGGCCGCGTTCCCGCTGGCGTACGTGCGCGACCGCAAGTTCTGGCCGAGTGTCGCACGCGTCGAAAGCGCATACGGCGATCGGAACCTCGTCTGTTCCTGCCTGCCGACCGACGCCTATGCCGAAGCGGTCAGCGCGTGACCGCGGCGCGCCGCCGGTTGCTGCCTAACGGGTTGCTCCTCGTGGCGTTAGGCACGTTCAGCGCCTGCGGCCGCCCCGACCGCAACGATTCAACGTGGGCGAAACGCGGCAAGCCGGCGGCATATCACGCTGACAGCACGCGCGTCGTCACGCTGGCGATGCGCGCGCTCGGCGACTCCGTCCCGATGCGCGTCGATGCAATGACACGCGGCGATCAGGGCTGGCAGGTCCGCTTGTTGCCCCGCCGCGGCGGCACCGCTGGCGGCGGAATGGTCTGGGTGGACGCGAATGACTCGTCCGTCACGGTGGTGAAGCGATACTGACACCCGCCGTCCGCGATGAGCAGGAAGCAACAGCGAGGAACGCCGTCGCTCAACGCTAATGGCTGACGGCTAACGGCTAACGGCGGCTCACTGCCCGACGTGCTTCCTGTATTCATCCGGTCCGAGCAACGCGTCGCGATCGGCGTCGCCCGTTACCCGAAGCTTGATCATCCAGCCATCGCCGTAGGGATCGCTGTTGACGAGGGCCGGCTCCTTGTCGAGACGCGTGTTGACTTCGACCACTTCGCCGGACAGCGGCGAAAACAGCTCGGAGACCGCCTTCACCGCCTCAACCGTCCCGAACACGTCATGCGGGCCGAACGACGCACCGACTTTGGGCAACTCGATGTAGACGACGTCGCCAAGCTCGCCCTGCGCATAGTCGGTCACGCCGATCACTACGACGTCCGCGTCGGGCGTCTGCTTCACGTATTCATGCTCTTCAGTGTAGAGCAGTTCGTTCGGAATTTCAGCCACGACGCGCCTCGTGCGGTGAGGGAGATGATCGGCGCGAAGTCTACCCGCGCGGAGGCGCGAGTGTCAAGGAATCGCGGCGCGCCAGCGCATCTGCCTCGGCGACGAGCGCACGCCACACTTCGTCCACGCGCGCCTCGAGTGCGGCGAGCGTCCCGTCGTTGTCGATGACGAAATCCGCACGAGCGCGTTTGAGGTCGGCCGGCATCTGCTGCGCGATCATCGCCATCGCCTCGGTTTCCCGCAGCCCGCGATCGCGCACCAGGCGCTCGAGACGCAGCGGACGCGGCGCGTCCACCAGCACGATGCGTTCGAATCCGTCAGCGAGATTGTTTTCGAAGAGAAGCGGAATGTCGCAGACGACGAGCCGATCGCCACGTGCACGAGCACTGGCAAGCAGATCGGCACGCATCCGCTCGACGACCGGATGAATGATTCCGTTCAATGCGCGCAACTCGTCGGCGTTCTGGAAGACGATGCGACGGAGCGCGCCACGATCGAGCGCGCCGTCGGGCGCGATTACGCCCTGGCCCCAGCGTTCGACGATCGCGTCGTAACCAGCGGTGCCAACGTCGACCGCGCGACGAGCCAAGACGTCAGCGTCAATCAGCGTGGCGCCACGCGCCGCGAGCAGCACGCCCGCGGAGGACTTGCCGGACGCGATGTTGCCGGTGAGCCCGACGAGCAGCAACGTCAGCTCGACGGACCGCGCGCGGCGAGCGCGGCCGACGGGGCGGGGGATCGATTTTGCACGCGCCCAAGCTAGGCCGGCGCCCGATCCGCTGTCAACGCGATTCGCCGCGTTCGAGTTCGTACGCGGTCGAGCGCGGCTCCGTACAGGCTCGGTCAGGTCCGGCGCGTGCGCGGAAGTTGCATCGATAACGCGAAACCAACTCAGACCCCACACCGATGCTCGATCCTCGCACGCTTGGATTCCAGAGACTTGCTGCGCTCGGAGCAGTCGCCGTGGCAGGTGGACTCCTGCTCGTCCTTGGGGCCGTATTCTTCTTCCTTCATCCATATCCACGTGGTGGAATGGATGTCACCCACTATACGCTTACGCTGATGGCGTTCACCGGCGTGGTCGGGGCGATCGTCGCGGTTCACCTCGCGCTGGGTCACCAGCTCTGGCACGGTCCGGTCGCCGGGAGCACGGGGCAAGAGCCACGCGTCGCACGGATCCGGCGCAAGGCGCGATCCTGAATCAGGCGCGGCATCAGCAGCCTGTTCAGACGGCGCGACCCAGGCAGAACATCCGTTTCGCAGCACCTGGGCGAGGCACCGTCGGCTGATCGACGCCGGCGGGGAGGTAGTCTGCGACTACTTTCGCAGATTGCCGGGATCTCGGTACAGCCTCGGATGGTCGCGCAATGGTAACCCGTTCTAGAATAGCGGCTTACGTATTCGCATCAGCCCGGTATGAGCGTTGCTTTAGGAGGGTGCGGAATCGTCGCCGCCGCCGGTGGTGAGGTCCTGCTACCCCCCTTAGGAGTCAACCCAATGCTGCGCACTGCACGCAAGGGCTTTACGCTGATCGAGCTGCTGATCGTTGTCGTCATCATCGGCATCTTGGCCGCGATCGCGATCCCGAAGTTCGCGAACACGAAGGAAAAGGCGTACATCGCCGCGATGAAGTCGGACCTCCGCAACCTGGTCACCGCGGAAGAGGCGTTCTTCGCGGACTCGGTCAAGTACACGACCGAC
>JBKJQR010000148.1:0-52656 GCA_046593895.1 Gemmatimonadaceae bacterium | reverse complement strand
CGACGATGACATCTTCGTCCGCCTCGCGGCGGCGAACGCGCTCGGCGAGCTTAAGCAACAGACGAGCATCGCGGCACTCGAGGCGCGACGCAAAGTCGAAGCGGAGAGTCGGGTGATCAATGCCATCGACGCCGCGATCACCGTGATCAGGAAATGATCGGCGGCGATTGATAGTCCCTCCTCTGGCAGCCCAGTGCTAGATTCAAGCGTCCATCGAACCCGTCGAATGAAAGTCTCGATCGAATACTGCACGGTTTGAAACTACGAGCCGCGGGCGACCAGTCTGGCCGCCGAGCTTCGCAAGGCTGTACCTGACGCCGAGCTGACGATGATTCCTTCATCGAAGGGTCGGTTCGAAGTGTTGCGGGATGGTGTCCCGGTCTTTGAGAAATCGAAGCTTGGCCGGCACGCCAAGCCGGGTGAAATCCTCGCGCTGCTTGAACGTCAGGCCTGACGACGTCGGCCGCGGGGACTCGCTCGGCGCCGCGCAGGATCTGCTAGTTCACCTCTCCGACCCACGCACCATCGCATGCGTATCGCGATCTCGACCGGCGGCGGCGACGCGCCCGGACTCAACGCCGTAATTCGCGCCGCCGTCCTTTCGGCGATCGGCCGCGGTTGGGATGTCCTCGGGATAAAGCGCGGATTCGCCGGTTTGATGGGCGAAGATGAAGTCATCCCGCTCACCAAGCAGAGCGTTCGCGGGATCGCGCACCTCGGTGGAACGATCCTCCGCACAACCAATCACGGCAATCCGTTCCACTACCCGCGGAAGCGCGCCGATGGAACGTTCGGCGAGGAGGATCGCTCCGATGAGCTGATCGCGAACGCCAAGGCACTCGGCATCGATGCGATGATCTCGATCGGGGGTGACGGTTCGCTCGCCATCGCCCAGCGGCTCTGTGAGAAGGGCGTCAACATTGTCGGCGTTCCGAAGACGATCGACAACGATGTGAGCGGGACGATCACGACGTTCGGCTTCGACACCGCCGTGAACACCGCGATCGAGGCGATCGACAAGCTGCACACGACTGCCGAGTCGCACGATCGGGTGATGGTCATGGAGGTGATGGGGCGCGACACCGGGTTCATCGCGCTCCATTCCGGACTCGCCGGCACCGCCGACGTCATCCTCATCCCGGAAATTCCCTACGAGATCGACAAGGTCTGCGACAAGATTCGCTCGCGCGACAAGAGCGGTCGCTTCTTCTCGATCGTGGTCGTCGCCGAGGGAGCATTCCCGGTCGGTGGGCACTCGTCGACGATGGGCGCATCCTTGCCGGGACAGGCGCGACGCGTCGGTGGCATCGCCGAGCACATCGCACACGAGATCGCGGACCGGACGGGGAAGGAGACTCGGTCGCTCGTGCTTGGGCACTTGCAGCGCGGAGGCATGCCGACCGGCTACGACCGCCTGCTGGCCACTCGGTTCGGCGGCGCCGCGGTCAAGGCAATCGCCGACCAGAAGTGGGGGCATATGGTCGCGCTGCAGTCGCCCCACATCGTCGCGATCCCGATCATCGACGTCCTCAAGGAATCGAAGCGCGTCGATCCGACGCACGACGTGGTCGAAACGGCTCGCGCGA
Source organism: Gemmatimonadaceae bacterium (assembly GCA_046593895.1). Lineage (GTDB taxonomy): Bacteria > Gemmatimonadota > Gemmatimonadetes > Gemmatimonadales > Gemmatimonadaceae > JABFXC01. The sequence goes on along the minus strand of JBKJQR010000148.1, from coordinate 51,070 downwards.
CCGGAATCTCCTTCGGAGACCGCTAGCTCCGTTGCGTCGCGCCACTATCGATACCCGGCTGCCTGCATCGCGAACAGTTCGGCGTACAACCCTCCGGCGCTGACAAGATCCTCGTGCGCGCCCTGCTCCGCGATCGAGCCGCCGCGCAGCACGAGAATACGGTCGGCCATGCGCACCGTTGAAAAACGATGGGAGATCAGGATGGCCATGCGCCCGGCGATGAGCTCGGAAAAGCGCATGAAGACCTCATACTCGGCGCGCGCATCGAGTGCAGACGTCGGCTCGTCGAGCACGAGCAGTTGCGCGTCGCGCATGTAGGCGCGGGCGAGCGCGATCTTCTGCCACTCGCCACCCGAGAGTTCGACGCCATCCTGAAACCGCCGGCCAAGCATCTGTCCAAATCCGTCCTTCAGCCGCGGAAGCAGGGAAATAGCGAGCGATTTCTCGGCCGCGTCGACGATCGAGGGTGGTGTCGCAACTCCGTCGCGTGGACTGTCGATGAATGATCGCTCGCGTTCGATCTCGCCGATCGCGATGTTCTCGTCCAGCCGCATGTCAAAGCGCACGAAGTCCTGAAAGATCACGCCGATCGATGCACGAAGCGACGTGAGGTCATAGTCGCGCAGGTCGCGCCCGTCGAGGAGGATGCGTCCCTCCGTCGGATCGTACAGCCGGCCGACAAGCTTGGTGAGCGTGGTCTTGCCGGCGCCGTTCTCACCGACGAGGGCGATGCGTTCGCCGCGGTGAAGCGTGAAGGAAATGTGTCGTACCGCCCAGCGGTCGCTTCCCGGATAGCGGAAGCCAACGTCCTCGAAGACAAACCCCTCGCGCAACTGCGCCGGAACCATCGGCGCACCGGCCAGCGATCGGGTCTTCGGAACCGTCGCGAAGAAGTCGGCAAAGTCTTTCAGGTAGAAGGTCTGGGTGTAGATCCCGCTCGCCGACAGGAGCAGTCGCTCGATCACGTCGCGGCTCCGCGCGAACGATCCGGCAAGCAGAGTGAGCGTGCCTAACGTCAGCACCCCGGCCACTGTCCGTTGGAGGATGACGACGTACGCGACGTAGTAGCCGAGCGTCCCGAGAATCGACAGCCCACTACCGATGACCGTCCGGCGAATGGCGAGTCGCTTGTTGTCTTCGTAGAAGCGGTCGGCCAGTGCCTTGAACCGCGCGATCAGCCACGGTGCGAGGCCGAGGCTCTGCACTTCCTTCGCGGTGCGCTCACTGGCACCAAGCAGGCGGAGGTAGTCGAGTTGGCGCCGCTCTGGCGTGCGCGCGACGAACAACGCCCGTTCCACTGCACCGAAGTGTGCCTCACCGGCGAATGCAGGAAGCACGGCCACGACGAGCAGCAGGACGAGCAGCGGACTGTAGACCAGCAGGGCGGCCGCGAGGGACGCGAGCGTAATCACATCCTGCGCGATCCCGAGAAGCTGCTTGATCAACCCGAGCCGGCCGGCGGTCTGCTGTCGCGCGCGTTCCAGTTCGTCGTAGAGTTCGGGGTTCTCCAGCTGTTCGAGATCGAGCGATGACGCGTGCCGCATCAGCCGCACACTGGAATGATTCGAGAAGAGATCGCCGAGCAGTCCTTCGACGAGCGAGGAGGCGCGCGAGAGCAACTCGCTCGCTAACACCAGGCCAATCTCGATTGCGACCAGAATCCAGAGTGGCGCGTAATCGCGCGGTCCGGTCCGCAGGGCAATCACCGTGTCGATGATCAGCTTCCCGACCCACAACATTGCTACTGGGATCGCCGACTGTACGAGCCGGAGCGCGATCATCAGAGAGGCCAACGCGCGATCGGTTTCCCAGACCAGACGCACAAGCATCGGCACGTACCGTAGCGCCTCGAGCCGCGCCCGCCACGTGGGCGTGCCCGCGGCCGGCCCAAGGGGGTCGCGCGTTTTTCCCCAATCGCCCTGCGCCATGATTCTCCCCCAAACCGTTTGACTTGTAATGGCTCAGGTCGCTGTCTCGCATGAGTTGTGCGGCCGGCAGGACAATACCCGGGGCCACACCCCTCACGGAAAACGTAAACCTATACGGAGCAGTCGGTTACAAATTCACCGACAGGCTCGTTCTTGTGGCATCGCTCCTGCCTTTCATCACCCCGGGCGCCTTCTGGCGTTCGTGCTCCAAGAGTCGTAAAACCGGAGGATCAATGCTGAAGACTATCGGAATCTCATTGGCGCTGGCTGTTGCCGTGACCGCGCCGCTCAGCGCACAGGGCAGGGGAACGAAGGCGGGGAAGATCCCACATGGACAGCGCCCGCCCGCCGGCATGTGCCGCATCTGGCTGAACGGTGTTCCACCGGCACAACAGCCGGCACCAACCGATTGTGCCACGGCCGTTCGCAATCGCCCGGCAAACGGTCGCGTCATCTTCGGCGATGACTATGCGAACAACAACGACCGCGGCAAGGGCAAGAAGGCAAAGGGTCGCGGCAATCGCGATGACCGAAACCGGGCCTCGCGCGACGATCGTGACGATCGTAACGATGACAACCGGGCCGAGCGTCGTCGCGACAATGACGACAACCGCGCCGAGCGTCGGGATGGCGACGACAACAACGAAGACAACAACAATCGCGCCGATCGCCGCGACGATCGGCGGGGAACGCGGAACGACAGTGGCCGCGTCTGGGGGCGGACAGGTGGCACTCCCACCGACAGCACCCGGATCTGGCATCCCCGTAACCGGACAGGCCGCGACACCAGCAAGGCGAAGCAGAAGCCGTAACCGGAGCGGCGCCCGGGTCACGGGCACGCTTTCACCGAGGTAGCTTCGAAGAGCCGGTCAGGGACATTTCCTGACCGGCGCTACTCTTGCCCTCCCGCGCCGACCGTGCATCGCCCAGTTCGCGACAACTATCTCCCGCCCGATCGCGAAGCATTCGCCGCGGCCGAGCCATCGACGGGACGCATCATCGTCATCGCGCCCACGCGCGCCGCGTGCGAGACGATCGAGATTGGCGTCAGCCTCACCCTCGATACCTACCTCCAGCGGCAGCACGGCGCGCGGATCCGCGAACTTGCGCGCGCGGGGAAGGGCTTCGGGATCGTCGCCGGCACGGGCACCGGCAAGACCCTGGCGATCCGGCCGATTGCCGAGGAGATACTCGGTGCGCCGCTCCGCGTCGGCGTCGTCAACCGTGAGCGTGAAGCAACACCGGAAACGCCGAGCTGGAATGTCGTCATCGTCACCACCGGCATCGCCCGCCGATGGTTCCAGGATGGCGACATCCAGCCGCGCGACACCCTCATCGTCGATGAGATACACCAGACGTCGGCCGAACTCGAGCTCTGCCTCGCGTTAGGCAAGAAAGTCGGTTGCCGCTTCATCTGGCTGTCAGCGACCGTCGACCCGACGTTCTACTCGCAGTATCTCCGCTCCGACGAGGTCATCGAGAGCTACTCGTTCGATCCGGCGCGCGCGGCCCGGGTCGAGGTGTTGTCGAAGGAACCCCTCGAATTCCTCGACGAGAAGTTCCTCAAGCACGTCATGAAGGGAAAGCGCGGTGTCGGCGTCTTCCTGCCGACGCGCGCCGGCGTGCAGGGAGTGGCCGAGCATATCCAGCGCGTCTTTCCGCGCATCAACGCCGCATACTACCACGGGGGCGAACCGATCCGGATCATCCGCCCCTTCCTCGAAGGAGAGGGGGAGACCCGGCCCTACGTGCTGGCGATGACCGCAGCGGGCCAGAGCGCGCTGAACGTGCGCGGGCTCGACACCGTGGTCATCGACGACGTGCGGTTCACCAACATCATCGACAAGGGACGCAACGTCCTGACGAAGGTGCACCTCGGCGCCAACGAGATCCTGCAGATGGGTGGTCGCGTCCACGGGAGGGTCGAGGGGGGCCGCGTGTTCATCCTCAGCGATCGAGAAATAGATTTCTTCTCGCTGCGTCCCACCGCGCCAGAATTTCAGCTTGCCGGCGACAGCGAACGAGTGGCCATCACGTGCGCGGATCTCGGTGTCCGTGCCGACGAGCTGGATCTTCCAGTGCCGCTCGATCGGGTTGCCTACCGCAAGGCGGTGGAGCTGCTCGAAACCCGCGGCATCATCGAGAACGGCCGCCTGTCACGATATGGAAAGCTCGTCGAGGCGATGCCGGTCGACCGGCCGTGGGCCGAGTTGCTGGTGAACGCTGACGACGACCTCGTCCCGTACGTCGCCGTGATGGCCGGCATCGAGTCCCTGCACCGGATGACGAAGGAGGAGCGTGACCTGCGCGGGCTGGTTGTTCAGGGAAGCGACAACCTCACCGCGTACAACCTCTACGCCGACGCATATCGCGCCGCGGGGCGCGTCGGTGAGGTCTACGGACTCCCGCGGCACCTGTTCGACGAGGAATCGGTCACCGAGTGGTCGGAGCAGCGCGGTGTGCTGATCAAGTCGGTCGAGGACGCAGCACTTTCGATGGCGAGCATCTACCGGTCGTTAGGCATGCCGTTACCGGCCGAGATGCCGCTCGCCGGCGAGCGCGTGCATCGCGCATTCGCCGAGCTGCTCGCGCGGTTCATGCCTTTCGACCTGGTGATCGACGAGCAGACCGCAGACGGCCAGGACGCGCGCGTGTCGAAGACCAGCGTTGCCGGGAGTTGGGGGGCGGTAGCCGGCACTTTGCGCTACTTCGCCGATCGATTCGGCAATCCGCGCGCGTCGATCGAAGGGACGTCGATTCCAATGCAGCTCGTGCGAAAGTACTCGACGCACGGCGAGGCGGAGATGCGCTACGATCCCGACCGCCGCAAGGCTGCACTCTCACTGCGCCGCCGTATCGAATACTTCGGCTTTGAGCTGGAGCGCGAGATCGAGCCGGTTGAGGAACCCTTCGCACCCGACGTCGCTCCGCTGGCGCGGCGCACGCTGGCCGAAGCGATGGCGCGGTTCGAAGCGCGCCACGTGGCGGTGAGGAAGAACAGGGACGCGATTGATCGCGTCCGCGAGGTTTATCGGCGTTCGGGGGGAACTACCGCGAAGCTTGGCTTGCCCGAGCTGAGCGCGCTGTACGAAGCGCAGCTCACGCAGGTACACTCGGCGGAAGAGTTCTCGCACACCGCACTCCGCATCGATGCAGACGCGCTCGTGCCACACGAGGAGCAGGCGCGATGGATGGCTCTGCCCGACGCCGTGATGATTCGCGAGCGCGAGGTGCCCATCGAGTACGACATCGAGGAGAGCGACGGCGCACAGTCCGCTGTGGCGCGCCTGGTCCTGAACGAAAAGATGGCGCGAACACTCACCGAGGGAGAGCTGCCCGCGCTCGACCGGCCGCTGCGGTTTGTGGTCCCGCGTGGGCAGCGCGGAGCCGCCCGGGCGACGTCGCTCGACGAATTACAGGAACTGCTCGATCAGCCGTGGACGTCGGACGAGATTGCGCGGCTCGATCGCGAGCGCAACCGCGAACGTGAGGAGCGAAAGCGCGAATTCGGTGCGCGGAAGGCAAAGGGCGACCTGCACCGTGGGCGCGCGCCCACTCGCGGCGAGTCGCGAGGCGACGGTCGCGGGCGGGATGGCCGCGGGGGCGAGGGCGAGGGCGGAAAGCGCGGCGGGCGCGGACGCCCTGACGCTAATCCTCGGCGTCGCGGCGGGCGCTGAGCATCAGCGGCTGGGCGACGCAGCGGCCGAAGCCAGCGCCCTTGCACGTCGACTGCGCCACGCGCTCGACAGATTCGCGAACCTTGTCGGGGTAGCTGTGGCAGTCGTGCGTGATCGTGCCGAGAACACAGCCGTTGTAGCGAAGCAGGCCCACGCGCCACTGGTCGTTGGCTTCGACCCCGGCGCGCGGCTTCTTCAAACCGTAGCTGAGAATGAAGACCCCGTACTTCAGGTTCGTGCGGTCATCGCGAAGATTTGCGCCGAAGCGCTCGCGGAGCGACCGCCACGGGCGCGGATGGACCTGCATCAGCCCGAGCGCGCCGACTTTCGATCGCGCGCTCGACTTGAGGATGTCGTTCTCGGTAAGCATCACCCCAAGAACGAGCGCGGGCGGGACCCGGCGCACATATGCCTCGTGCACAGCGGCATCGGCGAGCGAGTCGGCGCGGCCCGCGGTGACGTAGCCGGTCCGCATCAAGTCTTCGGCAAACGCCTGACGATCGGCCTCGAACTGTGGCGATGCCGTAGCTGCGGCGCTGTCGGCGTGAATCCAGGGCGCACTGGCCAGAATGCTGTCGCGCCATCCGGCGTGCGCGAACAGCCGTTCGCCGAGCGGCTCCTGACCCCGGAACACCGGCGAGATACCACCGGCGGCGAAGTCGATCGTCGCGAGGGCCACGGTCGCAAGCAGGAGCTGACGGAAGACTGGACGGGCCAAAACAACTCCGTATTCAGGGACACCCGCGCGACCAAGGCGCGCTCGGACTGGAGTCCGCCGCGCGTCCTTGACCGATCGACCCTTGAACACTAGCTGTATCAAGCGGACGCGACGCGAACTCTAGCGAGCGCGGCAAGGAATTGTTACAGAGGTTGCGAGGCGAGCTCTGCTGGTAAAACTGCGACCTCGACGCAGCGCTTATGTTGTGCGGATGCCGAGACGAATGCCGCGGATCCTGGGGGCGCTGGCAACGCAGATTGTATTGGTCGTTGCGCTGCTGGCGATCGGGTTGGCGGTGCACGCTTACCGCAGCGAGCCGCGCCCCGCGCGTGCGCTGGTCGAGCGAGAACTGCGCGGCGGCCTGATCGCTCCCGACGAGCACGTCGAGCGGATCGCCGCGGTGTTCCGCCGGCGTGCGACCGACTACTTCAGGGCCACGCGCGGCATTCTCGCTCTCACCGACCGTCGGTTGATTTATGTCGGTGTGGCTCCGCGAGAAATCCTTGGACCAGAGGAGGGCGCGCCAGCGTTCGAGTCGCGAGAATTCGCACTCGACACGTCGACTGCCGTGATAGCGGGGCACGCGCTGCTCGGCGCAACGCACGCGGTCGTGCTCCGGCAGGCGGGTGATCGCGAAGTCCTCGGTGTTGGCGCCGACGAATGGACCGCGGCGCGAGCGATCATTGCAGCGATCGAGACGCATCACGAGGCGCAGCGCTCGGAGGCCGCGCGGAACCGTCGCGCGCAGGCGGACGCCGACTCGGTAGCGCGCGCCCCGAAGTGGCATGTCGTTGGACGCGGCGAAGCGCTGAGCACGATCGCCACGATGTACAACAGTTCCCCCGAGCAGCTCCGCGCGCTGAACGCGCTGACGTCGGACCGCATTCGCGTCGGCCAGCGTTTGCTCGTGAAGCCGCAGAGCTGAAGTGAGTCACCGGAGGCCATCGTGAGGGCTCTGCTCCGGAAGGCGCGGCGACTGCTCGATCGCGATCCGTATAGCGTCGTCGGCTACCGGTCGTACGGCAGCAGGGATCGAGTGCTGGTCCGCGGCCGCGCGATGGAGAACGAGGGCGTCACGGCGGCGGGGGAGCGCGACTCGCGCTGGCGAAACCTCGTCAACAGCTACCGGCGAATCGAGAGCGACCCGCTGCCTAACGCGCGGATTAGGGCGACGGTCGGCGGGGCGAGCGTCGAGGTGACGGCCGACGACGAGGGGTTCTTCGCGGCCTGGGTGGATCTGCCCTCACCCGTTGCCGCGCCGAACGGGTGGATCCCGATCGGACTGGAGTTGCTCTCGCCAATCGAGTCCGGGTCGCCGGTCGTCGGCGAGACGCAGGCGTTGCTCGCGCCGCCAACGGCCCGGTTCATCACGATCAGCGACATGGACGACACCGTACTCCAGTCGCATGTCACGAGCCTTGTCCAGGCGTTTCGAACCGTGCTCCTTGGTAACGCGCGCACGCGGCTGCCCTTCCCGGGGGTGGCCGCGTTCTATCGCGCGTTGCACGCCGGTGCGAGCGGTGGGGAGCGGAACCCGATCGTATACGTCTCGAGCAGCCCGTGGAATCTGTACGACCTGCTGACGGACTTCCTCGATCACCAGGGAATACCGCGCGGTCCACTGACGCTGCGCGACTGGGACCTGAACCGTGAAGCGTTAGGGAGGTCGCGCCTGCACTGTTTCAAGGACGCTGCGATCCGCGAGATCATGGGAGCGTTTCCCTCCCTTCCAGTCATCCTCGTCGGCGACAGCAGCCAGCAGGATCCGGAGATCTACCGCAATGTCGTCCGTGAATTCCCCGAGCGCGTCCTGGCGGTCTACATTCGCGATGTGAAGCGGACCGCCGAGCGTCGTGCAGCGATCGCCGCGCTGGTCGCTGAGGTCGAAGCCTCCCACTCGGTGCTCGTGCTTGCCGAGGACACGATGGCGGCCGCGCGCCACGCGGCTGAGCGCGGGCTGATCGACCCGAAAGCCCTGCATGAGATAAGCGGCGAGAAGCGGATGGACGAAGCGACTGCGCCGGGGAAAACCGGCTCGCCGGCTGTCGAGCCGGGAACCCCTGCGGCCGCGCCGGTGGTCGTCGATGCGGAGGTGAACCCGCCGGAGCGCTCACAGCGAGGCGATTGAACGGGCAGCGAAAAACGCTTACGCTGGCGCCCTACTGCAACCGGCCGGCGAGCCGTATGTTGAGGCGCTCAGCGGAATCCTCCCCCCCAATACCAAGAGCGAGCGATGACTACCCCTGACTATGCGACGCCTAACGCCGTCGCGGCAGCCGATGGATCGGTGATGGACGACATCATCGAGATCTTCTACGCACCGTCGCGGGTGTTCGCTCGCCGGCGCGACAATCCCAGGTTCTGGGCAGTGTTCATCATTTTCAGCGTGCTGTTCGCGCTCGGCATCTGGGTGATGATGCGCAACTATGCGGACGTCATGGATGCCCAGATGACGCGGCAGATGGACGCAGCGATGGCGAAGAATCCGCAATTCACTGCGGAGATGGCGGCGAAGAGCCGGCGAGTCGGCCAGACGGTCGCGCCGATTCTAGCGGCGTTCACAGGAGTCATCGCGACGTTCGTGCTCGGGCTTTCCGTGTGGCTGGTCGGCAAACTGTTCGACTCGACGGCAGACCTCCGCCATGGAATGGTGATCGCGACGCTCGCCTCATTCCCGAAGGTGATCGACCTGCTGATCGCCGCGGTCCAGGCATTGGCGATGGGGACGGCCGGGGTGACGAACATGATGGCGGCGGGTCCGAGTCTGGCGCGGTTCGCTCCGGAGGGTACGTCGCTCGCACTCATTGGAGTGCTGTCGCGACTGAGCATCGGAACAATCTGGGCGACGATCCTGATCGGGATCGGGCTGCACGTGATCGGCCGCATCAGCAAGGGGCGCGCATACAGCGCGGCCGCGGTGATCTGGCTCCTCGCGACCGGCCTCGCTGTCGCCGGCGCGCTGAGAAACGGGGCGTAGCGTTAGGCGAACGAAGCGCCCGGCGAGACTGCGAGGTCTCGCCGGGCGCTTTGCGTTCGGGCGCCGCGTCAGCCGTGTGGCTGTGGCGCGTCGGCGGCGGTCCCGTCGGATGCGGTGTGATCGCCTTTTTCATCGCGCTTCTCGCGCTTCTTTTCTTCCGCCGCTGCGTATTCCTGCTTGCTTCGCTCGAGCAGGCCACTGTTCTCCTTCGCGCTATCGCGGTCGGCCCCGCCAGATTCGGGGCGATTGCTTGGGATCAGGTTCGAAGGCTTGCCACCCATTGAGTGCTCCTGTGAGGTTTCCGCGACCGATATGGTCAGGAACCGTGCCGCGCTCCAAGCAGCGTGAGCGCGGGTATCGAGGTAAAGCACGCTAGGCTATTCGAGCGGCGCCTCGTAGCTCTCCGTACGGTACGGCTCGAAGCCTCGCGCGCGGTAATTGGCGATCGCCACCGGATGATCGAGCGTGCAGGTGTGGAGCCAGACGGTGGTCGCTCCGGACCGCCATGCTTCTTTGGCTGCAGCGGTGAGCATCGCGCCGCCGAGGCCCTGGCCAATTCGCTCGGGCACGAGTCCGAAGTAAACCAGCTCGACGTCGCCCCCCTGGTGGCGCTGAAGCTCGAAGTAGCCGGCCGGCTCCCCTGAGACCTCGAAGAGGTGAATGCTCACAGCCGGGTCGGCGAGGTATTCGGCGAGGCGCTCGTCAGTCCAGGCGTTCCGATCCCGCCAGTGCCACCGATCGCCGACGGCGCGATATAGCTCGCGATACTGGTCGGTCGCGCAGTTCGTCATGCGGCGTGTCGTCGCGCCAACCGCGGCGCGGGCTGGCCGAAGCGCGTCGGCTGCGAGCATCCGGAGGTAGGTACGAGTGACGAGGACAGTGCCGGTCATGACGCTATATCGCGAGGGTCTGCGACAGTTGCAAGCCCTGTGGAATCGGAAATGCATAGTATGACCATTAAGTCCAATCGGAGGCCGGATCGCGATTGGACCTGAGGCACGGAGAACGGGAGAAGAAGTTAGTAAAGCGTTACTGGTGAGATACTTACTGCAACAGATCAAAGTCACTTGCGATTTGGACTGGTCGGTCCTATTTTCACTGGATGCGAGACAGGAAAGCAGAGATTCTCGACGCAGCGGCGCGGTTGATTGCGCGGCAGGGCTACAAGCAGACCTCGATCGACGACGTGATCGCGGCGTCTGGCCTGTGCGGTAAAAGTCATTTCTACCATCACTTCAAGTCGAAGGAGCAGCTTGGGCACGAGGTGCTCAATCGGTCGTTCGAGCGGTTCGGTGAGCGGGGGCTCGCAATACTGCGCGAGCCATTGATCGATCCGATTGAACGCCTCAACCTCTTCATCGACTCGATTGTAGTAGCGCAGGCGGAGCGTGGCTGCGCTGGTGGATCTCCCTTTTGCGGAGTCGCCGCCGAGATGGCGGATGCGTGCGAAGGCTTCCGCGTGCGGATCGATGCGGTGTTCGATCGGTGGTGCGACCAAATTCGGTCGCTGCTCGAGGAATCCGGTGATCGTGTTCGTGTCGGAGTGGATGTAGGGCGGGTTGCGCGATTCGTGATCGCGACGCTCGAGGGCGCGGTGCTGATGACGCGCGTGACACGCGAGATCACGGTCATGCAGGGGATCGCGGATGATCTGAAGCGTTTCATCGCGATGCACCTGCGAGATGGGGTGGTTGGTGCGGTATCGAAGGAAAAGCGCGAGTTCGACGAGTCTGGACGTGGCGCGACACCGGCCGGTTCCGGGGTGTCGTGACGGCAGCGAACCTCGCCGCGACGGGCGTCGCAGGGCGAGACTCGCACAAGCGCAGGTGGAGGAAAAAAAACGAATGGACGGGACGGTAGTGAACTCGCGAAGCGCAGACGACCAGGGCCTTTCCGGCAAGAGTTCCGGAGGCGGCGTTGCGGCACAGGACGCCGCCGGTCGAAGCGCCACAGCGACCTCCGGTGAGTCGGCCGACGTCGAGGGGCGTCGGAAACGGTTTGAAACCGAAGCGATGGCGCATCTCGATGCGCTGTACGCATTCGCATTGAAGCTCTCGCGGTCGCGTGACGACGCCGAGGACCTGGTTGGCGACACGATGCTGCGGGCGTTCGAGCGGTGGGATCAGTACAATCTCGGGACGAACATCCGAGCGTGGCTCTTCACGATCCTCTACCACGTGTTCGTCAGCCGGAAGCGGCGGATCGATGCGCGGGAAGTGCACGCGCCGGACGACTCCGAGGGCTGGTCGGCGTTCGAAGCAGTCGGCGAGATCGATCCGGAGGGGAAATTCTACGATTCCTTTCTCGACGAGGAGATCACGCAGGCGATCGAGGCGCTGCCCGACGAGTATCGCAGTGCGGTGGTGCTGAGCGACCTGCACGACCTGCGCTACGCGGAGATCGCCGAGATCCTCGGCGTCCCTGAAGGAACGGTGAAGTCGCGGCTGTTCCGCGGACGCCGCATCCTGCAGAAGAAGCTGGTCGATTACGCCGTCGACATGAACTACATCAAGCGGCCTGCTGCCTGACGATCCGCGCAGCGCTGGCGGAGATCAAGCACGTCGCGGTCGGCTCGACCAACCGCGTGAAGATCGGCGCGGTGCAGACTGTCCTGCACCGCGCCGGGCTGCGCGCGACAGTCGAAGGAATTGGCGTCGAGTCTGACGTCCCGGCGCAGCCGCGTGGCGACGAGGAGACGATCCGCGGCGCCCGGACGAGGGCAGAGCGGGCGCGCGTCGCGTTAGGCGCGGACCTCGGTGTCGGGCTGGAAGGGGGCGTCGTCGCGCTGCCTGACGGTTCGCTGCGGACGTGCGCGTGGGCGGTCGTCGTCGACGGCCGAGGACGCAGCGGCACCGGGGGATCGCTGGCCATGCCGCTGCCGCCGGCGGTCGCCGCGCTGATCGGCGAGGGGCTCGAGCTCGGCGATGCGATGGACCGGCTGACCGGCACGCTCGACGTCAAGCACGGCGCCGGCGCGAGCGGGATCCTGACGGGCGGGCTGGTCGATCGCCAAGCCGCCTACGAGTCGATCGTCACCTTCGCCCTCGCCCCGTGGCTGGCCGGTGAGCACTGGGCGTGACGACCGGATACCGTGCGCAACGTCAGCCGCGGGCGCTGCCTAACGGCCGGAGGGCACGGCCGCGGCGGCTGCCCGAGCGCTGGCCGTCGCGGAGCGTCACGGAACCGTTGACGACGACGGCGTCGATTCCGGCCGGATACTGGAACGGATCGGCGAAGGTCGCGCGGTCGACGACGGTGACCGGGTCGAAGACGACGACATCGGCAGCCATTCCGGTGGCGAGGCGCCCGCGGTCGGCGAGCCCGAGCCGCGATGCCGCAAACCCGCTCATTTTGTGGATCGCCGACTCGAGCGAGAGCGTCCGCGTCTCGCGGACATAGCGACCGAGCACGCGCGGGAAGGTGCCGAGTCCGCGTGGGTGCGGGTGGCCGCGACGGGCCGGACCCTCGAGCGCGAACGCGCCGCCGTCGCTGCAGACCATGCCTAACGGGTGGGCGAGGAAGCGCTGGAGGTTTTCCTCGCTCATCGCGAACACGACGGTGCCGACATCGGTGTGGTTGCGCTGGAGCAGGGCAAGCGTGAGCGCATAGGGATCCGCGGCAAGTTTCGCGGCATATTCGCCAAGCCGCTGGCCCTCGGCGGCGCGGTCGACGGGATTGGCCACGCCGGAGATCATCACGCTGTTCCAGCCGGCCAGCTTCTCGATCTTGGCCAGCGTGTCGGTACGAATCCGCTCGGCGGTATCGGGCGCCGTGAGCCGGCGGAGGAATGCATCGGCCCCGCCATCGAGCGCCCAGATCGGGAAAAGGTTGGTCAGCCCGGTCTGATAGGCGACGTACGGATAGCGGTCGAAGGCGACGTCCATTCCCGCCGCCTGCGCCGATTCGAGTCTGCCTAACGCCTGGGCGATCTTCGGCCAGTTACGCGGCCCCGAGGTCTTGAGGTGCGAGACGTGCAGCGGGCAACCGGCGCCGCGAGCGATGGCGATCGCTTCGTCGAGCGCCTCGATCAGCGTGTCGTCCTCGTTGCGCATGTGGGTGGCGTACGGCAACCGACGGGCGGTGAGGGGGCGGCAGAGGGCGATCAGCTCGTCGCGGCTGGCGAATGAACCGGGCGCGTATTCGAGCCCGGTCGAGGCGCCGCAGGCGCCGTCGGCGAGGGCTGCGTCGACAAGGGCGCGCATCTGCGCCAACTCCCCGGGTGTCGCCGGGCGGTCGGCTTCCCCGACGACGAGCCCGCGGATCGTGCCGAGGCCGACCATCGAGGCGACGTTCACGGCCGGGGGCAGATTGTTGACCGCGCGGAAGAATTCGTGCATTGAATCGAAGACGGCGCTCGTGCCTAACGCGCCGCGAACGATGCCAACGGCGGTGGTCGGACGCTGAGCCGGCGCGCGCGAGTCGCCATCCTGGCCGACGACGATGGTCGTCACGCCCTGGCGAATGACCGACTCGGAGCGTGGATCAGCGAAGAGGCTCTCGTCGCCGTGAGAATGCACGTCGATGAAGCCCGGGGAAACTGCCTTGCCGCGCGCGTCGATCTCATCGCGACCGCGGCCGGCGATCGCGCCGCCCACCTGGGTGACGACGCCTCCTGAGATTGCGACGTCGCCATCGACCCCCGCCGCCCCGCTGCCGTCGAAGACGGTCCCGCCGCGGATGACGAGATCGTGTTTCGGACGCGACGCGATGCGCACTGCGGGGGCGCACGCCGCCGCAGCGATCACGACGCCTCCCGCCGCCAGGAACTCGCGGCGTGTGGGGCTCACTTCGCCTCCTCGACCGGCGGCTGTTCGCCGGGCGGCGCCGAGAGCGCGTCTTCGCGGTAAACGAGCCACCCAGTCTGGTCCTCGGCGACCAGCTCGACCTCCGTGCCGATCGGGAGCGTCAGGTTCGGAACCTCGTGCCCAGCGGGGAAATCCGTAATGATCGGGATGTCCAGATCGGAAACCAGGTCGAGCAGGAAGTTCTCGAATTCCTCCTCTTCCGACCGGTCGAGGGAAAACTGGCCGAGAACGATTCCGCGAACACCACGAAGTAGACCCGCAGCGCGGAGCTGAACGAGTCGCTCGTCGACATACGACATCGGATCGCGCGTCTCCTCGAGGAACAGAATCGAGTCGCGCGTGTCGATCTCGTACGGCGTGCCGATGGTCTGCTGCACGAGGGAGAGGTTACCGCCGACGAGGCGGCCGGTGGCGCGGCCCGGCCGGACCGAACGCGCCACCTCACGTCCGATGCGCGTGGTCGGGCGCGCATTGGTCATGCAGGCGAGCAGCGACGCCATGGTCGGGTCGCGCGTGCTCGGGATGAGGTCGTCGACGGTTGGGCCATGAAAGACCCGCAGTCCGGCGCGACGCATGAGCCAGAGGTGCAGTGCAGTGACGTCGGAATATCCGACGAAGATTTTCGGATTGCGGCGGAAGATTTCCGGCTCGAGATGCGGCAGCATGCGGACGGCGCCGTAACCGCCGGTCCCGCCGATGACCGCTTTCACTTCAGGATTGAGCCACATGCCCATGAAGTTCTCGGCGCGTCGCTCATCCTCAGCGAGGTTGAAGCGGCGCTGGGTGAGAATCTCCTGGTCGAGGATGACACGGTAGCCAGCGCGCTCGAGCGCATGACACCCGCGCCGGAGCCAACCGGGACGTGGCGAGTACGACGGTGCGACGACGCCGATCAATTCGCCCTTGGCCAGCGGAGCCGGGCGCAACAGGGCAGGGAGCGGATCGCCCGCGGGAAGCGGAAGCATCCGGGTGATTGTAGGGAGCGTCACATGCGCGCGGAAGTGAGATGATCGGGTGCGCGGCCGATGATCGATCCGCCTCGTGGCCCGGGTATTTCAGATGCGAGAAGCTCCCGCGCCCTATAGATTTCCATGATGCCACCGTCGGATACCACGTATTTCCGGAAAGGCTTCGGGCTCAAGTCCGAGGTCCAGAATGAGCTCGCCTCGGACTACGACGGGCGGCTGGTCGACTTCCTTCGCGCAAACGACTTCACGCTGACCTCGGGTGACGTCACCGTGCGGCTGGCCAAGGAGTTCGGCTTCTGCTACGGGGTGGAGCGAGCGGTGGAGTATGCCTACCAGACGCGGCGGAAATTTCCCGAGAAAAAGATCTTCATGGTCGGGGAGATCATCCACAACCCGCACGTGAACGAGAAGCTCCGCGACATGGGGATCGAGATCCTCGTGCCGGGGGCCGACGGGGCGTTCGACTACTCGGCGGTCCGTCCCGAGCATGTGGTGATCATGCCGGCGTTCGGCGTGACGATCGCCGACTTCGAGACGTTGCGGGCGAACGGTTGCATCATGGTGGACACGACCTGCGGGTCGGTGCTCAACGTCTGGAAGCGTGTCGACAACTACGCGAAGGATGGATACACCGCGCTCATCCACGGCAAGTACTACCACGAGGAGACGCGGGCGACGGCATCCCAGGTGCGGAAGTACCCTAACGGTCACTACATCGTGGTCCGCCACATGGACGACGTGCGGGTGCTCTGCGACTTCATCGAGCAGAAGGGGGTGACTGCCGCCGAGGTCCTGGAAAAGTTTGCGCATTCGATTTCGCCGGGGTTCAACCCGGATCTTCACCTGCAGCGAGTCGGAGTCGCCAACCAGACGACGATGCTGGCTCGCGAATCGCTGGCGATCGGCGAGGAGGTCGGCGCGGCGATGGAGCGTCGTTTCGACGCGGGGCACCGGGCAGAACACTTTCGCACATTCGACACGATCTGCAGCGCGACGCAGGACCGGCAGGACGCGGTCCGCGAGCTGCTCGAGGAACCGCTCGATGTGATGGTCGTCGTCGGCGGGTACAACTCGAGCAACACCATCTCGCTGGCAGCCATCTGCGCCGAGCGGGTGCGGACGTACCACGTGGAAGACGCGATGGCGATCGACCCCGAGACCCGCCGAATCCGGTTCCGGCCGGCCGGGCTGCATCATCACGAGGAGGTCGTCGACGGCTGGCTGGCGCCGACTGGACCGCTGCGGATCGGGTTGACGGCGGGGGCGAGCACGCCGAACAACAAGATTGGCGAGGCAGTCGCGCGAATCTTCGCGACGCGCGGAATCGTCCCCGCCATTGGCTGAGCGTCGGACGTCGAGCGTCGGGACGCTGCTGTCGCGGCTGACGGGGCGGCACGTCGCGTCTCCGGCAGCGGCCGACTCTCCGGGCGAGGTCGAGTTGCAGGCCGCCGGAGTCAGGGTCGTGATGATCCCCACTTGGGGGGGACGGATCACGGTGCTCGAGTTGGGGGGCCGGCAGTGGCTGGCTCCCTCAGAACAACCGAGCGCGGACCCGGAGCGGCGTGCGCTCGACGTCGCGCTGGCGGGCGGGTACCAGGAATGCTTCCCGACGGTGCTTCCCTGCCGCGTGCTGTCGAAGCACACCGGGGTGGCCTTCGAGCAGCCCGCGTTAGGCGAGCTGCACCGGCTGGTGCCGAGCGCGAAGATCGCCACGCTCGACGGCGCGGTCGAGGCGACGCTGGAGTGGACGGGCGATCGACTGCCCTATCGGTTCAACCGCGTCGTTCGCGCGTCGCCGGGGGAGATCGTAATGCGCTACGCGGTCACCAACACCGGGTCGGCGCCGATGCCGTTCCTCTGGGCGGCCAACGTCGCGCTGCCGTTAGGCGAGACGACGCGGCTCGCGCTGCCGGAGAACGCGCGGTCGCGGGTGATCTCGCAGGAGGGGATCGACCTGCTCGGCGTCGGGGCCGAGCATCGGTGGCCGCGCTTCCGGACCGAGAAGAAGCTGGTGGACATGAGCGTCCCCGACTCGATCGGCGGGCGATTCGCTTGCCATCTCTCGTTCGACGTGGCCTCCGGACTGGCGTCCGTCGCTGAGGGTGGGCAGCGGCTCGAGGTGCGGTTCGATGTGGAGGAGATCGCCCGCGTCGGGCTGAACGTCAGGCGGAAACTCGGCGGTAACAACGCGCGGTTGGTGACGCTGCAGCCGGCGATCGGGATCCCCGGCGCGCTGGCCAGTGCAGCTGGCGTGGACGCGAGCGCCGCGTGGCTCGAGCCGGGCCAGACGCGGCGCTGGGGATTGTCGTGGCGCGCCGTCGGCAATGATCCACTCCCCGCGCCGGGGCGGATGGCGGACGGGCAGTGAGCGCGGGCGCGATCCGCTACATCGCGCTCGGCGATTCGACGTCGATGGATCTCTACCCGGCGCTGGATGCGGGGGAGATCGACGTCGCGGTCGCTCTCGAGCGGCGGCCAGACGCCGGTACGGTGGCGCCGTTAGGCGCGGCGTCACTGCTCGTCCGTAACGATGACGGCCGCTGGCCGGAGTTCGCCGGGCGCGACATCGCGTCGCGGTGGCCGCGGGTCACGGTGCAGAACCTGGCCACTGACGGGGCGACGATCGGCGACGTTTTCGGCGACCAGCTCGACCAGGTCGCGGAGATCAGCGAGGAGGCGATCGTGACGGTGACCGTGGGGAGCAACGACCTGCTCAGCGCGTACTCATCGAAGCCGCGACAGACGTTGATGGAACGGATCGTCCGCGACATCGGGGGGGCGTACGATGTCATGCTCGACGCGATCGCCGACAAACTCCCTCGCGCGCGGCTCGTCGTGACGACGGTGTACGACCCGTCGGACCGGAGCGGGTCGATCCCGGGGATTCTCGAGGATGTCGGAAAGCTGCCCTTGGTTCATCTCGATGCGCTGAATGCGCACATCCGCGGCGCAGCATCGTCGCGGACCGGCGCGGCGCTGGCCGACGTGTACAGTCACTTTCTCGGTCATGGCGCCATCGCGGAGCCGGCGGACCGCTGGTACTGGAAGCGATCGTTCGTGGAACCCTCGGCGCTCGGCGCGAGTGAGATCCGCCGGATCTGGCTCGACGCGCTCGACATCGACTGAGATTCGGCGGTTGTTCGGCGCCAAAACCAAACGGAAAGCGGCGGGCGTCAAGGCCCGCAACCGCGAAAAGCCGCAACAAATTGCCCCGGATTACACGATTCAAATGTGACAGGGCAATGGTTCGGTCCGTCTAGTGGTTACGCGACGACGCCGTTGCGCCCGACCGCAGAACCAGGCCCAATGAAGCGAACGTTTCGGCTCCTGTCGCTGATCCTCACGATCGGCGTGTTGTCGTCCCCGATGGCCGCCGATGCGCAGGAGTTCACGGTCATCGTGAACACCGCGAATCCGCTGGCCTCGATGCCGCGGGACGATGTCGCCAAGCTTTTCCTGAAAAAGACGGTGTCCTGGCAGTCAGGGCAGGCGGCGTCCCCGGTGGAGCTCCCCGCCGCCGCGAAGGCGCGCGAAGCGTTCGCGCGCACCGTGTTGAACAAGTCGATTCCGCAGGTGAAGTCGTACTGGCAGCAGCAGATCTTCTCCGGGCGCGACGTGCCGCCGCCGGAAAAGCAGAGCGAGAACGACGTCGTTGCGTTCGTCAGGTCGAACCCCGGGGCGATCGGTTATGTCTCGAAGGGCGTCGACATCGGACGCGGCGTGAAAGCGCTCACCGTAGCCCCGTAGTCTGGCGCCGAACCAGCAGTCGTGAGGGCGCGCGCGGCGATACCATCGCCGACGAGAATCGTCAACAGACTGCGGTAGCTGCACACGGTGGCGCCGCGAGAACGAGTGAGTGCGCAACGCGGCGCGCCGCCCCACTGATCCCGCATGCTTCAGCAATGGCGAGAGCGCTTTCAGCGCCTCTCCTTCCGTCAAAAACTTCACGTCTTTCCATGGGTCGCCGCTGGCGCACTCATGTTCGTGTGCGTCGTGGTGTTCGCGATGGGGCAGTTCACCGGCGAGCGGCTGGCCCACATCGAATCGGGATATTATCCGTCGCTGCTGAGCAACCAGTCGGAAGCGCAGATTCTCGAGGCGATCGGCGGCACGTTCAAGGATCTGATCCGGGCGAGTGAGCCGGAGCGGCTGTCGGAAACGGACAGCCTGCGCGACCTGTTCCTCGCCGACATCGAAGCGCAGCGCGCGCGGCCGACGAACGACAAGGCGATGCTGGCGCGACTCGACTCGACATTCCGCGGCTACTACGTCCTCGCCCGCGGAGTCGCCCACGACATGGCGAGCGGGCTCGCAATGAACGACCAGGCACGTGAGCGAGCATCGCAGCAGGGAGAGTTGCTGCGGCAGACGGAGGCGATCATCGCCGTGCAGACGAAGGCGAACCGCGCCGCGATCACGACGTCATTCACCTCCGCGGCTCGCCTGCAGAACGGCGCACTGATCGTACTCGGCCTCATCACGATCGTCGTGATCCTCGCATTGTCGCAGCTTTCGAAGTTCGCGACACGCTCGCTCACCGAGCCGCTGGCGGAAGCGGTGGCGATTGCCGATCGCCTCGCACAGGGCGACATGACGGTGAAGGTCGTGGCGAGGTCGGAGGACGAAGTCGGCAAGCTGCTGACGTCGATGCAGCAGATGGTGGCATACCTCGGCGAGATGTCGGGGACCGCTGACGCGATTGCGCGCGGTGATCTCTCGATCACCGTGACCCCGCGGTCAGAACGCGATACGTTCGGCAATGCGTTCGCCAACATGACACAATACCTGCGCGACATGGGCGCGGTCGCTGACCAGATGTCGGAGGGGAACCTGACGGTGCAGGTGACGCCGCGTTCGGCTGACGACAGCTTCGCGAACGCATTCGTGTCGATGATCGGGACGCTGTCGCGCGTGATCGGCGACATGCGCTCGGGCGCGGCGGCGATCACGTCCGCATCACAGCAGTTGACTGCGTCGGCACAGAGCCTGTCCGAGGGCGCGAACGACGAAGCGGCGAGTGTCGAAGAGACGACGTCGTCACTCGAGGAGATCAACACCTCGATATCGCGCAACGCGACGAGCAGCCGCGAGATGGAGCAGATGGCGCTGAAGGGCGTGAAGGATGCCGACGAGAGCGGCAAGGCGATCCAGCAGATGGTCGCCGTGATGAAGACGATTTCCGACAAGGTGTCGATCATCGAGGAGATTGCGAACCAGACGAATCTGCTCGCGCTCAATGCCGCGATCGAAGCGGCGAGAGCGGGTGAACATGGTCGCGGCTTCAACGTCGTCGCGACTGAAGTGCGCAAGCTCGCCGAGCGCAGCCAGACCGCGGCGAAGGAAATCACGCGGCTGACCGGGTCGAGCCAGGAGGTCGCCGAAGCGTCAGGCGCGTTGCTCTCCGAACTGGTGCCCTCGATTCGCAAGACAGCGAACATCGTGCAGACAGTCGCCGCTGCATCGGCCGAGCAGGCGTCGGGGATCGAGCAGGTGACCCGCGCGCTCGGACAGGTGGACGAGATCACGCAGCGGAATGCGGCCGCTGCCGAACAGCTGGCCGCGATGGCCGAGGAGATGTCGGCCCAGGCGGATACGCTGCAGCGGCAGGTGAGCTTCTTCAATGTGAAGAGCGAACCAGTGGCAGCACCCTCGTATCGTCCAACGGCAGCACGGGAGCGCGTCGTCAACGTTTGAACAACCGATCCACTTGACGTCAATGAGGTCCGGGCCATCGGACCTCATTCGTTTTTTCGGCGGGGGATGACATCGGCTTGGCGGTGGCGGTAGTCTTCCCCCGACATGATTCTCGCGCTTGTAGTCCTGCTCGTACTGGTGGAAACGGTCCGCCGCACGCGCCATCGCCTACGTGCAAGCTGGCCGCGGCTGAAGGGCGATTGGCGCGAGCTGCGCACCGATGCGCGAGTCTCGCTGCGGCGCGTGCCACGCTGGGAGTGGAGCGCGATATCAGCGATCACCTTGCTGGCTGGGTTCGTCCGCTGGGCGCTGCTGTTTCAGCCAATTCGCTACGACGAAGCAGCAACATGGATCGACTACGCATCGCAGCCGCTGGCGAAGGCGCTGTCCGATTATCGCTTCCCGAACAACCATCTCTTCCACACGCTGCTCGTACACATCTCAGCGACGCTGTTCGGCACCGAACCGTGGGCGCTGAGATTACCGGCGTTCATCGCCGGGGTGCTTGTTGTACCGCTGGTGTGGGCCGTCGGTCGCGCGCTCTACGCACAGGCGGCGGGGCTGATCGCGGCGGCGCTGGCGGCAACGTCGGCGAGCCTGGTGTTGTACTCGACCAGCGCGCGCGGCTACACGATCGTCTGCTCCCTGACGCTGGGCGCTGCGCTGATCGCCGTGCGGCTGCCGCGGCGGGAGAACACGGCGGCATGGGCGCTACTGGCGCTCTGCGCGACGATCGGGCTGTGGACGATCCCGGTGATGCTCTATCCGCTATGCGGCATCGCGGCCTGGCTGTGGGCCGAAGCGCGGGCCGGCGATACGGTAATCCCTCCGCGGATGATGAAGGAACGACTGCAGTGGACGACGACCGCGCTGCTCTGCGGCGTCGCGTTGCTCTACCTGCCGGTGATCGCGCGCAGCGGGATCACACTGGTGGTCGGCAACCGATTCGTACGTCCGCAGTCGCGGTCGTCGTTCTTTGCGGAGCTGCCGGGCTTCTATGGGAGCGTGTGGAGCGACTGGACGCGCGGGTGGCCGTGGTGGCTGTCCCTGTTGATGGGGGCTGGCCTCGTCGCGGCGACCATTGTGCGCGGCGCGCAAACGAGGCGCACCGTGCCGCTGTCAGGTGCGGCGATCGTCGCCGCGTCGCTGCTGCTCGTGGCGACTGGGCGGATTCCGTACGTACGAGTGTGGTTGTACCTGCTGCCGCTGGCGCTGATTGGCGCGGGGGGCGGGCTGGTGCAACTGTGGCGCGGCATCGCGCGACTGGTCCCGTCGTCAGGCACGCGACGGGCGGACGCCGTTGCATTGTTTTCCACGCTCGTCGTGGGCGCTGTCGCCGGCGCGGCGGGCACGGTCTCGAGCCGTGTCGTCTGGTCGGCAAATGATACGGGGGTCTTTCCAGCGGCCGAGATGACCGCGAACGAACTGCTGTCGCGCTCACACCGTGGCGACCGGGTGATCGCGACGGCGCCGAGTGACCTGCCGCTCGAGTATTACCTGGTGCGAAGCGCAGCGGGGCGTGCGCTGCTGGCGGCGACCCCTGATTCGGCGCAGCGGATCTGGGTGGTCGTCAACGAGGCGGAACAGAACGATGTGAACGTATTGCTCCGGCGCGCGGAAATCATGACGATCGATTTTTCGCCGCCGCAGGGGGTGTGGCGCGGCGACGGCGTGCGGCTGTTCGTGGTAAACCGGGAGCGTCCGGGGTGTGTGCTGGCGCCCGGGCGGTGCCGTTAGGCGAGCCGGCATCGCGGGTGATTGTGACGAGGTTGGCATGCAGTCTGTGCGCGGTGTCACAGCATAATTGAAACCTCATTTTCACCGGCTAGCGGCGACCGCATCGCGGTGCGAAGGTTCGCAAGTTGCTTCACGCGAAGACGTCATGACCACTCGATAACACAAGGAGAGCCCCGAATGCATACGACCAAAGTTCTCACGCTCTGCCTCGCCGGCGCGGTCGCGATGACCGGCTGCGCGACGCGCGGGCAGTTGAAGCGTGGTCTCGCCCAGCAGCAGACCGCGCTCGAGTCCGAGCGCCGCGAGCGGATGGCAACAGACAGTGCATATGCCGCGCAGCTCGGCGCGGTGCAGACCGATGTCGCGTCGCTGCGCACTGACCTGCAGAGCCTGCGCACCGAGTTCGGCGCGAAGATCACGGCGATGGAAAATGGCGTGAAGGTGACGTTTCCGGTGAATTTCGCGTTCGATGACGCGAACGTCCGGACGGAAGACCAGCCGGCGATCGAAAAGTTTGCCGACGTCGCGCAGAAGCACTTCACCGGCTCGACGATCACGGTCGAAGGTTTCGCCGATCCGGCGGGAACGCAGGCGTACAACATGGCGCTGTCGCGCCGGCGCGCTGACGCTGTGCGCTCGCTCCTGCTCGCGAAGGGACTGAGCGGCGAGCAGATTCGCGCGGTCGGTTACGGCAAGACGCGGCTGGTGGTGCCGCGGGCATCCGGCAACGACCCGGGTGCGGAGCAGAACCGTCGCGTGGTGTTCGTGATCGAGTCGAAGGGTACGGACGCGTCGAATACGCCGAGCACATTCTAGTCGGGGCGCACGCTCCGCAACCGGAGTCAGCGAGGGGGCGGGACCGTTCACGGTTCCGCCCCCTCGCGCTTGCGCGAGGGGAAGTCCCGCGCGAACGTCAGTGATGATCACGCGCCGCGGTCGTTGCGGCACCGCGCCGATTCACCGTCAACCGCCATCGAATGTCACGCCGTCTCAGCTTCGCCGTCGTCGCCCCGCTCCTCCTCGCGGCCGTTCCCGCCTGTTCGGCGCAGCAGCCGAAGCCTAACGCTACGGTGGCCGCGGTCAGCGGCCGACCGATCACGTTCGAAGACTTCGTCTCGATACCAGGCGTTTCCGACCCGCAACTTTCGCCGGACGGGACGCAGCTGCTCTACGCGGTCCGCACGGCCGACGTGACGGCGAACAAGCGGACGACGCGAACGTTCATCATGCCGGTGGCGGGTGGCGTGGCGAAGCAGTTCCCGGATGCGACGACGAACGTGAATGAGGCCCGCTGGTCGCCCGATGGCAAATCGGTTGCGTACGTAACGGGCAGCCAGCTCTGGATGGCCGCGGCCAGCGGGTCCGACAAGCACCAGCTGACGACGATCAATGGCGGCGCGAGCGGGCCAATCTGGTCGCCTAACGGCGACCGGATCGCGTTCACCAGTGCGGTTTACGCCGACTGCAAGGACGACGCGTGCAACGTCGGGCGCGCAAAGGAAGCCGACAGCAGCAAGGTGAAAGCACACATCGCCAACAACCTGCTCTACCGGCATTGGACGGCGTACAGCGACGGCACGCGATCCCACCTCTACACGGTGGCGGCCAGCGGCGGCGGCCCGGTCGACCTGACCGCGGGCGCGGACTACGACGTGCCGCCGCCGCCGTTCGGCGGAAGCGAGGCGTATGCGTGGTCGCCGGACGGACGCGAGATCGCCTACAGCGCAAAGGATCAACGTCAGGCCGATGCGTGGACGACGGACCTCAACGTTTACGTCGTTCCGGCGGACGGCCGCGGTGCGGCGGAGGTGATCACGGCGGCAAACAGGGGGGCCGACCAGAATCCGGTCTATTCGCCGGACGGTCGCTTCATCGCTTATCAGTCGCTGGCGCGGGCCGGATTCGAAGCGGATCGTGGACGGCTCATGCTCTACGACCGCACGGCAAAGACGAGCCGGGAACTGCTTCCGGCGTGGGATCGCACCGCTGACGGCTACGCCTTCGCGCCCGACATGAAAAGCATGTATGTCGCAACGCTCGACCGCGGCCGCGACAAGTTGTTCCGGGTGAACCTCGACGCGCGCGGCATGGCGGCCGGGCCACCGACGGTCGCGATCGGTGACCGCAACAACAGCGCATTCACCTGGTCGCGCGACGGTCGCGTCGTCGCGTGGCAACGGGACGCTGCCGACCGGCCGAGCGAGGTGTACGTCGCGCGCCTAACGGCGAACGGAATGGACGCTGCGCGGCAGCTCACGCACGAAACCGACGCCAAGATCGCGGGGCTGGCGCTGCGCCCGCTCGAGGAATTCTGGTACGTCGGTGCGGGCGGCGACAGCGTTCAGGGCTTCGTGATGAAGCCACCGCAATACGTCGCCGGCAAGAAGTACCCGACGGTGGTGCTGATTCACGGCGGACCGCAGGGAGCGTTCATCGACAACTGGCACGGGCGCTGGAACTACGCAATGTTCGCCGCGCCGGGGAACGCGATCATGTTCGTCAACCCGCGCGGTTCAACCGGGTACGGCCAGCGCTTCGTGGACGAGGTGTCGAAGGATTGGGGTGGCAGGGCGTACGAAGACATCATGAAGGGTGTGGACGCAGCAACAGCGCGCTATGGATTCATCGATTCGACGCGACTCGCGGCGGCGGGAGGATCGTACGGCGGCTACATGGTCAACTGGATCAACGGTCACACCAATCGTTTCAAGGCGATCGTCTCGCACGCTGGCGTCTTCAACCTCGAAGCGATGTACGGCGCGACCGAGGAGATCTGGTTCCCCGAGTGGGAGTTCGGTGGTGCGTACTGGGATGCGACGGCCTCGGCGGAACAGTACCGCAAGTGGTCGCCACACCTCTTTGCCAATCACATGAACACGCCGACGCTCGTGGTGCATGGCGAGATGGACTACCGCGTCCCATATACCGAGGGGCTGTCGCTGTTCACCGCGCTGCAGCGACGCGGGGTGCCGTCACGGCTCGTCGTCTTTCCCGACGAAGGGCACTGGATCGCCAAGCCACAGAACCAGCGGCTATGGTGGCGCGAGGTGAATGACTGGATCACGCACTACACGCGGGATCCGGTGATGTGATCAGCGCTGATGCAGCGCGCCCTAGATCCCGAGCGTGAGCTGTTCGGGGAAGTCCGGGCGCACTGCGTCGGCGAGTGGTCGATCGGGCGATTCGCGCTCGTCGTCAAGACTGGTTGCCGGATCATAACGGCCGCCGCGGATGCGGTACTTGCGACAGAGCTTGGCAAAGAAGCTGGCGAGCCCTGCGCGATATTTTTCCCCGGCGTTGTAATCGTGCGCGTACGTGTTGCGATACCGCTCGGCGAGATGCGGAAACTCGACGGCGATCCACGGCAGGTAGCGCTGGCGCGCGGTGGATTGGAGGCGGAGCGCGCAGGCCGACACGTGCGTCGCCCCGGCGGCGCTGACGCGGTGGACCAACTCGTCGAGCTGGGACGGGTTGTCGGTAATACCGGGAAGCACAGGCATGCAGTTGACGCCGACGTCGATGCCTGCCTCGCGCAGCCGCACGATCGCTCGAAGGCGCGACTCGGGCGTCGGCGCACGGGGCTCGATGCGGCGGGCGAGCTCGCGATCGATCGTCGTGATCGTCAGGTGAATCGAGAGACGCGAGTGGCGATTGATCCGCGAGAGAACGTCGACGTCCCGAGTGACCAGTGGGCTCTTCGTGATGATCGTGACGGCGAGGTCGGGATGCTCGGCCAGCGTCTCGAGAATGCCGCGGGTGATCCTGAACTTGCGTTCGGCCGGCTGGTAGGGATCGGTGGCAGTGCCGATGACGATCGTGTCGCCATGGATGAGCGCGCGATGCTTGTCACTGCCATAGCGGAGCGTCCGGCGGAGGACAGAGGGCGCGTTCTCCTTCACGAACACGTGTCGCTCGAAGGCGAGCCAGGGGGCCATCGCGGTGTAATCGCGGGCGAGCGCCTCGTCGAGCATATCGGCGGCGGCAGCTCGTTCCATGGCGTAGCGGTGCGCATAGCGCGCGTAGCAATAGGCGCAGCCGAAGGCACAACCGACGTACGGATTCACCGACCAGAAGCCCATACCCGTGACCGCGGGCCCATTGAGGACAGTGCGTGCTGGCGCGGAATGGTACCGAATGTCCTTTTGCTCCCCGATGACGCGCAACGCCCGGACGACCGCGGGATCATCTTCGGAGAAGAGCGCGGACTGGACGGACGGCGGCTTGGGCAGCATGGTTGTTGCACGAAGTGACACTGGTGTACGACCGAATATATACCGAAGAACGTTGGCGCGCACCACGTTTGATCGAGGAGACTGTTTTTGCGCCACTTACCGACACGGAGGGGCTTCATGCGAGGAAAACTCGCGATGGTGATGGTCGCTGGATTGCTCGGAGCCTGCGCGAGCGCGGGTGGATATCCCAAGGCGATGCCGCTGGAGTCGTCGCATGCGATCAGCGACGCGACGAACGCGATCGCGGACGCGCAAACGGCAGGCGCTGATTCGCTGGCCAGCGAAGCGTTAGGCAACGCGAAGATGCACCTCGACATGGCGCAGAAGGCGGACCTCGTCCGCAAGCCCAGTGAGGCGGTTCTCCACGCTCGTGAAGCAACGGCGGACGCGCGGCTGGCGAAGGCGACAGCGATGCGAGTGAAGGCGGAGCATGAGGAAGCGAGCGCGAAGGCGGCGCTGATGTCGCTGCCACCGCAGGGAGGCGCACGATGAGCCGCCTGCACACCGTGCGCAACGCAGCGATCGCGTTCGCGGCAATCGCGACCGGCGCCTGCGCCACCGCCAAGACACCGCAGTACCTCACGCAGGCCGACCAGATCTACTCGTCACTCGCCGCGCGCGGCGGGAATGAAACGGTCGAGGCGGAGATGATCAAGACGCGCCAGGCGCTCGACTCGGCGCACACGGCGCTGACGATGAACCGGTCGCAGAAGTATGTGGACGGCGTGTCGTACGTTGCGCTGCGCGCCGCGCAGACAGCGGAGGCGACCGAAGCGCGACGCGTGGCGATGCGTTCGGCCGACAGCCTGAAGACGGCGCGGTTGAAGCGGCTGTTGTCGCTGACGGAGGCGCAGCGGAGCGCGCTGGCGCAGCAGCAGCGGCTGTCACAGTCAGAGATCGCCGCGCTGCAGGTACAGAACGCGGCTTCCGAGCAGCGGGCGGATTCGTTGCGGCGCGTTGCTGAAGAGGCGAACGCCAAGCTCAATGCTGCACTGATGCAGCTTCGGTCGCTGGTCGCCGAGATCACGAACATCAAGGAAACGTCGCGCGGCCTGGTGATCAGCCTGAGCGACATCCTCTTCGACGTGAACCAGGCGACGTTGAAAGCGGGGGCGGCGAACAACGTCCAGAAGATCGCCGCGATCCTCAACCAGTATCCGAACTACAACATCTCGGTCGAGGGTCACACCGACTCGCAGGGCAGCGATACGTATAACCAGTCGCTCTCCGAGCGCCGCGCAGCGGCAGTTCGGCTGCAACTGGTTTCGGGCGGCGTCGCGGAAGGGCGTATCAGCTCGAAGGGATTCGGCAAGACGCAGCCGGTCGCGTCGAACGACACGCCGGCAGGCCGCCAGCAGAACCGGCGGGTTGAAGTCGTCGTGCTTGGCGCCGGCAAGGTTGCCGACGCGTTGCAGAACAGCGGCGCACCGGGAGCGATGGACTCGACGAAGACACCGCCGCAGCGCTGAGATGGCACAGCTTCCTGACCTCGACATCCAGCGGGCCCTCGGAAAGCTGCCGGGCTGGGTGCGGCGAGGGAACGCGTTGGTGAAGAGCTACAAGTTCAAGACGTTTCGTGCGGGGATCGACTTCGTGAATCGCGCGGCTGCGGTAGCTGACCGGATGGAGCATCATCCGGACATCGACATCCGTTATACGAAGATCGTCTGCACGCTGAGCACGCACGACGCCGGGGGCATCACGCAGAAGGACCTCGCCCTGGCGGCCGAGCTGGAGGGGTTATCGGCCGACGCGCTGGCCTGACGTCGGACGACGAATAAACGAGCCCGCCCTGCCTAACGGCAGGGCGGGCTCGTTTCGCGTTACTGGAAGCGATGTCCCGTCAGCTGCTCCTGCGGAGGTTGATCGATCCGTTGACGGTGGTCGCGCGCAGCTCGCGGCCGCCGCTGCCGATCCTGCCGCTGAGGTGGCGGGGGCTGACGCGACCGCTCAACGTCATTGGAAAGTCGGTCTCGAAGCCGCCATTCACGGTGCGCAGCTCGACGTCGGCGTTGAGCGCGGCGGGGAGTTCGAGTTCGATCGACCCGTTCACCGTCGAATAGTGCAGGTCACCGGCGCCGGCCGATCGCATGCTGGCGCGGACATCGCCATTGACGGTGGTCGCGCTGACCGGGCCGCCTGACGATGTGGCGCGGACGGTACCATTCACCGAGCTGGCGCTGACTTCCGCGGTCGCGCCGGCGACTTCGATGTCGCCGTTGACGCTGCCGGCGCGGACGTTGACGCCGTTGGGCAACGCAACCTTCAGATCGACTTCGACGTTGTTGCGGCGACCGGAATCGCCGTCGCCGGTGTTGTGGGGATGGTATCCGTCCTCATCGCAGTCCGAGGTTGCCCCCCAGAGCGCGCAGACGAGGACGCCGCCGTTGGCGAGCGGACGCGATACGAAACGGACGACGGACGGATCGCCGCCGCGTTGCGCGCGTTTGAGGCCGGTGACCTGCGCGGTACGGCTGGCGGTTGCCGTCACCGAGACGGGGCCATTCATGTTGCGGACGACGATCCACGCGCCGGCGGGGACGACGCCAGTCCACTCGAAGCGGTTGCCGCTCTCGCCGGTCGCTGCCTGGGCAGATGCGGTCGCGACGGAGAGTGTAACCGCGATGGCGAGCGTGAGGAGGGACATGGTGCGGCGCATGGAAGGTCTCCGGGGAAACGTTAGGCTGTGCTGATCGCGAATGTTGGTCACGGACTCGATGCTTTCTCGATGTTGATGTCGCCGCTGAAGGTCTCGACGGTGAGGCGGGCGCCGCCCTTGCCAAAGGTGAACTCGAGCCGCTTTGGATGCTCACCCATGCCATGATCGCCGGGCTGCATGGTCATCGGGAAATCGCTGTCGACCGAGCCGCTGAACGTTTCGACCCTGACGATGCCACCCGCTGACGCGGGGAGCCGAAGCCGGATGTCGCCCGACTGCGAGTGAAATTCGTAGCGCCCCTGGGGATCGAGTGTGCCGTCGTACGCGACTTCGCCACTGACAGTTTCGGTGCGCAGCGACTTGAGGTCGGCTTTCGCAATGGTCATCTCGCCACTGACGGTTTCGATCTCGAGGGTGCCGCTGATGTCCTGCAGCGAAACGTCGCCGCTGACAGCGTTCACACGCACTTCACCGCTGAGCCGTGCTGCGGTGACATCGCCGGACACGCTCTCGAGCTCAATCCGCCCGGCACCATCGCTGACGTCGAGGTTACCGCTGACCGCACCGGCTTCGATCTCGCCTTTGGATCCGTGCGCGCTGATGTCGCCGGAGACACTCTTCAACTCGAGGCGAACGCCGACGGGCACGGTCACTTCATAACGCGTATCGCCCATCCGTCCGCGACGGGAATGTACGTCGAGCGAGACCCGCGCTGCACTCGCCGAAAACTCGAGCGTTCCGCGCTCACTCCAGGCATGGATCCTCACCTGGTTTCCGGTGCCGGCCTTGACAACGATGTCGCCGGAGACGAGCTGCAGGTCCACCGTCCCGTTGCGGTCGATCGTGACGGTGGTGTCGAGCCTGGAGGTCGCTTTCAGCTCGTTTCCTTCATCACGTGCGGCGTCCTGGGCGCGGGCGGTCGCCGCGAGCGCCGCACTGCCGGCGTGGAGGAGGGCGAGAGTGAACAACATGCGGGCCAGTTTCATCGCGTTTTCCTCTAGGAGCGTGTCGGGAGCATCGCCGTCGTACGGAGAAGCTCAACCTTCTTGTCGAGTACATCGGTGAGCCGCCCATGGAGGAATCGGCTCGCGGGGTCAGCAGCCAGCGCGCCGCGTGCTTGCGCGATGGCGGTGTCGATGACGGCAAGGCTGCGTTCGATCGCCGCGACGGTCTTCGGGTCGAGCTCCGCGCGGCGGGTCTGGATGACGGCATGAAGTCGCGCAACCTCCCGATCGTAGACGGCGGCGGTATTCAGCGCCCGCGTACTGTTGCGAACGGCCCTGACGTTAGGCAGAGCGGCACTGGCCGGCGCGATGGCTGCTGCTCGCGTCAGGCGCGGGGTGACATCAGACACCGCCACCGATTCGGGAACCGCAGCCACGACATGCGCCGGAGTGCTGACGACAGCGGGAGCCGCGGTGAGCGACGATTGATTCGTCGCAAGCGACGGCGCGGTCGGATGCCCCGGTACGGTCAGCTGGTAGGTGATGCCCGCGGTTGCGACGATCAGTACGACGGCGGCGGCGAGGCCGCGAATGAGCTTCGCGCTGCGACGGGAGGCGATCGGAACTACCGCTGCGCCGATCCGCGACTCGATGCCGCTCCAGATGTCGCGCGACGGCTCGATGGGACCGAGGGCGCCAGCGCCCGCGACGATCGCCTTGATGTCGTTGAGGATTGGATGGCAGTGCAGGCAGCTCTCGGCGTGGCGCTCGAATGCGTCGCGCTCATCACCGTGGAGGTCACCCTCGAGGTAATCGGAAAGCCGGGCTTCGAACTGCTCGCAGGTCATGGTCATCGGTTCAGCGCCTCCCGCAAAAGCATTCGGGCGCGGTGCAGCTGCGACTTCGTCGAGCCGGTCGTCACGCCACTCTGTTCAGCGATTTCTTCGTGCGTGTAGCCTTCCACGTCGTGCAACACGAACACCCGTCGTGCACCGGGAGGAAGCAGCGCGATCGCCGCCTCGAGATCGAGCCGCGCCCCGGGGACGGGCAGCCCCGGTTGCGGCAGCGACTCACTTTCCTCGTCGATCTGCTCGTGCCGATTGCGATAGCGCCCCTGCTGGTGTCGGACGTTGAGGACAACGTTCACCGCCAATCGATGCAGCCAAGTCGAGAAGCTCGAGTCACCGCGGAACTGTGCCAGCTTGTCCCATGCACGGACGAACACATCCTGCGTCAGCTCCTCCGCCGTCGCGCGATCGCCGACCATCCGGACGCAGAGGGCGAAGACGCGCCCCGCGTTGGCGCGGTAGAGTCGCTCAAACGCCTCACGGTCGCCGGCCGCCGCCTGGGCGACGTCCGACTCGAGGGTGGAGCAAGACGCACTTTCGGTATGAAGAAGAGCCAGGGTCGCCATTCGGTCGCGGTTCCGTCGTTCACGGATTGAGATAGCGCGACTCCTCGGATGGTTTGAAGACTGAAGCGAATTCGTTGCAATCGGGGGGCGGGCGGCGCTGCCGGTCAGGGTGTCGGACCGAGCGCGATGAAAGCCAGTACGGGCTCCGCTGCGAATTGTGGCGAAGCGCCACGGGTGCGGGTAGTGCCGAGGGCTCCCAGAGCGTCGAGCCATTCCCGCTGCGGGTTGGAGCGAGCCGTGGTGAACTGGCGCAGCGCCCGCTCGCGTCCTGCAGCGAGCCGCCCGCTGGCGACGCCGAGTGCCTGCGCGGCTGGCGCGGCGAGCGCGTCGCGGGTCGAGG
Source organism: Gemmatimonadaceae bacterium (assembly GCA_046593895.1). Classification (GTDB taxonomy): domain Bacteria; phylum Gemmatimonadota; class Gemmatimonadetes; order Gemmatimonadales; family Gemmatimonadaceae; genus JABFXC01. The sequence continues at coordinate 18,977 of JBKJQR010000148.1, read as the reverse complement.
TCGGCGCATCGGCGTGCCGGGCGATGACGGCGAGCGCGCGACGTCGGCCGTGCACGAGGGGGATGTCCGCCACTCCGGCGAGTGCCGCGGCGCGCTCAGTCTCGAGCCAGGTGCGAAGCTGCTCGATCGCATCAGCGACGAACCAGACGTTGTCATTCTTGGCCGGCCGGCGACCGTTAGGCGCAGCCGCGAGGTCGATGAGCCGGCACAGGTGCACTACCAGCGCGGGATCGTCGCCCGTGCGATCGCCAGCGCGTGCGATCAATCGCGCTCGTTCGCCGTCGCCAACCAGTGCGAGCCAGCCGCAAGTCGGCGCGACCAGGCAGGCAACGATGATGCGGCCGCCGTCGGGCGAGGCGTATGCCTCCACACGCGGCAGCCGGCGCCATGCTTCGATAATGGATTCAAGCTGCTCCGCGGAAGCTGTTGGAGCGGCCGCGTGCTCCGGCGCAGGGAGCGCGGCTGACGTGGATGATGCCGGCGCGTGGTGAACGGGCGGAGGGGAATCGGGGAGGGGAATGCCGATATCGGTCATCACGGCGCCGAGCGTGGCGCGGGCCGCGGTCAGTTTTTCCGCCAGGCGGCGCTTGATCCCGAGCAGGGTGGCCGCGGGAGCGGGAGGTTCCATCGCGTAGATGTACACGGAGCGATGCGGCGAGCCCGGTCGAACAATTCGTCCGAGACGTTGCTCGAGGCGGGCTGGAGTCCACGGCAGGTCAAGATGGACGAGTACCGACGCGTCCTGGAGGTCGAGACCTTCGCTGGCGAGATCGGTCGTAAGGAGCAGCGTGATCTGCCGCGCCGGCCCGGCGCGCGACGAGTGCCCCGGCGCGAGGCTGCCTAACGCTGCGGCGCGCGCGATCGCGCCACTGGCGATGCGCGCACCGGTAGCGGTCACGGCGCAGATGCCGGGGAGGTGGCGGAGCGCGCGCCAGTACACGTCGATCGTTTCCGCGAACTGGCTGAACGCGATCAGCCGCGCGCCGGGGTGCGTAGCGAGCAGGTCGCTCAGTATTCGGGCCCGTCGACGATCGCGGTCGAGGTCAGCGCTGGCGACGCGTCGCAGCGTGCGCAGCCCGGCGGCGTGCGCCGCGACGGCGTCGCGAAGATCAGCCGTGACCGAGCCGGTGTGTCCGGGAGAGAGCATCGCGCCGAGCGCGAGCTGCTGCGCGTCGTCGCCCAGCGTCCAGGCGGCGAGCTCGGCGCGGGTCGGATAGCGGCCGTCGTCGAGCGTGGTACTGAGTGCGTGTGCAACGGCGAGCCGCCGACGGATACCGGCGAGGAGGGCACCCTGACTGGAAGCCCACTGCCGCAACAGCGTGACGGCGAGCAATGCGCCAGCGGTTCCCGCGTCCGCTGGGGGGAGCGGGGGCGGGAGGGAAAGAATCGCCTCAGGGGTGGCGTCGTCGCGATGGTCCGATGCGATGGGGAACGGGCCGCGCACGTCAGGCAGTGTCGTCGCCGCAGCGAGAACGTCGCGCGCTCGGCGGATCACGCAGCGCGACAGCGCGGCGCGGCTGAGCGTCGCCGCGCTGCGCCCGAGAAACAGTGCGAGGAGCGCGACGAGGTCGTCGCGGTGGTTGTGGATCGGCGTCGCGGTGAGCAGTAGCAGCGGGGTATCCGCAACGATGGCGGCGAGCTCGCCGTAGCGGCGGGTGAGCGGATTCCGCGCATGATGCGCTTCATCGACGATGACGAAATCGGGCGCAGCGACGGGGCGGCGCCGGCGGCTCAGTGATTCGAATGACGCGAAGTGCAGGACGCGTCCGGCGTGCAACGCTGCCGTGCGCCAGGTTTCGCGCAACGCGGCTGGCGCTACGACGAGTGGCGACGCGTAGGGCGCCGCGACGCCGAGTGCGACAAGTGTCTTGCCCATGCCGACGTCGTCAGCGAGCAGTGCACCGCCGAACTCACCGATCGCCGCGCGGATACGCGCAACGGCGTCGCGCTGGTGTGGCCAGAGCGCGATGTCGCCAACTGCCGGAGAAGCGATCGGGCGATCGGCGAGCAATCGATCGGCGATCAATCGGCGAACGTCGTCGAGCGGGGCGACCATGTGCCCGGCGGTCAGCGGCTCGCCCATTCGACCATCGGGGCAACATCGGACCGACGAACGCGGAAGGCGGCGATCGCGCGATCGAGGAGCTCGTGGGGTGAGGGCGGGTCACCGGCCACCGCCTGCGCGCCTAACGGCGCGAGAATATTGCGCGCGCGCGGCCAGTCGGCGGGAATCGGAAGCATCGCCATCGTCCAGCCGAGGTAACGCTTGAAGGATCCGCGGGCCGGTTCAGCGACGAGGGCGAGCCAGGCCGAAGCGAGCGGAGAGTTGAGGAACGCGAGGAGGGCGAGCGCGTCATCCGGCTCGGGACAACGCACGACATAACAACTATTGAGGGCGACTGCGCGATCGCCGGGTGCGAGGAAGGCGGCGCGGAGCGAGCGACCGAGATCGGCCCAGACGACGCGCGCGAGGTCGGATCGGGCGCTCTCCGTCCGGAAGAGCGCCCACCAGGGCAGCGACCCGCGGAGATCCGAACGGGCGGCAAGCGAGCGCCGATACGGCGCCAGCCAGGCGGCCGCGCCTGGCGGAAGGAGCGGAAGCGGCGTACCGTTAGGCGCGTGCGTCCAGACGATTCGCTCGGCGGGAGATACCGTCCATGGGGTGAGTGTCTCGCCGCGGATGAGTGGACGCAGGCAGGCCGGCTCGATGCCGGGGGAGTCGCCGGCGAGCAGGAACGCCTCGTTCAGTCCGCACTTGACGCCGAGCAACGGCCGGCCGGCGACGCTGGTGGCCAGCGTTGCGGCGCCACGGCGGAGTCGGTCGAAGCCGCGGCGCGGCTCCGACGGGGCAAGGAGCCACGGGCTGCCCGGCGAATCGTCGAGTGCGAGCCGCGCGCACTCGGTGTTCCAGCGCAGTGGGCCGGTGCGACGTCGCAGCGTGCAGCGCACCGACGCCGGTGTCGCGCCCTTCACGGCGACCAGCAACGAGGGATAGACAGCGGCGTCAAAGGCGGCCGCGGACTCGGAGAGATCTTCGATGGCGACTGGCGGCGCGTGCGCGGCGAGGAAGCGACGGACGCCACCGCCGGCGAGGGAGCGCCAGAGCTTCGCGGGAACGAGGATCGAGAGCGCGCCACCATCGGCGAGGAGCGCGACGCTCCGCTCGACGAACAGCGCGGAGAGATCGACTTGCGCGGCGAAGCCATGACCGGCTCCGGCGCCGATCGCACCCGGCTCCCACGACGCGAGCCGGAAGACCGCGAACGATTCGCGCAGGCGCTGGCGCGAACGCGCGGGGATGTTGTGCAAGCGGACCCAGGGTGGATTGGCAATGATCACGTCGAAGCCCCCGCGCGCGGCGACGTCGGGGAAGCACGAGGGATACGAGAAGGGAAGTGATGCCCCGTCGCGCAATCCGCGCAGTTCGGCGCGCGCGCTGCGGAGGGCAATGCGAAGCGCGTCACGGTCGGCGTCGCGCCCGCCGCGATGATCGGCAGCGGCGCGGCGGAGGCCGAACAGATCGCGCTGCCGCTGACTGGCAATGAGCTCGCGCCGTCGCGCAGTGAGGCGCACGATGTCTCGATCGAGCACCATCGTCGCCGCGCACCGTTCGCTGCGTTCGAGCTCGCGGCCGAGCCTGACTTTCCGCGCGCCGGTTGCGCGAGTGTAGCGGATTCGCAGCGCGGCAACCGCGCGACCGGACGTTTGTTCGCCATGGGAGGGCGCACCGAAGGCGCTCCCGGAAAGCGAATCGCCGACGCGAATGTTGTGATCGAGGTTCGGGAGCGTCGGAACGTGCTGCGCAGCGGTGACGTCCGTTTCAATCACCGTGGAGAGCCAGAGGCGGAGCTCGCAGAGCCAGACGGCGGTGGGATTCGAATCGACTCCGAAGATCGAGCGCGAGAGTGTCTCGCGGCGCAACGTTCCCGCGTCGCGTTGATCGCCGCACAGTCGCTGCATGTCGGCGAGTCGTTCGAGCGCGTGGACGAGAAATGCTCCGGACCCGCAGGCGGGGTCGAGGATCCGCAGCGATTCGATCCGTACCAACGCATTGGCCGCGTCGATCGGCGATGGCTTCTCACCGGCGACGAGCTCCCATGCGCGCTGCTCCGGGAGCGCGGGCAGCAGGTGGCGGACCAGTGCTTCGCTGGTGACGTCGGCAACGAGCGCATGGGGGGTGAAAAACGCGCCGCTGGACCGCCTTTCTGGTGAAGCCATCAGGCATTCAAAGGCGCGGCCGAGCATCTCGGGGTCGACGGCGGCGTCGGACCAGGTGGCGCGATCCTCGCGCGCCGTTAGGCGGTAGCGGGCGAAGACGCCGTCGAACAGGATGGCGAGTGACGTATCGGAAAAGCGGGCGGCGCGCCAGCGCTTCTCGAGCGGCGTGCGCGTGAACAGTCCGCCATTGAGGTAGGGCAGTCTTCCGAACGCGCGAGCCAGCGGAGCACGATCGGTCGGTCGAGTGTTCAGTGTTCCGAAGAACAGTGGCTCGAGCAGCCGCCGATGAACGTTACCGCCGCTCTGGCGCGCGGCGGCGTGAACGCGCGCCAGAAAGGCGCGATCACCGTCGAGCCACCCCTTGGCTTCGAGAAAGGCGAGAAAGAGGAGTCGCGAAACAGTAAACAGCGCGAGGGTGCGGCGATCGGCGGGCGGCGTCCGCTCAGGCAGGGAGTCGGCGGCACCGTCAACCCCGCGCTCGAGCTCGCGATAAAAACGGCGACTCAGCGCGTCTCGTCCGAGGATCTCGAGCCAGCGTGCATGCATCAGGAGGTCATCGGGCACCGCGGCGGCAGCAATCGCGCAGAGTGTTTCCGCGTCGCTGTCGACGAGGCGCGCCCGCTGCACGGAGAGCGCGGCAACGCGCGGCGGCACCCGCGACGGCGCCCAGGTCGCGATCACTCGCTCGTCGCCGGTTTCGTCTTCGGCGACGACGAGCCAGCGGAGTTGCGGCGTGCGGCTCGCCAGCCGGGTCGCAATGCGGAGAACAGTTTCGCGCGGCGGAGCGGTCGCATCGCAGCGGAGGACGAGTGCGCGCACCGCGCCCGGGCCGGAGCAAACGTTGACGTCACGCAACGAATCCGGGAGGCCGAGTGCGGCGCGCGCGTCGAGTGCGAGCAGCGCGGGGAGACCGTCGCAGCCGGCGATGGCCGCAATCGCCACGAGTGAGGCAATTCCGGGAGGCGCGCCGAGGGCGGCGGCAGCCGATTTCATGTTGAGCACGCGACAGTGTCGCGCTCTGTCGAGCAGACGCAGTCACCGCCGTATCGCGCGTCGCGGCGGAAACACGCGCGGTTGACAGCCGCGACGCGGACGTCCAACGTCCGCGGACATGCCACAGCCTTCCTCGCGCGACATTCGCGTGCACGGCGACGCCGGCGAAGTGCAGCGCCGCGTGCTCACCCCCGCGGCGCTCGATTTCGTCGTTTCGTTGCACCATCGGTTTAACAGCACGCGCGAGACGTTGCTCCGCGCACGGATCGCGCGCCAGGAGCTGCTCGACGGGGGCGCTCGTCCGGACTTCCTGGCCGAGACACGATCGGTGCGTGAGGGGAACTGGCAGGTGGCGACAGCGCCGGCCGACCTGAACGACCGCCGGGTCGAGATCACCGGGCCAGTCGAACGGAAGATGATGATCAACGCGCTCAACTCCGGCGCGAAGGTGTTCATGGCGGACTTCGAGGATTCGCTGTCGCCGGCCTGGACGAACGTCGTCGCCGGACAGGTCAACTGCAGCGATGCCATCCGCCGGTCGATCGAATTCACCAGTCCGGAGGGCAAGCGTTACACGTTAGGCAGCACGCCGGCGACGCTGGTCGTCCGGCCGCGGGGATGGCACCTCGTCGAGAAGCATGTCACGGTGGACGGCGCCCCGGTCTCGGCGAGCCTGTTCGACTTCGGGCTCTACTTTTTTCACAACGCGCGTGAACTGGTCGCCCGTGGCTCGGCGCCGTACTTCTATCTGCCGAAGATGGAGAGCTACCTCGAAGCGCGGCTCTGGAACGAGGTGTTCGTCGCTGCGCAGGAAACGTCAGGCATCGCACGCGGAACGATTCGAGCGACGGCGCTGATCGAGACGATTCTCGCCGCCTTCGAGATGGAGGAGATTCTCTACGAGCTCCGCGAGCATGCCGCGGGGCTCAATGCCGGACGGTGGGACTACCTGTTCAGCACGATCAAGAAGTTCGGGCGCGAGGGGCCGATCTTTCCGGATCGGAACCAGCTGACGATGACGGTGCCGTTCATGCGCGCCTACACCGAGCTGCTGGTGAAGACCTGCCACCGGCGCGGGGCGCATGCGATCGGCGGGATGGCGGCGTTCATCCCGAACCGGCGCGACGCGGCGGTCAACGACATCGCGCTGGCGAAGGTACGCGAGGACAAGTTGCGCGAATCGCGCGACGGCTTCGACGGGACGTGGGTCGCGCACCCCGACCTCGTGCCCGTCGCGATGGCGGTGTTCGACGACTTGCTCGGTGCTCGGCCGAACCAGAAGGAACGAACGCGTGGCGAGGTCTCGGTCCAGGCGGCGCAGCTCGTCGACTTCGCGGTGCCTGGCGGTACGGTGACTGAAGCCGGTGTCCGCGCCAACATCGACGTCGCGCTGCAATACATCGAAGCGTGGCTCCGCGGGTCGGGCGCAGTCGCGATCCATAATCTGATGGAAGACGCGGCGACCGCCGAGATCTCGCGCTCACAGCTCTGGCAGTGGGTCCATCGACAGTCGCGGCTCAGCGATGGGAGCACGATCGACCGCGACCGTTACCGCGCGCTGCGCGAGGCAACGCTGGCCACATTGCTGGCCGAGCGCGGTGACGGAGAATCGCGGCTGCGCGAGGCGGCCGCGCTGCTCGACATGTTGGTGCTCGACGAGACGTTCAATGATTTCCTGACGGTGCCGGGATACCAGCAACTGCAGTGACATCGCGCCTAGGCGATCGTGTACTGGCGTCCTTTCCAGCTCACCCGACGACCGCGGGCGATTGCTGTGACAAAGATCCAGAGCAGCACGGCCGCGCCTAACGGGAAAGCGAGAGCATGGAGCGGCGAGCGGCCGGCGCGCCGGTAGATCGCCGCCCAGCCGACGAGCAGCGCAGCCATCGCGACGAGCATCCAGACGAGGACGGCCGGCGCCAATCGGACGCCTAACGTATACCCGGCGAGCACGAGTGGCGGCGCGAGCTCGGTGACGGGCAAGGCGAGCAGCAAGAAGGGAAAAAGAAGGCGAGCGAGCGGAAAGGGCGGCAGCGCGTCGATCCCTCCGGCGAAAACGTTTTTCCGCCAGCCGCGGACGATCTCGCCGAGCGAACTGTACATCCGCGTCGAGAGCTGCGCGGTGCCGAGGACGAGCGCTGTACGCCGGCCCGCGGTGAACAGCCGCTGGGCGAGCATCAGGTCCTCGGCCACCTTGTCGCGGACGGCCTCGTGCCCGCGAATCGAGTCGTAGGCGGCGCGCGTCACCGTTATGAACTGTCCGTTGGCGATCTTGTCCGAAGGGCGCGGCGAATCATTCACCCGTTCGGTGCCGCCGTAGCGCATCGCGATCAGAGCGAACAACTGCGGCTGCAGCAGCGCCTCCCAGAAGGTCTTCATCTCCTGCGTGCCGGCGACGGTCACCATGTCGGCGTGGCGCGACCGCATGGCGTTCACGGTGCGGGTGAGGAGATCGGGCGCGTGGGTGGTGTCAGCGTCGATGAAGGAGAGGATCTCGCCACGCGCCGACCGAGCGCCCGTGAGGCAGGCCCACGGCTTCCCGAACCAGCCGTCAGGCAGGTCCGGCGCGACGACGATCCGGACGCGTGAGTCGCCCGCAGCGATGCGCGCGGCGATCGCGCCGGTGCCATCGCTCGAGTGATCGTCGACGACGATCACCTCGACATGCGGATACCCGGTCGCGAGCACGGAGCGCAGGCAGCGCTCGATGTTCGGCGCCTCGTCGCGAGCCGGTATGATCACCGAGATGAGCGGCGCGTCGCTCGGGGCGTCGGGGGACTCGTCGTCGAGCGAGCGCGAGCCAGCAGCGCGCCAGGCGGCGATCAGGGGAGCGACGATCCAGGGAAGCGCCAGCGCCAGCCCGACGATGACGTCGTGCTGCCTAACGATCACGATCGGCCGGCGCGGCGGTCCGGCCGAGCACCGCGGCGACGGTCAGGTCGCCAGTGACGTTGGCGGTGGTGCGGAACATGTCGGGGATCGTGTCGACGCCGAGCAGGAGGCCGATGCCTTCGACCGGCACGTGCGCGGCAACGAGCACGGGAACGAGGACGAGGATCGAACCGCCGGGGATCGCCGGGATGCTGAACGTCGTCAGCGCGACGGTGACCGCGATCGTCGCCAGTTGCAGCGGCCCGAGCGGCACGCCGAAGAGGTGGGCGACGAAGATCACGCTCACCGTCTGGGCGACTGCACCCCCGGCGCGAAAGGTGGCGGTGGCCAGCGGGAGGAAGAAGCCGGTGATCGCCGGCGGGAGGAGCAGCCGGTCGCGCGCGGTCTCGATCATGACGGGCAGCGCAGCCAGCGACGAGCGGGATCCGAAGCCGACCGCCTGCGCCGGGAGGCAGGCCCGCGCAAAGGTCAGCAGCGAGATCCGCCCGCCTAACGCGGCGAGCGGATAGAGGACGAGAATGGTGAAGACGATCAGCAGCGCGACGACGATCGCGATGTACGAGACAAGCGCGCCGGCGGCCGAGGCGCCGGCGCGAATGGCCAGCGGGATGGCGAGCGCGAAGACTCCGATGGGTGCGAAGGCGAGGATCCAGCGAACGAGGAGGATCATCGCATCGTTGATTCCCTCGAACAGCCGGATAACGACGGCGCCCCGCGCCGGCGCGATGCGGGCGAGGGCCGAGCCTAACGCGAGGGCGAAGACGATCAGCGGGAGCATCGCGCCGTCGCTCGCTGCCTTGAACGGATTGGCGGGGACGAGATCGACGATCCATTGGCCGATGGTCGGCGTCGCCGGCGCAGCGGCGGTCGCGATGCTCGCGGTCGACACCCGCAGTGCGGCACTGGCTGACGGGTCGATCGCGGCGAGCGAGAACAGCGGGGGCGCGAGCAGTGCGGCGAAGATGGCGCCGGTGAACAGCACGGCCAGGAAGAGGAGCAAGGCGCGAAATCCAACGACGCCGACGGTGCGCGGATCGGGGGCGGTAGCAACGGCGACGACGAGACTGGATACGACGAGTGGGATCACCGTCATGCGGATCGCGCTGACGAACAGCGCCCCAGCCGGCTCGGCGATCGCGAGCGCGACACGGGTCGCGCGCTCGCCGATCGCGGCGAGGAGCATGCCGAGTGCGAAGCCAGCGACCAGTCCGACGAGAACCTGCGCGGCGAGGGGGAAGCGGGGGCCGCGCGGGATGGGGTGAGGCACGCGGCAATTGTGGTGACGGTCGTCGTTCGCGTCCAGTGTGAAGTGCAAGGCGCGAAAAAAAAGCGCTCCGGCGTGAGCCGGAGCGCTTTGCTCTGAGGGAGCGGCGATCAGCGACCGCTGCTCTTTCCTCCCGAGCCGGAGCCGCCGGAGGAACCACCGGAGCTGCCCGACGAACCGCCACTGCCCGTACCACCCTTCGATCCGCCGCCTCCGCCCGTCCCGCCGCCGGAGGATCCGCCGGATCCACCCGACGATCCGCCGGAGCCGCCCTTCGAGCCGCCGCCACCGCCCATGCCGCCGCCGGATCCGCCGGATCCACCCGACGAACCGCCGCTGCCGCCCTTCGAACCGCCACTCTCGCCGCTCGAGCCACCACCACCGGGCGCGCCGCTCATCGCGCCGCTCCCCTCGTTGCCGCTCGATCCGGGCTTGCCGCTGCTACTCGCACCGCCTGAGCCGCTTGCCGCGCGCGAGCGAGACTCGACATCGCTTTCTTCATGCTCGCCGATCCGTTCACTGCTGTCCGACGAGTCGCCGCCTGCGCCGCCTGACGATGCGTTGCGCGTCGCCGAGCTGCCGATGCCCTCATCACCCCTGTTGCCGCGATCGGTCCGGCCGTTGCCGGGTGACGCGCTGCCTGACGATCCACTGGAACTCGTGCTGCCCGTCGCGCCACTCTGCGAAGAGCCCGACCCACCCGTAGCGTCGAATCCGCCGCCCTGCTGCGACGCGCGCTGACTCGACTCGGTTCGTGACGAGTCTGAGGTGCCACTTCCGGACGATCCGGTGCGACCGCTTTGCGAGCTCTGATCCTGTTCCCGATCCGCCATGGTCCTGTCCTCCTTGCTGCTTAGGGATGACTCCGGCGAACGCGGCCCGACGTGACGTCGCTGCACGGCCCGCCGTTGGGAACACTTGATTTCGCAAAGCAAATGCCAGCCATGCGCATCAGCGCCGTTGACCGTGTACCGCGCGATCCATACGTTGCGCACTCCCTCATGTCCGCGACCGCACGCACCAGGACGCACCCTCGCGCATCGTTGCGCCGCCCGCCGCCGCTCGCGCCTGGCGCGCGCGTCGCGCTCGTCTCGCCGGCCGGCCCTCTGCGCGGCGCGAGCGATCTCGAGCGGGCGATCAGCAATGTCGAGTCGATGGGGTGGGAACCGATTGTCGGCGTGCACGTGCTCGCTCGCCGCGGCTACTTCGCCGGGAGCGATGACGAGCGCCTAACGGACCTCGACCGTGCGCTGCGCGATCCGGCGATTGACGGGGTCTGGTGCGCGCGTGGCGGGTATGGCTCAATGCGGCTGCTCGATGCGCTCGACTACACGGCAATTACCCGCCGCCCGAAGACCTTGCTCGGCTTCTCCGACATCACCGCACTGCACGCCGCGATCGAGACGAGGAGCGGCATCGCAACGTTCCACGCGCCGACCGCGCGCGGCGTGCTGAGCGCCTTCTCGCGGGACTCGCTCCGGCGGGCGGTGATCGATGCGACGGATTCCTGCGGCGCCATGCCGGCGCCGCGGACGATCCGCGGCGGTGTCGCTGAAGGACGCCTCGCCGGCGGGAACCTCGCGCTCCTCGTCGCGCTCCTCGGCACTCCGTATTTCCCGGCGCTCGACGGCGCGATCCTCGTGCTCGAGGATATCGGCGAGGCGGTCTATCGCCTCGACCGGATGCTCACCCAGCTCCGGCTCGCCGGCGCCCTCGCCCGCGTCGCCGGGATCGTCTTCGGCGCGTTCACCGATTGTCCCGAGACGAGCGAAGACGGGGTCCGCCGGCTCGACGAGGTGCTCGACGAGGCGGCGAGCGCGGCCGGCGTCCCCGCCGTCGCCGGCGCGCCGTTCGGCCACATCGACGAACAGTGGACGATACCGTTAGGCCTGACTGCGACACTCGACGCGGCCGCCGGCACGTTGCACGTCCACTGACCACCTCCAACCCGCGACGTCAGAGCATGGCCAAGTCCGGCACCGACCTCGTCAACGAGGCGAAGCAGCGAATCACCGAGATCGATGCCGACGACGCGCGTGATGCGCTCGGCGACAGCGGGACGGTGTTCGTCGACGTCCGCGAGCCGAACGAGTACAACCTCGGTCGCATCCCCGGCGCGGTCCCGCTGCCTCGGGGGACGATCGAAGTACGCGGTGAAGGGATGCTGCCGCGCGACCGCGAGCTTGTCGTCTATTGTGGCGGCGGCAGCCGATCGGCGCTCGCGGCCGACACGCTGCAGACGATGGGCTATCGTGTGCGATCCCTGCGCGGCGGGTATCGAGCGTGGATCGAGGGCGGCGGGACGGTCGAAAGCTGAGGGATCACGGAGCTCGCGGCGCTGCATGCGATACCAGCGGCGTGCGGAGGGTGCGGTTCCTGCGACGGCGTGTGTCGTGATGATCAGCAAGACCCTCGAGCACCGCGAAATCGCGCGGATCGCAGCTGCACTGGCTGCACACACGCCGGCGACCGTGCTCCGCGACGCTGCAGAGCATCCACTGCAGGCGGCAGTCGCACTCGTCCTCCGGCCGGCCGAAGCGGGCGGGCTCGAGCTGCTGATGATCAAGCGGGCCGACTTCGAGGGTGATCCGTGGAGCGGGCAGGTTGCGCTGCCCGGCGGACGCCGCGAGCCGGGCGACGTCTCGCTCGAGCGGACGGCGGTCCGTGAGACGTGGGAAGAGACGGCGGTCGACATCGAGCGCAACGGCGTTGTGCTCGGCGCGCTCGACGAGGTCTCGCCGCGGACGCCCACCGTCAGGCAGGTGATCGTCCGGCCTTATGTCGCCGCGGTCTCGGCGGACGTGGCCGTCGTCGAGAGCCCTGAGGTCGCGGCGGCGTTCTGGGTACCGCTGGCTACACTGCGCGACGCTGCCGCGTGGATCACCGCGGACGTCGTCGCGCACGGCCGGTCGTTACAGGTTCCCGCCTTCAGCCATGGCGAGTATATCGTCTGGGGTCTGACCGAGCGAATCCTCCGCGACTTTCTCCGAATCGTCGGCGGCTGAGATCGCGCCGGCCGCGCCGCCTTACGGTTTGTGGATCGGCGTCAGCTGAAACGCGACCGGTTGCCAGCGGCCGCGTCGCCGGACGTAGATCGCCATGTAGTGCGCGCCCGTCCCCGCCGATTCGCTGCCGAGTCGGACGTGCCCGGTCGACACGAGCGCATCGCCGTAGCCGCGAACGACTCCCTCGGTGAGGACGAATTGATCGGCAGTCGCACCGAGGCCGCTCACCTCGGCGATGTACTCCAGCTTGTTTGCTGTCCGGCGATCGTCGATGTCGGTGAATTCGTCGGCGAGGAGCTCGCGGAGTGCGAAGGTGTCTCGCCGCATGTATGCGTCGGCCCAGTAGCGCTCGATCCGGCCGACCTCCTCGCCGACGTTCTCGCGTTCGACTAACGCTCCCGACTTCGCCGTGGGTCGAGCCATGCACCCGAGCGCGAGAAGGGCCATCGAGACTAGGAGTGTGTGTTTCATGGGAGTCCTCCGCTGAACGAAAGTCTCCAGCAGCACCGGAAGGGCGCCGCTGGCCGTGCAGTCCGTACCTAACGCTTTTCCCGGCCCGGCCACCAGTTCCAGTGTCCGGCCAGTCGCAGCAGCGCCGGGCCGAGCGCAAGCCTGATGATCGTGACGTCGATGAGGACCGCGACGGCGAGCGCGAAGCCGAGGATCTTCATCAACACGAACTCGCCCATCATGAAGGCGGAGAAGACGACGATCATGACGAGCGCCGCGCTGGTGATCACGCCACCAGTGCGCGACACGCCCTCGACGACCGCATCGCTTTCATTGGCGCCGCGCTGCCGCGCTTCGCGCACGCGGGAGACGAGGAACACTTCGTAGTCCATGCTCAGCCCGAAGACGGTGCAGAACACGAGCAGCGGCACGGCGGGAAATATTCCGTCGAGCGGATGGTCGAGGCCGAGCAGTCGCGATCCGTATCCATCGTTGAATACCAGCACCACCGCGCCAAAGGCGGCGCCAACCGAGAGCAAGTTGAGCGTGATGGCTTTCAGGGGAATGAGCACCGATCGGAAGCCGCCGAGCAGCGCAACAAAGGTCCCGATCACCACCAGCGCCACGACGCGCGGTGTCGCGCTCGAAATGCGCTGGCCGTAGTCGGAGTTGAAGGCCGGTAGTCCGCCGACCGCGAGGCGCGCGCCAGCAATCCCGGTCAGCGCAGCGGCATCGATCGCGCGAAGCTCGCGCACCAGGGACATCGCGCTGATGATGCCGCCCGGTTCCGACGGCATGATCTCGAGGAGCGCGAGCTGCCTGTCGGAACTGACAAATCCCCTGAGGAGCGCGGCAGGCGCGGAGGCGAGCACATTGTCACTCGGTGTCGAGCCGAGGCTTCCCGTGAGCGAGCGGACGCGCGCGACGCGCGCATTGGCCGCGATCTTATCGGAGACACGCGCGACAGCGCGCCAGCCGCCGGGAGAGTACACCGATGTGCCTGACGGCAGCTCGAACACCACCCTAACGCTCTGCACGATGCCGCTGCGCTGCATCGCCTGCAATGCGTTCAGCCCGCGCGCCGATTCGATCGACGACGGAAGCCAGTCGCCGCTCGGCGTGCGGGTTTCGAGGCGCCGCCACTGCCACGCCAGCGCGATCGCGGGAATCCCTGCAATGACGAGCACGAGCAGTGGGCGCCTGACGACCGCGGTGCTCCAGCGGTGCCAGAAATGAATGCTGGCGTCAGCGGACGCCCGCTGCTTGCCGATGCGCCCAAGCTCGATGCGGTCGCCGAGCCCGGCGAGCACACCAGGGAGCAGCGTCGTCGCGAGAAGGACAGACAGCATCGTCACGATGGAGCCGCCGATCGCGATCGATCGGAGATCGGTGAGCGGAACGAGCAGCAGCGAGAGAAATCCAACGAGCACCGCTGCCCCGGAGAGCGCGATGCTATGCCCGGCCTGCGTCGCTGCTTCGATCGCTGCCGCATCGGCGTCGAGCCCGCGCCGGCGCGCCTCGCGGAAGCGGCTGACCATCAGCAGGGCGTAGTCGATCCCAAGGCCGAGCCCGAGCATCGTCGCGACGTTGAGGACGAGAATCGAAACAGGCGTCACGCGGGTGAGCAGCGCGATGCAACCGAGCGTCAGCGCGATCGACAGCGCGCCGAAGGCAACCGGGATCACCGCGGCAGCGAGCGCGCCGAAGGCGAGAACGAGCAGCGCGAGCGTCAAGGGCAGCACGCGCCGCTCGGCGCGACTCGCGTCGTCCGCACTCACCCGGCGGAGGTCGACGGTCAGCGGCAGTTCGCCGGTCCAGAGCAGCTCGACAGCCGGCGATGTCGGGTGCAGCGTCGGGAGCAATCGCTCGGTCGTGCGGCGGAGCGAAGGAACGACCGAATCGATGTTGGCGACATCCGGGCGAAGGCCGACGACGACGAAGGTGCTGCCGTTCGGCCCCACGAACAGGCTGTCAGTCGAATTGAGCAGCGAAAACGTCCCAGCGACGGCTCGATTCGCCGCGACGGCATCGACAATCGTACGGAGCGTGGCGCGCCCGCGTTCGGGTGAACCGTTAGGCATGCCCTCGACGACGAGCACCGCGTAGCGGGCGAACGGCGACGCGAACCGCGTCGCCAGCAACTCAGTGACGTGAGCTGATTCGCTTCCCGGTACGCGGGCGCCGGTGTCGAGCCGGCCCTCGACGCCACGCGCCAGCGGAAGAATCGCCGCGACCACGATGATCCAGGCCGCCAGTATCGGGCGGCGCCGCCTGACGACGAGCGACGGAATTGCTCGAATCCAGCGCATCAGACGAGCGCCGTCTCGTAGTGCAGGGGCAAGCCGCGGAGTCGCTGCGGGTCGCTGATTCCGCGCGCGCTGCTCACGTACGCATGCACGGAGGTTGGCTGGCCGAACAGTCCGCGCATCGCATCGAGCAGCGGATCGACGACGTCGATGCCGACGGTGATGAAGCCGAATCGCCCGCCGCGATGGCGCCGGTACGCTTCGAGGATGAGCGCGCGCAGCACCGCTGGCTCGCCGGCGCACAGATGGACCGCTGCCAACGCGGGCAGGGCGCCGCCCGGTTCCGGGAGTGGCGGCGCGCCGGTGAGTGGCGCGATCAGGTTGACCCCGCGCCGGACGAGTGACAGTCGCGGCGAATAGCTCACCACTCGCATCTGCTTGAACGCTGTCTGGTCCCAGACGCCGACGAACCCGACAACACGTCCCATGCCGTCGACGGCGAGGAGATAGTCATCCAGCGTTAGGCCTGGCGCGTCGGCGATCCAGAGGGCGAGTTGACCGGCATCGAACACGCCGGCCAGCTGCCGCGCCGGCGCGCGGCTGTTCCAGAGTGCGGCCATGTCATCGAGATCATCGATCGTTGCGCTGCGCACGGTGACGCCGAGTGGGCGCTCCCGCCGCTCCCAGAGAAGCGGGATGGCGACGACCGAGAGCGTGGCGAACCGCGCCAGCGCCGGCATCCCGCGCGGGCCCCGCGCGCGTCGCTCCATCGGAGTATTCCCGCCGAGGATCGTCAACACGCAGGGCGCGTCCATCCCGGCCAGCTCGCCCGACGCGTCGCGCGCGTACGCAGTCAGCAGGTCGGCGGCTCCGCTGCCGCGCGCTGACGGATGCACCTTGAGGTCGCTCGCATAGCAGATCGTCTCCGGCAAACCGTTGACGTACGCGCGCCGTCGCGAGGCGGCGACGCACCCAACGACCTCTCCGTCCTCGCCGGCTACGATGCCGACGCGGGTCTCCTCTCCCTCGAGTCGCGTCAACGCGAAGAAATCGGGCGCACGATCCATCCGCAGCGCGATATCACCGCGCATCGTGCAGGCCGCGGTCAGCGCGACGAGCGCTGCGTTGTCCGCGTCGGTTGCGTCGCGGACAACGAGCGACGCGGACATGGCGACGGCGGTCATCGGTCCGCCTCTGTGCGGCAGACGACGACGCGCGATTGCACGACGCTTCGATCACCGCGGAGCAGCACCGGCCCGGCCTCGTGATCCTCCTCGAGACGGCGGACGCCGGGCGGCAACTCGGTCCAGCCGACGAAATTCCGGAAAACGATCCGCGCTCCCGGCGCGGCCACGCGCTCCACCTCCGCGAACAGCTGGTCGATGCCCGCTTGATCCATCCACTCGCACACATTCGACAGCGCGAATCCGTTGACGGAGCGATCGTCGAGCGTGCCGAGGTGCTCGGTGATGCTTCCGTCCACAATGAGCAGCCGGTTCTGCCGCGACGCGATCACGTCCGCACCCGACTCGCCGAGGTAGGGCGGCACGCCCTCGTCCCGGTCGCTCGGGTAGAACCCGGTCAGCATCTGATGCAGGAAATAATTGTCGGCGACCGGAATCTCGGTCAGCGCGTGCTTCGCGAGCTGACAGAAGTGCTCGGCAAAGTCGGCACGGCCGATCTGCTCGAAGAAGCGCGGGTCGTACGCCCGCGACATCGACCAGCGATTGAGCAGCACGGTGAACAGGGCGCGCCAGGCTGCGGTATTCCATTCCTCGTCGAACAACGCACGCTGCGCCTCGAGCGTTCGACGGTCGAGCATCCGTCGCACGAGACCCGGCCGGTGAACGACGTTGCGCACCGCAGAGCAAACGAGCCGGATGAATCGTTCACTCACCCCTGCGTTGATCACACCGTCTTCGATCGCACCGGCGCGCGCGTCCCAGTAAGCCGCGGTGTCATCGTGCAGGTGCTGCCGCATCTCTCCATAACGTGCGAGCCGGTAGCGGCTCGGCATCGCGGATCCACCGAGAAAGCCGATCGCTTCGTGGCGTGCGAGCTCGCGCAGCGCGACCGTCTTCAACTCAGTGAGATGGTTCTGGCTTCGATTCGTGTCGACCGCGTGCACCTCACCGGCACCGCCGCCGAGCAGCGACAATGCGGTGCAGCCTCCCGAACCGACGACGACGACGGTGTCGGACGCGCGCGGTCGAATCGCCTCGAGCTCGACCCGCGGGTCCTCGCGCGCCTGTGCGAAGAACAGCTTGTCGTCGATCGCGCTCGCGAGCCTGACGCGATCGACGCGGCCCGAAGGCAACCAGGTGAGCGGACGAAGCGCGGTGCGCATTGGTTCGCGTGCCGTGATCATGCGGCTACCCTCCACCCGAGCTCGAGCGTCAGCGCGTCGTAGACCCGGCGGTCGACCTCTGCGTAGCGTCGCATCGTCTCGCCGACGATCGCGCCGCGAGTGACTGCCTGACGGTCGAGCCACTGCTTCACCCAGCTGAGATGTCCGCGCTCCTCCTCGAGCATCCGGATGAGCGTGGCTTTCACCGCGGGGTGCGTTCCCGGGCGGCGCAGGTGCGCGACGAAGTGCTGATAGACTCGCCGTTCGAAGATCTGCGTCAGTGCGAGCACGTGGAGCACGCCGATCGGACAGCCGATCGCCTCGGCGTAGCGCGTCTGGTAGGTCTCTCGCACCGGATGCAAGCTGCCGCCGACCGCGAGGATCGTCTCGGTCCACAACCGCGCGTGCGCGACCTCCTCAGCGGAGTGCTTCAGCAGCTCCACTGTCAGCGGGCCGTCGCGGGTCCGGCGCGCCACCTGGCCGAGGATCAGTCCTCCGTGCAGCTCGGAGGCACGATAGAAGTTGAGCACCCGCAGCTCGTTGTCGGATATCTGCTGCTCGGTACGTGCAATGGAGAGCGTCACATGGCCTCCTTGAGATGATCGACATATCGAATGCCGCAGAGCCGCTCGATGCGGCGTGCGAAGGTGCGAATGGCGAGCGGATCGCCGGGCAGTGCGACGGGGACGTCGCCGATCGCGCGCTCGCCGAAGTGGCGAAAATGAGTCGCTGCGTCGAGCACCTTCGACGCGAGCCATGGCTCGACAGCGATCCGCTTCGCGAGCAGGTCGGATGCGCTCTGCGCGTGGCGCACTTCATCGCTGGTGATGAGCCGGAGCATGGCCGCGAGCACCGGTTCCTTCGTCTGTTCGCTGATCCGCCGGAAGAAGTAGGCGGCGAGATGTTCCGACAGCATGAACTCGACGAGCCGGTCGATGAGGTCGTACGGTGCGTCGTCCGACTCGCGCGCCGCACGGCGCATCTCGACGATCTCATCATCGGTGATCGCCGGCTGGTAGCCGACGACATCGAGGTAGGTGCGGAGCGCGTGAAAATGCTTGAAGCCTTCGTACAGCTCGAGCGAGAACACGACGCCGGCATCGACATCGTCCCAGGTCTCGGCGAGCAGCTGCTGCAGGTGTACCGGGTGATAGGCCTCGATCAGCGCCGCGGTGCGCAGGGCGGCGAGCATCTCGCTCTCGCCGCGCAGGCGCAGCGGGTCGATGTCGCACCAGGGCACGTCGCGTTCGACCGACCAGCGGCCACGATCGGCCGCCTGGGCATGGCGGGCATAAAGCCGGTTCATACAGGTACCTCGCGACGCGGAGTGGTAACGTCAGGCAGACTGATCGCGGCGGAGTCAGGCGCGACGGAGTCAGGCGCGCCGGGATCTGACGCGGCGGCGACGAGCGCAGCGAGCAGCCAGCGCTCGAGCCCGAAGGCGGTGCAGGCGGAGAACGCCGGCGATCCGTCAGCCAACCGGATGTCGAACGCCTCGCCGAAGAACTGCTCGTGCAGGTTGAACGACGCCGCGGCGACGGTGTCGCCATCGCCGATCGCCA
>JBKJQR010000114.1:0-14800 GCA_046593895.1 Gemmatimonadaceae bacterium | reverse complement strand
GGCGTCGCGCGGAACTCCGGCGCCTTCGAGCCAACGCTCACTGGAAAAAGCTCGTCACTCATCGAGCGGGTCGCGGTGAACAACCCGACCGCCAGCAGTGCCGCCACTGCGGCAACGACCGCCCACTGCTGGCGAACGGTCATGCCGTCGCCATCGTCAACTGGCGCAACGCGGCGATCTCGGCGGCGAGATCCGGCGCGGTGAACACCGCGTTGCCGGCGACGAAGACGTCGGCGCCCGCCTGACGCACGGCAGCGATCGTCTGGCGATTGATCCCGCCGTCCACCTCGAGCCGGGCGCTGCTCTGCCCGGCGTCGAGCATCCGCCGGGCGCGGGCAATCTTCTCGAGGGAGTGCGGAATGAACTGCTGCGCCGCGAACCCCGGATTCACCGTCATCACGAGGAGCAGGTCGAGGTCGGCCAGCACATCCTCCACGGCGCTGAGCGGCGTGCCGGGGTTGAGCGCGACTCCTGCCTTGCACCCGAGCTCGCGAATGCGCGCCAGCTGCCGCTGGAGATGTGGCGTCGCTTCGGCGTGAATGGTCATCCTCGCCGCGCCAGCCGCGGCGAAGCTGTCGAAGTACTTCTCCGGCTCGACGACCATCATGTGCACGTCGAGCGGCAGCCGCGTGTGACGATGCACTGTCTCGATCACCTTCGCGCCGAACGTCAGGTTCGGGACGAAGCATCCATCCATGACGTCGACATGCAGCCAGTCGGCGCCCCCCTCCTCGCAGCGGCGAAGTTCGGTCGCCAGCTGCGCGAAGTTGGAACTGAGGAGCGAGGGGGCGATCAGGGCGGCGGGACGGGCTGGCGACACTGCGACGAGAGGTGAGAGGAGTGCGCGGGACCGCGCGGACGGGCAATAAGTAGCAAAACGGACTAAATACCCTATTCGCGGGGGGCAGGGACGATCCCGATCCCGGCCGACAAGCGGAGCTGGACCGTCGTTCCCGAGGGAACGGTACGTCCGGCGCTCGGAGACTGCGAGAGGACCGTGCCCGACGGCTGGGTCGATGCCGAGTCGAGATCGCTCCCCGAGACGAGGAGTCCGATCTGCTCGAGCGTCGAGCGGGCGTCGGCGTAGTTGCGACCGACCACGTTAGGCAGGGTGATCGACGACGGGCCGCTGCTCAGCACGAGCGTCACCGCACCCGCCGATGCCTTCGTCCCCGCCGCCGGGTTCGTTGCCAGCACCGTCCCGCGTGGCGCGTCGTTCGCCTGCTGCGTCACCGCTCCGACCGAGAAACCCGCCTGCTCGAGCGCATGCTCGGCGTCGCGTCGCGACATCCCCTGCGTCACCGGCACCACGATCGACCGCTGCCCGGCACTGGTGACGACAGTGACTGCCTCACCGAGACGCGCCACCGCGCCGCCGAGCGGAGTCTGCTCGATGATCGTGCCGGCGGGCGAGCCCTCGCTCGGCCGTGGCGTCCCTTCCTTGATCTTGAATCCCAGCTTCGTCAGGCGGCGGGTCGCGTCATCGAGGGTCATCCCCGACAGGCTGGGCACCGTCACGTCGTCGCTGCCACCGCCCCCCGGGAAGACCGCGACCGCGATCACCACATACGCTGACGCGAACCCGAGGACCGCGGCGATCAGGGACGGAATGCCGCGCCGGAGCGAGGTGCGCAGGCTCATTGCCCGCCTCCTGCCTGACGTTTCTTCATCGCGCCCGCCGTAGACGGACGGCGAATGCACCGTCGGCCCCGTGGCGCTGCGGGAGGACGCGGAGGCGGCCGCCGTCGAGCACCGTCTCCGGCACCGTGCCGTTAGGCGGCGGGTCCAGTGTCCATTCCGGATGTTCGGCGAGGAAGCTCTCGACCTGCTCGTCGTTCTCCTCAGGCTCGAGGGAACACGTGCTGTAGACGAGCAGCCCCCCCGGGCGGACCGCGGTCGCTGCGGCGCGGATGATCGCCCGCTGCAGTGCACCGAGCACCGCGAGGTCGGACATCTTGAGCCGCCAGCGGGCATCGGGGTGGCGCCGGAAGGTGCCGGTCCCGGTGCAGGGAACGTCGATCAGCACACCGTCCACGCCACTGACGGCGGGGAAGCGCGCATCGGCGACGAGCAGCTCGATGTTGCGCGCCTCGAGGCGACCGATGTTCTGTGCGACGCGCGCCAGCCGCGACGCCGACGTGTCGCTGGCGAACACCATGCCCGCCGTGCGCGACAGCTCGAGCGTCTTCCCGCCAGGTGCGGCGCAGAGATCGGCGACGATTGCACCGCTCGCGAAGCAGGCGTACTTCGTCACGAGCGTCGATGCCGGATCCTGCACGTGAAAGAGCCCCTGCTTGTACGCGCCAAGCTCGGTGAGCCCGACCGGCGGCGCCGAGATGGTCATGCTGTCGACGACGAGCGGCGCATCGGTGACGTGCACGCCAGCCGATTCCAGCGTTGCCTCGAGCTGCTCGCGCACGACGTGCCATGGCCGAATGATGATCGGCGCCTCGCGATTGTTGGCGGCGAGCAGCGCCGCGGTCTCGTCGGCGCCCCAGCGCGCAGCCCAGCGCGCGACGATCCACCGCGGATGCGAATGCTCGAGCGCGAGCGCGTCGATCGAGTCGGATGGCTGCGGGGTGACGAGCGCGTCACGCTCGCGATCGAGCCGCCGTAACACCGCGTTCGCGAGCTTGCTCGCGCCGATCCCGTGACGGCGCTTCGCCAGCTCGACGGTCTGGGCGATCGCCGCGTAGGCGGGCACACTGCCCATCGCCAGCAGCTGCTGCGCACCAAGCCGGAGGAGATCTGCGAGGTCGGCGTCGAGGCGGGCGAGGCCTCCGGTCACCCGCGCCGCGAGGAGCGCGTCGAGACGCGAGCGATGGCGCAGCATGCCGTAGATGAGCTCACGCGTCCAGCGCCGGTCGCGGGCGTCGAGCCCGATGGTGCGACGGTCGAAGGCGGGATCGAGCAGGTCGCCGCCACGCATGTCGGCGCAGATGGTCGCCGCGGCGACCCGCGCTTCGGTGACGCCACCGACGGTACCGGCCGCGTGGCTGAAGGTGCTTTGCATCATGGGTCTAAGATAAGCGCCCGTGACGCTCGGCGAACCTGCCCCGAGGGATCGTGTTTCAGCGGATGAGGAATAGCGCCCTCATAACGACAGACCTGAAACATTTGGCGCACTTCTGGCAGACTGTGATGCGGAGGGCGAAGTTGCATGCCTCGACAGGTGCGACGCAGCGCTGGCCGAAGTGAGCGGTTTGGACTCAACGCTGGAGAGTGATGCCACACGCCGATGTCTTGCGCACGCTGGTGGAGGAGCTGGAGCGGGTCGGCGTCGACGCCGACCAGATGGTGGCGGGGTTGAGCACCCACGCCGATGAGGCGATCCGCGCCTTGCGCGCGCTGCCTGACCATGCCGGACCGGCCGCGTTTCTCGCCCGCTTCCGGACCGAATCGGAAATCGCCCAGCGTTCCGCCTAACGTTCGACCCGCACGCCCGTGACTATCCGCAAGACTGCCTCCGCTGCCTCTGCAGTCGGAACCGGCCACGCTGGCCGTCCCCGCATCCGGCTCTCCCATGACATCGGCGGCACCGCCGACGTCTACCCTCACGGTGGCCACGTCCTCTCCTGGCGCGACCCGAGTGGCGAAGTGCTCTTCCTCAGCGCGCGCTCCGACGCCCGGCAGGAAACGCACGCCGGGATCCCGCTCGTCTTTCCGCAGTTCGGCAAGGGCGTCGGGACCGCGATTGGACCGCTGCCGCAACATGGGTTCGCCCGCACCAGCGAGTGGGACATCGTTCGCCACGGGGTTGATCGCGCCGGCTACGCGACCACGACGCTCGCCCTCGAGTCGTCCACCGAGACGCGCCGCCTCTGGCCCCACGAGTTCCGCCTCGATCTCGACGTCGCGCTCGGCAGCACCCTCAAGCTGGCGCTCTGCCTGACCAATACCGGCAAGGCGCCACTCGCCTTCACCGGTGGCTTCCACAGCTACTTTCGCGTCGGCGACGTGCGCACGGCGCGCGTCGAGGGTCTGCAGGGGCTTCGCTACCGCGACAAGGTCGCCGAGTGGGCCGAGGCGATCGACACCGCCCCCGCGCTTTCGCCTAACGGCGAGACCGATCGCGTCTATCTTGCCTCGCCCTCCCGCCTCCGCCTCCGCGACGAGACGCGCTGCCTCCGCATCGAGAGCTCCGGGTTCGCCAACGTCGTCGTCTGGAACCCGGGGCCCGGGTCGGACGAGGCGCTGGACTTCGCTCCCGGTGAGTGGTCGCGCTTCATCTGTGTCGAGCCGGCGACGGTGTTCGACCCGATCCGCGTCGCTCCCGGGGAGAGCTGGCGCGGCGATCACACCATCTGCGTCGAGACGGGGAGCTGAGCCCCGCGCGCGGCGACCAGCGCGTGCCTGCCTAACGCAACCAGGCGTCGCGGCGCTCCGCGATGAATTCGTCGTCGAGCAGGAACGGATAGGCGCGGCAGACGCGATCAAGCTCGGCGGACTGGCCGGCAGACAGCTCCTCCCGCTCGTCGAGGCACCAGCGACCGGCGAGGAGCCCCTGCCGGCGCAGCACTTCGTGGATTCCCGGGATACAGCCGGCGAAGCCGTGCGCCGCATCGAACATCGCGGCATTGAAGTCGGTGAGGGCCGCGCCTTCGCTGAGCAGCCCGACACCGGGCCCGCCGTGCGCACCCTTGGCACGATCGAGCAATTCCACCGCGCGCTTTGTCCCCGTGGCCCACTGGCCGAGCAGGCCGCCGTCGAACCAGCGGGCGCGCTCGACACCGTGCATGCTCCCCGGGAAGGGCGTCACCAGGTCATTGACGATGTTGTCGTCGTTCCCCGTGTAGAGCGCGATGTCGCGCCGCCCGGCGTCGATGATCGCGCGCACCGCGTCGAGCGTGCGGTAGCGATCGAAGGGCGCGATCTTTACCGCCCACACGTTCTCGATCTCGGCGAACGCACGCCAGAAGTCGTAGCTGAGCACGCGTCCCCCAACCGCCGGCTGGAGGTAGAATCCGAACAGCGGAATGACATCGGCCACGGCGCGGCAGTGGGCGATCAGTTCAGCATCGCTCGCCTCCGGCAGCGCGCCAAGGCTGAGTAGCCCGGCGTCGTAGCCTAACGTGCGGGCGAGCGCCGCTTCCTCCGTCGCCTGGGCAGTATCCCCAACGAGGCCGGCAACCAGCGTGAACGGACGCGCTCGCGCCGCCAACGCGGCGCGAACCGTCTCCGCGGCGAGCGAGAGGACGGGTTCGTAGAGCCCGTGCTTCGCGTCGCGGATCGCGAACTGGGTGGTGTGCACGCCGACCGCGATGCCCCCAGCGCCCGCGTCGAGGTAGTAGCGCGTCAGGGCGCGCTGGCGGCGCTCATCGAAGTTGCGCGCCGCCGTCAGCGCGAGCGGGTGCGCCGGGATGACCACGCCGGCGCGGAGATTCTGCCGTGCGTTCAGCGGCATCAGAACGCGCCGTCGCGCTTCTCGAACCCCGTCGGCTTCCCGAGCAGCGGGCGCCCGTGGCCGACCCAGTCGGCGACCCAGTCGAGCAGCGTGCCTAACGGCATGGCCGGCGCCCCGATCAGCCCGCGCATCCGCGACGCATCACTGAGCAGCGCGGTCGCTGCCTCGCGTCCATCGAAGAGCGGCTCGCGTCCCATGCGCTGCGCCAGTTCGCCCGCCACCGCGCGCACCGCGATCGACTCGCCCCCCGTGACATTGACGACGAGCGGCGGTGCCGACGCGTGCGCCAGCAGCTCGAGCGCGGCGCGGTTCGCGTCACCCTGCCAGATCACATTCACGTGACCCATGGCCAACGGGACCGGCCGGCCTTCCATGATGCGCGTTGCGATGTCGACGAGAACACCGTAGCGGAGATCGACCGCGTAGTTCAACCGAACGATGACCACACTGGTGCCGGCGGCGGCCGCGTAGTGCTCGAACACGCGTTCCCGCCCGACGCAGCTCGCGGCGTATTCGCCAACCGGCGCCGGCGGATCGCTCTCGCGCGATCCGCCGCCCGAGGGAGCGGTGAGCGGATAGACGTTCCCCGTCGAGAAGACGACGACGCGCGAGTCGGCGTATCGCTCGGCGCAGATCGCCGGGACGACGACGTTCTGCATCCACGTCCGCGCCGGTGCATCGGCGGTCCCGAACTTCTGGCCTGCCATGTAGATGACGTTAGGCACGAGCGGCAAACGTGCGACCGCCTCGCGATCGAGGAGGTCACAGCGCAGCGTCTCGACGCCCGCTGCCCGCAGCGACTGCTCGGCGCCGGCCGTCGCAAACCGCGAGACCGCGATCACCCGTCGCCGCGCGGCGCCGTCGGCGCGCTCGGCCGCGCGGGCCGCCATCCGGGCGAGTGTCGGTCCCATCTTGCCACCGGCGCCGAGGATCACGATGTCGCCGGCAGCGGCGGCGAGCGCGGCGACGGTGGCATCGCGCGGCGTGGACAGCTCGTCGTCGAGCTCCGCTTCGGATCGCGGAGCGGGCCGCGTCATCTCAGCGCGACGTCAGGCGGAAAGCTCGGCATTCGCTTCGTTGTATCCGGTGGGGAGGCCGACGTCGAGGAAGCGACCTTCGATGAGGCATCCCGTCATCAGCCCGCGATTGAGCAGCAGTTGCATCACCGGGATGTCATCGAGCTCGGCGCCCGGCGCAAGTGTGGACTCGACTTCGTCGATCGCCTTCCAGACCGCGGGGCCGAACGCGTACCGACCGACGCCGGTGTACGCGACCTTCGCGCCCCCGGTGTCGAAGGTCGCGCTCTTTGCGCCCTTGTCGGGGATGTGCGCAATCCGGTACTCGTGGCCGACGATGTCGCCCTGGTAGATCGCCGTCGCTCCCTTGGCGCGCGCCTTCTCGGTGCTGATGCCGACGATCGACACAGCGCTCTTCCCCGCTTTCGTCGCGACGTTGATCACCTGCTGGAGGGCAGGGGTCGCGCCGAGGAAGAGGTTGTCGGGCAGCGCGACCGCAATCGGTCCGCGGTCACAGAAGTTCGCGCCTAACCGTATCGCATCGGCCATCCCGCGGGCCTCGCGCTGCACCGCGAACGAGATGCGCGCTGGCATGCCGTGCGTCCCCGCCTGCCAGGCGAGGCGGTCCTGGATCGCTTCCTTGCCCGGTGCGATCACGACGAGCAGGTCGGTGATCCCGCTCGCCGCACACTCGCGCGCCACGCGCTCGACCACGGGGATGCCAGCGACTTCGACGAGCTCCTTCGGCGCGCCGCCAGTGAGCGAGCGCATGCGCGTGCCCTTTCCGCCACAGGGAATCAGCGCGTGATGCGGTGGAACGTGGGTCATCCGTGTCGGTCCCCTCGATGGTCGCGCGTGATCGCCCTGTTCAGCCGTCCTCGCTCCCTAACGCTCGACCGCCGCACCCGGCGCTGCCTTCGAGAGCCAGAGCCGAGGCTTGATGGCGAAGCGTGTGATGTAGTCGCGCTCGATCGCCGGCGCCGCCGCGGTCAGCGCCTCTTCCGATCCGACGGCGATGATGCATCCCCCCCAACCCGCGCCAGTGAGCCGCGCGCCGCGAACCCCCGGCTCGCGGATCGACCGCTCGACGAGCCAATCGAGCTCCTCGCGCGAGCAATCGTAGAGGTCGCGGAGCGAGGCGTGCGAGTCGAGCAGCAACTGTCCGCTGAGCGAACGTCCGGCGCGCAGCATCGCGACCGCCTCACGCACACGGCGCGTCTCGCGCGAGACGTGCATCGCGCGTCGCCCGATCGGGTCGGGAAGCGCCGCCTCGTCGATCTGCTCGGGGGTCGCCATCGCGAGCGAACGGATCGCTGGCCAGCGCTGCTGGAGTGCGGCCAGTGCCTGCTCGCATTCCGCGCGCCGCTGGTTGAACTCCGAATGGCGAAGCGATCGGCGCACCGCACTATCCACGATGAGCACCGCGTCGGGGAAGGGCGCGTCCGCAGTCTCGGTCGTCTCACAGTTGAGGTGCAGCGCGTGGTCCTTCTTCGCCAGCGCCGACGCGAACTGGTCCATGATCCCGCACGCCACCCCGACGAACTCGGTCTCGGCGCGCCACGCCGTCATCGCCGCCTCGCGGATCGGCAGTGATTCGCCGAGTGCCGTGGAGATGGCGAGACCGGCCGCGACCTCGAGGGCCGCCGACGAGCTGAGTCCCGAGCCGGCCGGCACGTCGCTGACCACCGCCGCGTTGATCGCAATCCGGCGCCCACCGCCTAACGGCGACGCGATGAGCGGCGCGGCGACTCCGGTGATGTAATCCCACCAGCGCTCGCTCCGCACCGGCTTGTGCAGCGATGCATCGCCGATGTTCGCCTCGTTCGACGACACCGCGTGGAGCACCGATGATCGCGCCGCGGTGTCCACCGAAACCGCGACCCACGTCCGACGCTCGATCGCGATCGGCAGCACCTCGCCGCCGTTGTAGTCGGTGTGCTCGCCGATGAGGTTCACCCGCCCGGGCGCCGACGCGACGACGTCGGGCGCGCGGCCGAAGCGCTTCTCGAAGAGCTGGCGCGCGTCGGCGGCGTTTACAGGGTCGGACTGGGAGGTCGGCATCACGAGAGATGAAATGTGGTGAGCACTTCGAAGCTAGTCGCTCCCGCAACGCTGTCGAGGATCACGCCCTCGCGCAGCCCTACCCCAACTTCTCGCCCACTTCGATCCCGCGCCCCCGCGCGAGGCCCTCAGGCGCCATCCGCGTCTTCCCGGCCGGCTGCACCTGGGCGATCCGCACTGCGCCATCGCCGCAGGCGACGACCATTCCCTGTTCGGCGATCTCGACGATCTTGCCCGGCGCGTGGTTGGTGTGCGGCAGCACCCGCGCGCCGAACAGCTTCAATGGCTCGCCGCGGTGCATCGTGTGCGCCCCCGGCTTCGGGTCGTAGGCGCGCACCGATCGCGAGACGAGAACCGCCGGCTGCATCCAGTCGATCCGCGACGTGTCGCGGCCGATCTTCCCGGCATAGGTCGCGCCGGCGTCGTCCTGCGGCTCCTCGCGTGCCCTGCCTAACGAGATGAGCGTCATCGCCTCGATCAGCGCCAGCGCGCCGAGCTCGGATAGGCGCAGCTGCAGCTCGCCTAACGTTTCGTCCTCGGCGATCGGCGTCGCTGCCTGGAGGACGATCGGTCCGGCGTCGAGGGCGGGCACCATCCGCATGATCGTCACCCCCGTCTCGTGCAAGCCACCGAGAATCGCCCCCTGGATCGGCGCCGCGCCACGGAGCCGCGGCAGCAGCGAGGCGTGCACGTTGAAGCTCCCCATCGGTGGGAGGTCGAGGACCGCCTTCGGGATCAGGTGTCCGTACGCGACGACGACCGAGATGTCCGGCTCGAGCGCGCGCAGCGCTGCGCTGAACTCGTCGCCGCGCGGCTTGTCGGGCTGGAGCACGGGCAGCCCCTCAGCCAGCGCGATCGCCTTGACCGGCGACGCGCTCAGCTTCGAGCGCGACCGCCCGACCGGCTTGTCCGGCTGCGTCACGACCGCGACGACGTCGAACCCTTCGCCGATCAGCGCGCGGAGCGGTGCCGTCGCGAACTCGGGAGTCCCCCAGAAGACGACGCGCAGCTAGAGCTCCTCGTCGCGGTGATGATGCTCGGCGATCTCGTCGGCGGTTAGCGTCCGGATGTAGCCCGGATACTTCCCCTTGATCGTTGCCCACTTCGCCAGCGCGGCGCGGCGCCGCAACACGCTGAGGTGGTCGATGAACATGCGACCGTCGAGATGGTCGATCTCGTGCTGCAGGCAGCGCGCGAGCAGGCCCTCGGCTTCGATCTCGAATGGATTCCCGTCGCGGTTGAGCGCGCGCACCGTCACGCGCTCGGGACGTGTCACGTCGCCGTAGACGTCGGGGATCGAGAGGCAGCCTTCTTCCCCCTTCACCGCCGATTCGTCATCGCCGACGACGACGGGGTTCACGATCGTGTACGCGACGTCGTCGACATCGACCACGGCGATGCGCTCGGTGCGCCCGACTTGCGGCGCGGCGAGCCCGATGCCGTGCGCAGCGTACATCGTTTCGTACATGTCGTCGATCAGCCGGCGATGATCGTCCGTGACGGCCGCGATTTCCTTCGTCGCCTGCCGGAGAACGGTCGAGCCGAGTACGTGAATGCGGAGAATGCTCACGAGCGCCGGGCCAGCGTCAGGCAGGCTTGTCCGCGCTGCCGCCGGTGGCGCCGGTGACCACACGCGCGATGCTCGAGCGCTCGATCACGACGCGCGCGTCCGCGCTCTTGATCGTGATGCGATCGGTCGGTGTTTTCGTCGAGGCGCCATCCTTCATCGTCTCCTTGATGTGCACCACCTCGCCGACCAGGCCGCCGCTCGTCACGATCTCATCGCCGCGCTTCACTTCGTTCACACGCTTCTCGTGTTCCTTTCGCTGCCTCTGCTGCGGGAGGATCATGAAGAAGTAGAAGATCACGAAGATCATCCCGAACATGAACACCTGTTGGAAGGCGCCATTCGATGACGAAGGCGCCATCAGGGCGAGCAGGGCGGGGAATGTCGCGAAGAACGTCATTGGTTCCGGGATGAGGCGGTGTTTCCAGCGTGATGGCGCTCGAGCCAGTCGCGGCTCCAGCGATCGAACTCTCCGGCGCGGATCGGTTCGCGCGGGTCGTGGATCAGTGTCACGAGGAAATGTACCTTGTGCAGCGAGAGGAGTCGAAGTCCGCGGGTCTCGTCGCTCGTCACGAGGTGCCGGACACCTGCCCGCGACAACCGAGCGCCGTGGCGTGTCGCGAAAACGCCGGCGCGTACGGCGCCGGCGATGGTCTCGCTGTCGAACTGGAAGCGCGCGGACTTGCTTGACGACGCGGGCGGGTGCGGGCGTCAGAGCGAGAGGGCCGCGCTCCCCGTGACGCCGTAGGCGTCGCGCACGCAGCTGTAGCGAACGGCCAGGTCGTAGCGCGGAGTATACACCTGTTGCGCCTTGTCCCGGAAGCGAGGCGGGAGCAGCGCGGCCAGATCGACGGCCGCTTCGTCGATGTGCGCATTGCCCGACGATTTGAGCAATCGCGCCTGGATCGCTTCGTCGAAGGCGTCCTGCGAGATGCGCACCGCGACCACCCCTCGCGTGACCTCGTCCGCGTCGCTCAGCTGCTCGCAGGCGTTGCGGACGACGGTGTCCATGGTCATCCGCATCTCGTCTTCGGTGATCACGCCACTGACGGCGTTGTTGCGCGTGCTGACCATTCCACCGAATGACGCGCAGGCGGTGAGCGTCGCCATGGCGGCGATGATCCCTGAGCGAACCGCACGGTTCCATGTCCCCTGACGACGACCCGCCTCACGTTTCGCGATCGCTCCGACCGACATGACGCTTCCTCCCAGGTGCTCGGCGCGAGGGGGCGCCGGTTTCGTGCGGCACCGATGCGGCGCCGCTCCGGGAAAGTGCTCATGCAGGACGCGGGCCGCTCGTGTCCGCTTCGATTCAGAGCTGCAGCGTGGTCAGCGCGACGCCCTTGCCGCAGGAATAGCCGATCGTGAAGAGGGACGTTCGGAGCTCGTCGGTCTGTCCCTCCTGCGGATCGAACTGGAGTCGCGCCGCGAGCGCCCCCCAGATGGTGTTGATGTGATCATCGTGGGTCGGGCGGGTGAACTCGAGCTTCTGCACCGCGCCGCTCCGGTCGATCTCGACGCGCGCTCGAGCCTCACCCGTCGCGTAGCTCCCGGTCCCCATCAGGCGCGGACACTCCAGGGTGAGCATGCGGTCCGACTCGTCGCGGAATTCATCCTGGTTCAGCCGCGCTTCGCCGGCGGTCGGGATGTAATACGTTGACGTTCGCGTACACCCCGCCGCGCTGAGGGCGAGAACGGCGATCAGCGTCGCGCAGTGCGACGTGCGGCGCGCGAGGCGCACGCTAGAGGACCAGCATCGCGTCGCCGTACGAGTAGAACCGATACTTCTCATCGATCGCCTCCTTGTAAGCCCGCATCGTCAAGTCATAGCCCGCGAACGCCGCGACCAGCATCACGAGCGTCGATTTCGGAAGATGGAAGTTCGTGACCAGCCTGTCCACCAGCTTGAAGCGGTACGGTGGACGGATGAAGATCCTGGTCTCGGCCTCGCCGGCAGGGAGCGCACCATCGACCGTCGCTGCACTCTCTAGCGCGCGACAGCTCGTCGTGCCGACCGCCCAGATCGCCTTCTTCGACGCTCGCGCTGTCGCGATGGTTGCCACAGCGTCAGGCGGAATCGTGAACCATTCGCTGTGCATGACGTGCGCAGCCGGATCGTCCACCTCGACCGGCTTGAAGGTTCCCGCGCCGACATGCAGTACGAGCTCGGCGCGTCGGACCCCGCGCGCCTCGATCGCGGAGAGCAGCTCGGGTGTGAAGTGCAGTCCCGCGGTCGGCGCCGCGACCGAACCTCGCTCCCGTGCGTAGACGGTCTGGTATCGCTCGGCGTCCACCGCTTCGTCGCCGCGCTCGACGTACGGTGGCAGCGGCACGTGACCGAAGCGGTCGATCGCCTCATCCGCCGAGAGCGGGCCCGTTTCGAGCCTGACGATGCGCGTCCGCCGCTCGGTCGTTTCGAGCACCTCGACGTCGAATCCGGCGGCGATGTGCACGCGCCGCCCCGGCTTCAGCTTTCCCCCCGGCTGGACCATCGCTTCCCAGCGGTCGGCGCCTAACGCGCGGAGGAGGAAGATTTCCGCCGGCGCGCCGCTCCCCTCGCGGGTGCCGAGCAGCCGGGCGCGCAGGACGCGCGTCGCGTTGAGCACCAGCGCATCGCCGGGCGCGAAATACTCGACGAGGTCGCGGAATCTGCGATGCTCGATCGCCCCGCTTGCGCGGTGGACGACGAGCAACCGGCTCTCGTCGCGCCGTTCGGCAGGTCGCTGCGCGATCAGCGCGGGGGGGAGGGGAAAGTCGTAGTCAGCGGTGCGGGCGCCGCGTGCCGCGATCATCCAGTACCCGCTGCGCGCACCGCGGCCACGAAGTCGCGGGCCTTCGCACCATCGAGTGCGCCATCGGTCCGCAGCCCGCTGCAGACATCCACTCCGTACGGCTCGACCGCGACGATCGCCTCGCCGACGTTCGACGCGCGCAATCCGCCGGCGAGCCAGACGGGCACCGCGATCGCGTCGCGGATCGCCCGGCTCACTGTCCAGTCGTGCACGCGGCCAGTACCGCCAAGTTCCTTGATCGCCGCTTTCGGATTGCCCGAGTCGAGCAGGATCGCGTCGCTCGTCTCTGCGGCGATGCGCGCCTCGTCGAGAGATTCGCGTCCGACGACGTGGACCACCTGCACGACGCGGATGTGTGGCAACTGGTCGCGAATCCCCGTGCGCGTCGCAGGCGAGACTGCGTCCACGATCTGCACGGTGTTCGCACCGGTCGTCCGCAGCTGCGCGACGATGGCGTCCGCCTCGACCTCGCTGGTCAGCACGAAGGTCGGCGTCCGGCGCGGTACAGTCGCGATGATGTCCCGCGCCAGTGTTTCACTGATCGGCCCCGGCCCGCTCGGCATGCGCATCACGAAGCCTAACGCGTCGGCGCCGCTCGCCAGCGCGACCGCCGCTTCGCCGACGCTGGCCATGCAGCAGATCTTGATGCGGGTGCGATGCGGTTCGGGCATCCAGTCAATCTACCAATTGGTTGCGAGCCAGGCGCTGCCGGCGTAGGCGGATTCAGGTCGCCCCGTTCGCGATTCACCGGCGGTGAGATGGATCGGCCGCGCGCCGTTGCCCGCCGCCGCATCGACGCCGTCGCTCAACCCTAACGGCTAATGGCTAACGGCTGCAGCTCAGAACAGCGTCTGCTGCGGATGCTGCGCTGGTGGCGTATACCCGAAGTGTCGGTACGCCTGCGGCGTCGCCATCCGCCCGCGCGGCGTCCGCTGCAGGAATCCGTTCTGCACGAGGAAGGGCTCGTACACTTCCTCGATCGTGCTCGCGTCCTCGCCCGTCGCCGCGGCGATTGTCGTCACGCCGACCGGGCCCCCATCGAACTTCTCGATGATCGTCTTCAGGATCCGCGCGTCCATGTCGTCGAGCCCGAACTCGTCGACGTCGAGCATCGCGAGCGCCTGCTGCGCCACCGCGAGCGTGATCTCGCCGTTGGCTTTCACCTGCGCATAATCGCGGATGCGGCGGAGCAGGCGATTCGTCACGCGCGGCGTCCCGCGTGAACGGCGGGCGATCTCCAGTGCACCGCCCTCGTCGATCTTCACACCGACGACTTCCGCCGAGCGCCTGACGATCTCCTGGAGCGCCTCGACCGGGTAGTAGTTCAACCGCTCGACGATGCCGAACCGCGCCCGCATCGGCGGCGTCAGCATTCCATAACGCGTCGTCGCGCCGATCAGGGTGAACTTCTCGATCGGCATCGTGATCGTCTGCGCCTTCGGGCCTTCGCTCAGGCGGATGTCGATCTTGTAGTCCTCCATCGCCGGATAGAGGAACTCCTCGATGATCGGTTTCAGTCGATGGATTTCATCGATGAAGAGGATGTCGCCCTCTCTCAGATTGGTGAGAGTGCCGACCAGGTCACCGGGTTTTTCGAGGGCGGGGCCGGACGTGCTGCGCACGTTGACGCCCAGCTCTCTCGCTATCAGCTCGGCGAGCGTGGTCTTGCCGAGTCCTGGGGGACCGAAGAAGAGCGTGTGGTCGAGCGGTTCGCGGCGCGCCAACGCAGCATCGATGTAGATGCGCAGCGATTCCTTTACCCGATCCTGACCGATGAACTCGGACAGGCGCTGGGGGCGGAGCGAGAGCTCGACGACGCTCTCTTCCGGGATGATTTCAGGAGTGGTGACTTCGGCGCGCGACATGACCCGAGGAAATCTACGCCGTTGGGCTCTCGCTGCGCACCAACCGCCACGGAAAGAAGTAGACGGCGTAGACCATTGTATATATGGCGAAACTC
>JBKJQR010000039.1:0-4454 GCA_046593895.1 Gemmatimonadaceae bacterium | reverse complement strand
CCCGCCTCGGTGTCGAGCGAGCCTGATCGTCTTGCGCGCTTCCAGCGCGAAGCGGAAGTCCTCGCCGCCCTGAACCATCCGAACATCGCGCATATTCACGGCCTGGAAAAGTCGGGCATGATCCAATTAATGAGTCGCGACTACATTGATGCTCATCTGCTTAGGGCCCTGGTTTGCTCGTTGCGATTATGTACATCTAGATGTACATTTACAACATGTCGCAGAGATATTCGATCGCTGAGGCCCGATCCCGTCTCCCCAGCATCATCAACCAGGCCGAAGCTGGCGTCGAAGTCGAATTGACTCGCCGAGGGCAGCCGGTTGCCGTCCTCGTCTCACGTCGGGAATTCGAGAGGCTCCGAGGAAAGCGTTTGCATTTTGGCGACGCGTACAAGAAGTTCCTCGAGACGCATTCTCTCCGAGAGATTGGCGTCGACGATGACTTCGCCGTCTCCACGCGCGACCGGACAACCGGACGCAAGGTGTCCCTCTGACGCTCGCATATCTTCTCGACACAAGCATTGTCTCTGCCCCTGTCTCGAAGAAACCGGACCCGACGATCCTCGAGCGTCTAGACGAGCACGGTCCCGAGTGTGCAATTGCGGCCCCAGTCTGGCACGAGCTCACCTACGGGTGTCGGCGGTTACCGAGAGGCAAGCGCCGCGCCGCACTAGAGGCTTATCTCCGGGATGTCGTGCAGGGATCGTTTCCGATCCTGCCGTACGACGAGGCGGCGGCAACATGGCACGGCGAAGAGAGAGCGCGGCTTGAAGCGCTGGGCCGACCAGCGCCGTTCGTTGACGGCCAGACCGCTGCGATTGCTCACGTGAACGGACTTGTGCTGGCGACGACAAACGAGAAGGACTTCACGCGCTTCAAGGGGTTGACGGTCGAGAACTGGTCGACGCTCAGTTGAAGGCGTCGCGCGCTACTTGCCGAGTTCTTTCAGCAGAGCGGTCGGCGTCATCGCTCGGACCGGCGATCGCGCGTAATCGCGAACGTGTCGCGTCGCGATCGTGTTCGCTCCACAAGCGACAGCGGCTGAAACCTGCAGCGCATCTTCGAAGTCTCGCATCGGAAGGCGAGCAGCGTATCGCACGCTCTCGGTTGACGTGGGCGCGACCTGAATGAACCGTAGAAGGTCGAGCAGAAACGCCTTTGTCGCCGAGGCGCCTTGCTTCGAAACGACCAGGTCATGAAAGTTAGCGACGCTGTGCCAGGCGATGAATCCGGTCGCCTGACGTCGTTCGAGAGCGTCTAACAATTCTCCCGCGGCAGCGGCATGGGGTCGCCGATCGAATGCGAAATCGATCAGGATGTCGGTGTCGACTAAGAGCATCACAGGTATTTCTTGGCGAGGAGTCGATAGCGCTGATCTGTGCGTCGCGCCGGCTTGAAGCGACCACGCCAACGGGTCGAAAAGCTTGGCGTATCCGAAGCGCTGGCCTCACGCGACACCGAAGTAGTACGCATTGCCCTTGAACAACGCGGTCGGGCGCCCGTAGCTGAAGTCCTTCCCCGACTCCACCGGGACGCCCATCATCTGCTGATCCGGCGACACGAAGTACAACTCGCGGTTGTTGCGCGACCACACGGGTCGCGTGCCGCCGTTGGTCGAAATCTGCCAGCGGCCGGTATCGACGGCGGGAAATGGCCTCACGTAGATCTCGCGCCGTCCCGACTCGTCCGACTCGAACGCCATCCACCGGCCATTTGGCGAGATGTCGCCGTTCGTTTCCAGCTTGGGTGTGGCCACCAGCGGCGTCGACTCCCGGTTTCCGGTCAGCGACAACAGCTTCAAATCGAAAGCGCCGCCATTGGGATTCGAGTTGCTCGACATCACCAGTGTCCGGCCATCCGGAGAAACGGAGGTGGGGATCACCTGTGTGCCGGACTCTTCACCGAGTTTCTCTGCTGATCCGGTTCCGTCAGCGGCCCGGCGCAAGATCTGCGAACTGCCGGATGACGTCGAGCTGTAGAGAATCGACCGGTCGTCGGCCGCCCAGATGGGTGACCGCTTGTCGCTCTTGTCGTCCTCGGAGGTCAGCCGGCTGAGGAGGTCGTGCTCCAGATCCCACATCCAGATGTCGCGCGTGCCGTTGACCCCGACGTCGAGGGCAATCTTCCTGCCGCTCGGCGAGATGCGCGGGTAGATGTACTCGCGAGGCTCCGCAGTGATGGGTTGCTCGCGCCCCTGACGATCGACCCACACGAGCGTGCGTTTTGACGCTCGTCGCCGCGACAGAAGGCTGATAGACCAGCCGGCCTTCCGCGGACACGCCGAACTGTCCCGCACCCGACTGCGGCGTGGCCGTCGCCGCCGTCACGCCGACAATCAACGGAACCGGGTCGCCCATGCGTTCCAACCGCTTGAGATCGAAGCGCGTGCCGAAGAGCGTGGCGTCACGCATGTACAACAGGTGACCCGATGGCAGCACGCGGGCATCGTGGCCGCCCTGCACCACGACGTGCCGCGCCCCACTCGAGGACTGAACGACGACGTCCGCCAGGTTCCAGTTATTGGCGCTCTTCTTCATGACCGAGAAGAGCACGTCCGCTCCGCGGTTGAGCAGCTGCGGCGCCGCCGCGAACACCTCGTCGGACTGGAGCGTGACCACGTCCTTCGGCGTGCCGCCGCCCGCTGGAACCGAGATGACGCCGCCCGCTCCCTGACCGATCGCGATGACATCGTCCTGCCAGCTGGCGCCGAACGGAAAGCCCACCGACGCCAGGACGACTGACGTTCCGCCGGTCATGGGAATTGTCTTGAGCGTCGCCGCCGCCAACACTGGTGCCGCGGCCGGTGTGGCGCCAGGCGCCTGAGGCGAAGCCGCGGGTCCACCTCGTCCGCCACGACCCACGCCGGTCGCCGCATTCGCTCCCGTGACGGGCACGAAGTACGCGACCCACTGCGAGTCCGGCGAGACGACCGGATCAATCGGATCCTCTTCCGTTCCCTTGATCGGCTGCGCGTCGACCTCGTTCATGTGGCGGATGAACAACTGTTGGTTTGCGACGAACACGAAGAACGTGCCGTCCGGAGCCATGGCGATGGTGTGCCGTCCCGTCCTCGTGAACTGCTGACCCACACCGAGCGTGTGGACGAAGCGTGTGACGATGGCTGTCTGCGCGGGCGCGGGCTTGGCGAACCAGGCTGCCACGGCACCGATCGCGCCGACGGCAAGCGCGACTCCGATCCACGCGGCTCGCTCGCGCGACTTTCGGCGCGCAAGCACTGGCGCCGGCGTGCCCAGCGCGGATCCGCCTTCGGCGACCCACTGGAGATTCAGCAGCAGATCGTGCGCGCTCTGCACGCGCTGATTCGGATCCTTCGCGAGGCACGTGCGGACGATGCGATCGAGCGCGGGGTGCACCAGCGGCTGCGCGGTCGAGACCGACGGCGCGTCCTCCTTGAGAATCGCGCCGAAGAGACTCGCCTGGCTCTTGCCGATGAACGCGCGCCGGCCGGTGAGCATCTCGTAGAGGATGCAGCCGAACGCCCAGATGTCCGCGCGTGCGTCGGCCTCTTCGCCCTCGACCATCTCAGGCGCCATGTACTGAAATGTGCCGAGGATCGTCCCCTGCATCGTCAGCGGCGTCGTCATCGTCGCGGGCGACGTCATCATCGATGCCGCGGGCGTCGTGGCGGTCCCGGTGCCGGTCACGATCTTCGCGAGGCCGAAGTCGAGGAGCTTGACCCCGGACGGCGTGATCATCACGTTGCCGGGTTTCAGGTCGCGGTGGAGGATGCCCTGGCGGTGCGCGGTGTGAAGCGCGCTCGCGATTTGAATCGCCCACGGCAGCGCTTCGTCGACCGCAATCGGTCCCTTGGCGATGCGCGCCGCCAGCGTCTCGCCCTCGAGGTACTCCATGACGAGAAACGCCGTCTGATCCTGCTCGCCGACGTCGAAGAGCGTGCAGATGTTGCCGTGACTCAGCTGGGAGATGGCACGCGCCTCGCGCTCGAAGCGCTCGCGTAGTTCAGGTGCGGCGGCGATGTGGGACGGCAGCGTCTTGACGGCGACGACGCGATCGAGGCGTGTGTCTGTGGCGCGCCGATGGCGCCGAGGATCTCGTAAGGGCCGAGGCGCGTGCCGGCGGAGAGGGACATGGGTGGACGCCGATTGTAGCGGCCGCGATCCCGAACACCAAGGGAAACCGCCTAACCTGGTCGCCACACTGGGCAACATTGACGGCGGCGAGCCGGTACCGAAGCGCGTGCAGAAATACGTCAGGGCTTACCGGCGTGGCTCGCGTTTGGCTCCTTGCGCGGCCTCTTGCTCCGCGAAGCGGGCGCCCCTCAGCGTGTCCGGCATGCCGTAGTTCCCTTCGTGGCAGGCGTACTCGTACAGCGGACCATTGGTCGCAATCATCGGAAGTTCCGCGCTCCATGGCCGGCTCCAGGTGTTGGGATCGTCCACCGTGAACTGGTAGAGGATCCGGTCGGCGCTCAC
>JBKJQR010000038.1:0-36768 GCA_046593895.1 Gemmatimonadaceae bacterium | reverse complement strand
ACGTTGTTCGTCATTTCCACACCGCGATGTCGCTCAACGTCTTGCGCGAAAGGTCCGGGACCCGCGCGTTGTGCGCCGGATAGCCAACTGGCATGACCAGGAACGCTTTCTCATTCGACGGCCGCTCGAGCAGCTCGCCCAGGAACGCCATGGGCGTGGGAGTGTGCGTAAGAGTGACGAGCCCCATCCGGTGCACCGCGGCGATGAAGAATCCGGCGGCGATGCCGCAGGACTCCTGGGTGTAGTAGTAGGTGCGTTTGCTCCCGTCGGGCCGCAACCCGTGTGCGTGCCGAAAGAGCACCACGACCCACGGCGCATCAGTGAGGTGCGGCTTGTGCTCGTCCGTGCCGAGGGGCGCGAGCGCCTCGAGCCAGTCGGCGGGCATGCGCTCGTGATAGTTCCGGTGCTCCTCGTCTTCAGCTGCGGTGCGAATGCGCTGCTTGAGGATGGGGTCGGAAATCGCCACGAACGTCCAGGGTTGCTGATGGGCTCCGCTTGGAGCGGTTCCCGCCGTCCTGATCGCGTATTCGATCGCGTCGCGCGGAACGGCATCCGTGGCGAAGTGGCGTGTCGTGCGCCGCAGCTGCATCTCGTCGAAGGTGGCGCGTGCGCAATCGAGCGTCGCCTCAACCGACCGCCGTTGAAACCCGAGTGGAATGAATGGGTGAGCGAACACGCGTCACGGAGTGGAAGAAATCGCTGCCTGGGCAACCGGCACATTGAACGGATCGCACCAGACCAGCACGAACGTGTAGCTCACGCCCGCCGGTAGCTGGAAAGAATACGTCTGTGCGCCGTCGTTGCTCTTGAGGGCACCAACGCGGAGCGGTCGCCCCGTGTTCGCGTTGTTGGTCGTGTTCAGATATACGAACGGGCCGGGCACGGCGGAAACCGAGAAGTCCGACGACAGGTCGAGACGGCCCACCCCGTTCAGCACCGTGAAGCGAACGCTCCCGCGCGCCTGATGCCCCACCCCGACGAATGTACCGAGCACTCCACTGCCTGCCGGCGGCGGTGGTCCGGCCTCAACCGGGGTCGCGTTAGGCGCAGTGGGCGCTGTCGCGTTCCGGCACGCTCCAATCGCAAGGAAGAGCACGAGGAGTCCCGTTCTATATGACTTGTGCATGATCGCTCCATCGGCGTGAGGATCCATTCCCGAACCAGGCCGAGCGCGAGATCGGTGTCCTGCATGACCCCGATGGCCGTGATCTAGGGAGGATTTCGGTGCCAGATCCGACGATAGTCCGCGACCGGATCAGCGACGTGCTCGTGCGGTTCATCGCCGCATCACGTTCAATGACCAGTCGTACGCGGTCTCCCTGAGCGAATACTTGCCCGACCGCAGGAGTACTCGATCCGGGCCGTCCGGATACCACCGCGCGATGAATTGGCCAACCGACGCATCTGTTCCGCCGAAATCGTCGCGGTAGAGTCGGAAGATCATGCTGACGTACACGGTGCGCGTCGCGATGTCCACGCGATTCTTCTCGGGGCTCAGAATCAGGAAGCGGCGGCCCTGGTCATCGAGTTGGGCGTCGAGCCTGGCGCCCGTGTACGCCTCGGATCGCAATGGCGGGCAACCCAGCGCCGCGCACACGAGGGCAAAGTGTACCCGTGGCTCGTGGAACTCCTTCCGAATGATCCGGTGCTCAACGTCGTCGAGGGTGAGTCTCCGCCCGCCCGCCCGTACGAGCTGCTCGCTCCATGGCCCTTTCAGGCGGAGGACACCGAACGATTTGTTGATGTTGCGAATCGATGCTCGTTCTCTGTGACGATTGATGAGTTCGATGGTGTACGCGTTGTACACGTTGATCCAGTAGGCAAGCCGCTCGTTGTTATCGAGCGTCGCTGGATCGACCCGGTCGAGCAGGGCGAGGTAGCGACTGAACTCCGCTGAACGGCCGAAGGCATCGTAATCCACGAGGCCGTTCACGACGTGCTGCCGGAGGAGCAGTTCGAACGCCGAGTGATCGACCGGCGTGCGCAGCGCGAATCCTGGCGCGGGCAACACGGGCAGAACCAACGCAGCGAGGACCGAGGAGCGCCGGAACCAGGCAACCTTCCGCGCAAGTGCGGGCATGAACGAGAGCGCCACGAGCAGTCCTCCGGCCAGCAGAAGTCACAACAGCGCGTCTCGCCGCGCGCCGGCTGAGCCGGAGCGGAGTGCGTCCGCGAATCAGGTATACAGGAATGTCCCGATTGGTTCCCGGCGACGTCGGCTTGGGCCTGATCGGTGCACGCCCCGATATACGATCCGGTCGAGCGAGGCGGCAGCGCGGGACGACTTCGGACGCTCGCTGCGCTCGCGAGTTAGGTTTTGTGGTGGCCTGGCGCCACAGTCTCTATCCACAATATCCATGTCCTATGCCATTGAACTCGGTCTGGTGTTGCTCGTCGTCGTGCTCGCTGGTGATTCGCTACGTCGCAAAGGACGCCTGACTGCAACGGCGTATCGCAACCTGGTTATTGCAGTCGGACTGCTGCCCGCCGAGCGTTAGGCGGTGGACGACGACGCAGGCCGGACGGTTACGGGAGCATTCCGAATGGACGAGAGTGAACGGAGCTGGGTGGCGGTCGCGAGCTTCGGGGCGGGATACGAGGCAGATATCGCGATCGCGCGCCTCGACGCAGCGGGGATTACCGCGGTCCGGCGAGGCAACGATACGGTGGGTCTCTTTGGCCCGAGCTTCGAAGGCCGCAGCACCCGGGGAGTCGATGTGCTCGTGCCGTCTGATGTCGTCGCGGAGGCTCATGAGGTTCTATTCCCGCCCGACGATGGCTAGATCTCTGGCCCCGGACCCGACGCGTTAGGCGGCCAGCGACCCGGTCACGCTACGGCGCCTGTCCTCTTTCCGATACCGGCAGGTTCCGCGTGAAGTGTGGAACCAGCCTGAGCAGCCGCTGGATGACCGTGAGCTGTCCCCGGTGATGCATCTCGTGCTCCGTGGTGCCGAGCAGCATCTCGAAGCGGCTCATCGACGTGCCGTCAGGCAGCCGGATCGGCTCCGACAAAAACGACTCCGGTAGCTGCTCGACCCACTGCACCCAGCGGTCGCCCTCCGTGCGCAACAATTCCAGTATCTCGGCTTTCGAGCGTTTGCGGGTCTCTTCGGCCTCGGACGTCGCGAGGAACGCGCCGAAGTCGAAGCCGTCAAAAGATGCGATGCGTTTCTCCTCGTGCATGAAACGATCGGCGCTGCCTAACCACGCGATGTGCACGAGCGTTTCCGCCACCGACCGGCTCGGCGGAGCCGGACGGTAGTCGTAGTTCGATTCCGGAATCTCCTCGGCCAACGTGATCGTGTTGCGGCGAACGGTGCGGAAACCGTCGCCGAGTTGTCGAATGCCGTAGAGCGACATGCCGGCTCCCTTCAGGAAGTGAGAATGGTCATCGCGCGAGGAATTTCCGGATGTTTTCCGCCTGGCCGTTCCAGCCGCTCGAGTTCGAGCTGAACGCCTTGGCGCGACGTGACTCGGGGATCGCGTCGAACCCCGACTCGACGATGGTGAGTTGCGTGCCGGCGCCGGCATCGGCGAGCGTGAACGACACCAGCGTCTTCGGCTCGGCGGAATAGTCCACACCCGGCTCGATGGCGTAGGGATGCCAGCGGAAGGAGAAGTAGCGGTCAGGCTCCATCGTCTCGATCCAGATCGACAGCGTGACGTGCTCGTAGTTACGGATGGTGAGTTGTCCGCTCACCTCGGCGCCGGGCGCGAACGGTGTCACCAGCGACACGCCGAACCAGGCGTTGAACTGCGTGACGTCGGTCAGCGCGCGCCAGACGCGTGAGCGCGGAGCGTCGAGCGTGATCTGTTTCTCGATGCGATCGGTGGTTGGCATAGTGGTTGGCATGGTGGTGTTCATCCGGGGTTGGAGGGGTCGTTGTCGGGATGGCGGAGCAGTTCGACGAGCCGTTCGATCCGCGTATCCCAAAGCCGTTCGTAGCTGCGGAGCCAATCGTCGGCGCGGGCGAGCGGTCGCGGATCGATGCGGCAGTAGTGGATGCGCCCGCGGACGGTGCGCTTCACGAGTCCTGCTCGCTGCAGCGTCTGGATGTGTTTCGAGGCCGCGGCGAGCGACATCCGATACGGCGCCGCGAGCTCGCCGACGGTGTGCTCGCCCTTGGCGAGTCGTTCGAGCATCGCGCGCCGGGTCTGGTCGCTGAGCGCGCGGAAGACGAGGTCGAGTCGCGGGTGCGTATGTTCAACCATATGGTTGAAGATATACGCGTTTGCCTAATTGTCAACCATTTGGCTGAATGATGTGGTTTTTCCCCCGCTCGGGGGATGGTCGAGCGCACGAGCAAGCGGGCCAGAGGCTGGCGGCTCGCGTGGACCCGTGCCAGCTTGTCTGGGACCCGCTGGCAGCGCCCGCCGACAATCAGCAGGCGACCCGCGGGTTTCCACGTGCCGGAGTCGAAGCGATGCCTAACGTCAAGCGCAGCACGGACGCGAAAAGCAAGAAACCCACCGTCGTGAAGAAGAGCGAGCCTCCGAACGCGAAGTCTCCGTCGCGGCTGATCGACGAGCGGATCGCGGAGCTCGGCGATTGGCGAGGAAAAACGCTCGCCAGGCTCCGCAAACTGATCAAGCTGGCCGACTCCGACGTCGTCGAGGAATGGAAGTGGCGAGGGGTGCCGGTGTGGTCGCACGATGGATTGATCTGCACCGGCGAGACCTACAAGAGCGTCGTGAAGATGACCTTTGCCCGGGGGGCTGCCCTCGAGGATCCGGCGGGGCTTTTCAATTCGAGTCTCGACGGCAATACCAGGCGTGCGATCGACGTCCACGAGGGTGACACGATCGACGAGAACGCATTGAAGGCGCTCATTCGCGCGGCGGTGACACTCAACGCTTCGCGCGCCAGGCGCTGACGCTATCTTCTGGCGTCGCGCACTCGCAACGCACGCCGCACGCCGATGCGGCGAATGCGGCGAATGCGGCGACACTCACGCCGTGCCGCTTCATCTACGAACCTGCCGTTGACTGGTAATGCTGAAACGTAAACTGCCGCTGTCGCTCGTCTTTCTGCTGCTGACCACCTGCCGCGACAACGTCGCACCAACAACCAGCACGACAAAGCCACCGCCAATACCGAATCCGCAGTCTGTGTCAGTGCTCACGCAGCACAACGACAACAGCCGGGCGGGCCTGAACGACAACGAGGCGGCGTTGACGACCAGCAACGTCAACGTCCAGAAGTTCGGCTTCGTCTTTTCGCTTCCGGTGGACGACCAGACATATGCGCAGCCGCTGGTGGTCGGCCATGTCTCGATCGGCGGCGGCCTGCATAACGTCGTCTACGTCGCGACGGTCAACAACACGCTCTACGCGTTCGACGGCGACGACGGCACCATGTACTGGAAGCGGAGTTTCACCGCGGCGGGGATGCGGCCACCGACGCGCTTCGACATGACCGGGGCCTGCGGTGGCTCGTATCAGGATTTCAGTGGCAACATCGGGATCGTCGGTACGCCGACGATCGATCCGGCGCGAGGGACGATTTATTTCGTCGCCCGCAGCACCACCGGCAGCAGCTACGTCCAGTACCTGCACGCGGTGAACATCGTCGACGGCAGCGAGATGGCCGGCAGCCCGACGAAGATCACCGCCACCTCCAGCGGGAATGGCGACGGCAGCGTCGCCGGCGTGATCACGTTCGACGCCCAGCGCCAGAACCAGCGTCAGGGGCTCACGCTCGTCGGCGGTATCGTCTACGTGACGTTCGCGTCGCACTGCGATTGGGGTCCGTATCACGGATGGATCCTCGGCTACGACGCGGCGACACTGCAGCAGCAGGTCGTCTACAATGCCACGCCTAACGGTTATGCCGGCGGGATGTGGGAGAGCGGGATGGGGCTGGCGGCCGATGCGACGGGGAACCTCTACGCGGTGACGGGCAACGGCACGGTCGGGGTCACCGGTGATCCGACGAGCCC
Source organism: Gemmatimonadaceae bacterium (assembly GCA_046593895.1). Lineage (GTDB taxonomy): Bacteria > Gemmatimonadota > Gemmatimonadetes > Gemmatimonadales > Gemmatimonadaceae > JABFXC01. The sequence goes on along the minus strand of JBKJQR010000038.1, from coordinate 30,829 downwards.
GACGAATCGCTCCGAGAGTGCATTGAAACTCACCCGCTCCGGCACGACGCTGCGCGTGGCGAGCTACTTCACGCCGCAGAATTTTCAGTTGCTCAACGACTACGATCTCGATTACGGAGGGATGGGCGCGCTGCTCATCCCCAATTCGACATATTTCCTGACCGGGGCCAAGGACGGGAATCTGTACCTGTTGAACAAGGATCAGATGGGTGGATACACGCCATCCGTCAACCAGGTACAGCAGGTCGTCCAGCTGAGCAGCAGTGCGAATCTGCATTGCCAGCCTGCGTACTACAAAGGCATCGCGAAGGAGTTCGCGTACGTGTGGTCCGAGAACGATCCGTTGCGCGCCATCCCATTCAACCGCGCCAGCAACATGTTCGACGCATCGAGCCAGCTGTTCGGCCCCTCCGGACCGACGGGCCAGAACGGGGCGGTGTTGTCGGTGTCTTCCAACGGCGCGCAGGACGGCACCGGCATTCTCTGGGCCTCGTATGCAGCGACGGGTGACGCGGAACATGGCATCCGCCCAGGGGTCCTCCGGGCGTTCGACGCAAACGACATCACGAAGGAGCTCTGGAACAGCCAGCAGAACAGTGCTCGCGACGGATCGGGCTACTACGCGAAGTTCGCGTCGCCGACGATCGCCAATGGGCGCGTCTACCTGCCGACGTTTTCCAACCGGGTCGTGGTCTACGGATTGATGTAAGCGCGGCCGCTCGACGTTGCGCAGGCCCGTGATTCGGCTTATCTTCGGTGGATGTCGATCTCGGAAAATTTGGCGATTCTCGCCGATGCCGCGAAGTATGACGCGTCGTGTGCGAGCAGCGGGGCGAAGGGACGTCAGGCAGCGAAAAACGGAATAGGCTCGACCGACGGGACAGGCATCTGTCACAGCTACACGCCTGACGGTCGCTGCGTGTCGCTGCTCAAGATTCTCCTGACGAACTACTGCATCTACGATTGCAGCTACTGCATCAACCGGCGTTCGAGCGGGGTCCGGCGCGCGCGCTTCACCCCGGACGAGGTCGTCCGCCTAACGCTCGACTTCTATCGGCGCAACTACATCGAGGGGCTGTTCCTGAGCTCGGGGATAATCCGCGACGCGGATTACACGATGGAGCAGCTGATCGCCGTCGCCAGGTCACTGCGGCTGACGCACGGATTCGCCGGATACATCCACCTCAAGACGATTCCGACCGCCGCGCCCGAACTGATTCGTGAGGCTGGGCGGTGGGCCGATCGGTTGAGCATCAACGTCGAGTTGCCTCGCCAGGACGACCTTGACGCGCTCGCGCCGGAAAAGAATCTCGTCCAGATCACGCGGGCGATGGGGACGATCCGCGACGGGATCAGCGAGGCGCGCGAGGACCGAACCCATGTCGATCGCGCCGCGATCGCGCGGGCGCCGCTCGCCTTCTCGCCCGCCGGGCAAGCCACGCAGATGATCGTCGGGGCCACTGATGCGACCGACGCAGTGATGCTCCAGTTGTCGGCGGCGCTTTACACGGAGCAACGATTGAAGCGCGTGTACTACTCGGCGTTCAGTCCCATTCCCGATGCATCGAACATCCTGCCGGCGGCTGCGCCGTCCCTGCTGCGCGAGCATCGCCTTTACCAGGCTGACTGGCTGATGCGGTTCTACGGATTCGATGCGAACGAGCTCACGACCGCGGCGCTGCCGAACCTCGCTCTCGAGTTCGATCCGAAGCTGTCGTGGGCGCTGCGCAATCGCGATCGGTTTCCGGTTGACGTCAACGTGGCAACGCGAGAAGAGTTGCTGCGCATTCCCGGCGTCGGAGTTCGCAGCGTCAAGCGCATGCTTGCCGCACGGCGCTGGCGAAGCCTGCGCTTCGATGACCTGAAACGGCTCCAGGTCGCGATGACGCGCGCACGTCCGTTCATCCTCACTGCCGACTATTCGCCGGGGCGGCTCGGCCCCGATTCGTCGCAGCTCGTCCAACGTGTGCGACCCACGAGCCAGCTCGATCTCTGGTCTTCATCGACTGCGGCGGCGCATAGCGGCGAACTATGAATGCGGCGGGCGGCTCCGTTTCCGACAGTATCGATCGTTGGCGAAGCTCGGCGCGGCGATGCCTGCAGCTCGATCTTTCCCCCGAGTACCTCGTCTGGACCGATGATGGCTCGGCGACCCAACTGCTCGGCACTGCGTTGCCGGAGCTTTCCGCTGACACCGACTGCACGGGGGGCACGCGCGTTCCGCGCAACTTCATGTTGCTTGCCGCGAGCGTCGCCTGCCACCGCGACCCGATCCGCTGGTCCCTGCTCTACCACCTGCTCTGGCGCCTGGCGCACCGCGAACCGCATCTGCTCGAGGTCGCGTCCGATCCGACGGTCTATCGGCTGATCCAGCTGCATCGCGCTGTCCGCCGTGCGGCGCACAAGATGAAGGCGTTCGTGCGCTTTCGCGCCGTTAGGCGTGCCGAGTCTGCGGGTGAGGAATTCGTCGCCTGGTTCGAGCCGGCGCACCGCGTGGTCGAACGCACGGCGTCTTTTTTCGTGACGCGATTCCCGTCGATGCGCTGGTCGATCCTGACACCGGACGGCTGCGCCGCGTGGGATGGCGTGGCGCTTCGCCTGACGGAGGGGATCGAGCGCCATCGCGCGCCGTCGGACTCCGATTCGCTCGAGGATCTCTGGCGGACGTATTACGCCGGTACTTTCAATCCAGCACGCCTCAATCTGACGGCGATGCGCGCCGAGATGCCAGCGCGCTATTGGAAGAATCTCCCCGAGGCGACGCTCTTTGCGCCGCTGGCGCGAAATGCGCCTGCTCGGGTGACGGCAATGATCGCGCAAACTCTCGCGCCACCCGCGCCGGTCCCGGACGATCTCGACGCGATCGAAGCGAGGGCGCCAGGCCTGACGCCGACCGCCGACGCAGGTTGGGATCCGATCCATGATCCGGGGTGGCGCGACGCGCGACGCCGAGCAGCAGCGGCGGGCATTCGCGCGGCGCTCCCCCTCGCGCCAGATCGCAGCACGGTCTCGATCGGCGTCGCTGGATGGACGGATCCAACGCTGACCGCCGACGAGGTGTTCTATCCGCCGTCAGCGACGACCGCCGAAGCCCGGCTCCGGTTCTATGCCACCCGCTTATCGATGGTCGAGGTGGACGCAACGTACTACGCGATGCCTTCGGAAGACACAGCGCGGCGCTGGGTGGAGCGAACGCCGGAACATTTCCGATTCGACATCAAGGCGCACGCCCTGATGACCGGGCACCCGACAAGCCCGGCGCGCTTGCCGCAATGGCTCGCTGACGATCTCCCGGTGCGCCTTCGTGCGGCGCGCAACGTCTACGCGCATCACTTCTCGCGCGAGGTGATCGACGAGGTGTGGCGTCGATTTCTCGGCGCGCTCGCCCCGTTGCGAGAGGCCGGGAAGCTCGGCGCCGTCATGCTGCAGTATCCCCGCTGGTTTACGCCGACGCGCGCGAGCGCGACGCGGCTTCACGAAGCGCGCGCGCACCTCGGCAGCGTTCCGGCGTCCGTTGAGTTGAGGCATCGCGATTGGTTGGACGGGCGGATGGGCACGCGGACGTTCGCGCTGTTGCGCGCACTGAACTTCAGCTACGTCGCCGTTGACGCGCCGCCGGGGATGGAGAGCAGCATGCCGCCGACGATGGAAGTGACCAACCCGGAGCTGGCGATCTTCCGGTTTCACGGCCGGCGGACCGCGACGTGGGAAACGCGGAATGAGATCGTCACTGAGCGCTATCGATATCTGTACGAGCAGACCCAGCTCAAGCGATGGATCCCGGCGATTCGCCGGGCGATGGACGAAGCGCTGTCCGTACACCTCACGTTCAACAACAATCACGCGAACTACGCGACGACGAATGCGGTGGAGATGCACCAGCTGCTTGATCAGGCAGGAAGCTAATACCCCGCCGCCCCCGCGTCGGGATCTCGCGGATCGGCGGCGCCGCGCCGGGCGCCCGTGATCGGGTCGATGCGGATCGAATGCGCCGTGCCCTGCGACTCGCCCCACTGCACGCGATACCCCGCCGCCTCGAGTCGCGACACCGTTTCCGCGGTCAGCCCCTCGGGCTCGACCGTTATGACGTCCGGTAGCCACTGATGATGGAAGCGTGGCGCAGCCACGGCGTCCGCGATCGGCATCTCGAAGTCCACCTCGTTGAGGATCACCTGGAGCACCGTGTTGATGATTGTCCGGCCACCGGGACTTCCGACCACGGCGACCAGCTGGTTGTCCTTCGCGATGATTGTCGGGGTCATGCTCGACAGCATCCGCTTCCCGGGGCGCGCGACGTTAGGCGTCGTGCCGATCAGGCCCGTCGTATCCGTCAGCCCGGGCAATCCATTGAAATCGCCCATCTCGTTGTTGAGGAGAAACCCTCCGCCGGGAACGACGGCGCCGAGTCCGTAGCCGTTTTCCAGCGTGAAGGTGACCGAGACCGCCATCCCGCTCGCGTCGACGACCGAATAGTGAGTTGTTTCCCTGCTCTCCACCCGCTCCGCAACCTGCGCCGGCGCTGAGTGGCTGGCGTGGTCGGCGTTGATCGTCGCTCGCAACTGCGCTGCATACGACTTGCTCGTCAGGCGCTCGATGGGAATGGCCACGAAATCGGGATCGGCGAGGTAGCGCGCGCGGTCGAGGAACGCGCGACGCATCGCCTCGCTGAGCATCTGCACGTACGGCGCCGAGTTGTGTCCCGCCGCGCGGAGGTCGAATCCCTCGAGGATGTTCAGCATCTCCACCAGGGCGACGCCGCCGGAGCTCGGTGGTGGCATCGAGATGATGTCATAACCGCGATAGCTACCGCGGATCGGGGCACGCTCCTTCGCTTCGTAGTCCGCGAGATCGCGCTCGGTGATCAGCCCACCGCCGCGACGCATCTCGGCGGCGAGAAGGCGGGCGGTTTCCCCACGGTAAAAACCGTCCCGTCCGTCGTCGCGGATGCGGGTCAGCGTCCGCGAGAGGTCGGCTTGCTGGAAGCGGTCCCCGACCGCATACGCAGCACCATTTTTCGTAAACGAAGCGATGCTCGCCGGATATGGCTGAAACGTCTCGCGCGCCGACGCGAGCGATTCGGCCAGTCCCGTCGGCACGAGAAAGCCATCGCTCGCCAGTCGGACTGCGGGCTCGACGAGTCGCGCCCACTTCGCGCTTCCGTATTTCAGGTGCGCCAAGGCAAAACCGGCGACCGTACCCGGGACACCAACCGACAGATGCGAATCGTGGTGGATTCGCGCCGAGTAGGCGCCGGTTGAATCAGCGAACATGTCGGGACGCGCCGCGGCCGGTGCGCGCTCGCGGAAATCGATCGTTGTCGCGCGACCATCGGGGAAGCGCACCACCATGAAGCCGCCACCGCCGATGTTGCCGGCCGTCGGGTAGGTGACCGCGAGTGCGAAACCGGTCGCGATCGCGGCGTCTACCGCGTTGCCACCGCTGGAGAGCACGTTGCGTCCCGCTTCGCTCGCGATGCCGCTCGCTGACACGACTACCCCGTGCGGCGCGGTAACGACGCGGCCGGCCGACGCGGTGACTGGCAACGCAGCGGAGCGTTCCGGTGTCGGGTGACACGCCGCGGTGAGTGTGGCGACGAACATCAGCGGTGCGCCGAACCGTAGCTGGCGCGCTATCCGGAAATCGAAGTGCATGGCGGCGTCCGTGAGTTGAGGAGTGCGAAGGCGAAGAGTATCGCACGCGCGGCGAGGAAAATCCATTCCTGGTCGGTCGCCGCGCCATCGCGGCACGGAATCCGTCGCTGCTCGCGTCTCGACCGCAGCGAGGTTAGTGTTTCGACATCCGCCATGGCTTCACAAGGCTCCGCCATGATTCGCCGAACACGCTGCCTAACGGTCGATGACCGCCCCTGACGAGGTATCCGTGGACAGACGCAAATTCATCGCGGCCGGCGCGGTCGCCGCTGCCGCACCACTCCCCCATCTCGAGGCACTCAGCCGGCCCTCGCCGCGCCAGTATATCGAACTGCGGCGCTACCACCTGCTTCCCGGCGCAAGGCAGGGCGCGTTCATGACATTCCTCGGCGACGTTGCCATCCCGGCGATGAATCGGGCCGGCGTCTCCCCGATCGGCGCGTTCACGGTCGTCTACGGGGAGAACGCGCCCTCGCTGCTCCTCGTCCTCACCCATGCGACGCTCGATTCGGTCGTGTCGCTCCGCGAGCGGCTCGCGGCTGACGCGGAGTACACGCGTGCCGGTGCAAGTATCCTCGACGCACCGCTGTCCGACCCCGCCTTCGTCCGCGTCGAGAGCACGTTGCTGCGCGCCTTCGAGGCGATGCCGGCGGTCGAACGATCGGCGATGGAGGCGAAGTCTCGCCTGTTCGAGCTGCGCACGTACGAGAGCCACAGCGATCGCGCGGCGCTCAACAAGCTGAAGATGTTCAACGCTGGCGAGATCCCGATCTTCCGGAACGCTGGACTGACCCCGGTATTCTTCGGCGAGACCGTCATCGGTGCGAACATGCCGAGCCTGACGTACATGGTCACTTTCGCCGACATGGCAGCGCGCGACGCCGCGTGGGGACGATTCGGAAAGGATCCGGAATGGAAGAAGCTGTCGTCGGATCCGCAGTATCAGGACAACGTCTCGGCGATCTCGGACATCATCCTGCAGCCGACGGCGTTTTCGCAGATCTGATCCGCAGCGCCGGGTTCGCCGAACCAGCGGGGCGAAGGCATCACGTGGACATCGACCGCAGGACGTTAGGCACATCTATTCGGGGAGGAGACATGTTGACAGGATCCCGGTTGTCGATCGCGTTCGTGGCGCCGCTCATTCTCGCGATCGCTACCCCCGTGGATGCCCAGATCACCGGCAGCATCGGTCCGCTCGTTGGATATTATCGCCCGTTCGGGCACTTCGAGCCGGCGTCGGTCTACTCGACTTCCCTGCCTCGCGAGCCGGGCGATCTTCGAGGCCGCGCGTTGGGGGTGATCGGACAGCTTTCGTTCGGGGGGCGGCTCGGTGTCGAGGCGCAGATGACGATGGCCAACAGCACGCTTCCGGCCGTGATTACCCCTGCGGGTGCGCAGGGACCAACGGCTGCGCGCGTGACCGTCGCAACGCTGCAAGCGCAATACGACATCTCCCCCGCGCCGGAGAAGGTTCGGCTACGGATCAGCGCCGGCCCGGGGCTGGTTCAGTATGGCGGTGACGCATATCGATGCTGCGGATCGCCGCGCTCTGTCGGCGTCGCGCTCGGGGCCGGGGTCTCGCTGCCGGTTGCGTCCATGCTACAAGTCACCGCCGGTGCGACCGTTCTTCGTTATTCGGTCGATGTCGCGATGCCACCGGCGCTGCAGGGCAACCCGGGGAGCCTGGAACGTGGCACGCAGACCGACGCAGTCTTGCATCTTGGGTTGCGATGGGGGCATTTCTGATTTGACAGGATCAAAGGCCAACACCCCTCGATCGCAGGACACTGCATGCCTCTATTCGTAATCGCCGGGATCGGCTTCTGGACGGCGGTCATTGGGACCACCGTCTACTTCGCCCGCCGCTATGTCCGGGCGGTCGAGCATCGTTCCCGGTCGGGTGCGACACTCGACGCGCTCAGCGAGCGGCTGCTCCGTGTCGAAGAGGCGCTCGAGACGACCCGCGCCGAGATGGCGCGGATCGAGGAGGGCAACGAGTTTACCCAGCGCCTGCTGTCCGAGCGTGCGAGCGCCAGGCGGGACCCGACTGCCTAACGCCATACTCCTCCTTGGCGGGTGTGCTAGGGCAGCGCAAACGCGACATAGGCATCGCCCGATGTCGTGCCAAGTTTTCCACCGCCGGCGGCGATGACCACGTATTGGCGGCCGCCGACCGCGTAGGTGCTCGGTGTCGCGAACCCGGCCGCGGGCAGCGGTGCCTCCCAGAGCAGTGCGCCCGTCGTCTTGTCGAAGGCGCGGAACCTGGCATCCGTCGTCGCAGCAATGAACACGAGTCCGCCCGCGGTGACGATCGGTCCGCCGTACTGCTCCGTTCCCGTTGGCGGAACTCCCTTCGCCGTCAGTTCCGAATGCTCGCCGAGGGGGATTCGCCAGCGATAGGCACCCGTGGCGAGGTCGATCGCGCTGAGTGTGCCCCACGGCGGCTTCACCGCCGGATAGCCCTCAGGATCCTTCCATCGCTCGTAGCCGGCGAATTCGTATGGCGCTTTCGCGGACTGCGTAAGTGCCGCTACCGGCTCGGCGGCGTGGGGCGAGTCGGCTGACGGTCGCGACGCCGCACTGCTCGCGCCTAACGCGTGAGCGCGCGGCGATACGTGCCTGCTTCGCAGGTAGGCGACGACGGCGCGCTTCTCCCCGTCGGGCAGGCTGGCGAACGATGGCATGAAGCCACGCCCGCGCTCGATGATGTTTCGCATCTCACTCGCGGAGCGGCGGGCGGCGATGTCGATGAGCGAAGGCACGCGATCGCCATCGCCGCCACGGTCCACACCGTGGCAGCCCGCGCAGCTGGTCGCGTACACCGCCGCTCCGTCGCGTGCGCGGGTTTTCTGCGCGGACGGTCGCGCCTCGCGCATCGCTGCGATCCAGGGCACGTCGCTCGCGTTTACGTACAGCACCCCCGTCTCGCGATCGACCGCTGCACCGCCCCACTCCCCGCCTCCGTCGAAGCCCGGCAACACGATCGAGCCCTCGCGACTCGGCGGGGTGAACAGCCCGTCGTTGCGCAGCGTTCGGAAGCGCTCCAGCACCGCCGCGTGCGCGTCCGGCGTCCGGTCGGTGAGGTCCGACTCGATCATCGTCTGGCGGGCGAAGGGAGCGGGGGTCAGCGGAATGGGCTGCGTCGGCCACGCCCGCTCACCGATCAGGTCGGACGCGGGCACGGCGCGCTCCTCGACGGGAAACAGCGGTTGGCCCGTCTCGCGATCGAAGAGAAACACGAACCCCGTCTTCGTTATCTGGGCGACGGCGTCGACGCTCTGCCCGTTGTGCCTAACGGTAACGAGATTCGGCGCGGCCGGGAGGTCGCGGTCCCAGATGTCGTGGTGCACGGTCTGGAAGTGCCAGATGCGCTTCCCTGTCGCGGCATCGAGCGCGAGCAGTGTGTTGCTGTAGAGGTCCGCGCCGACGCGAGCGCCGCCGTAGAAGTCCGGGGTCGCCGAGCCGGTGGGGACGTAGACGATGCCGCGCCCGGTGTCGACCGCCATGCCAGCCCACGAGTTCGCACCGCCCGCCGTCCGCCATGCGTCAGCGGGCCAGCTGTCATATCCGTCTTCACCCGGTTGTGGGATGCTGTGGAAAGTCCAGCGAATTTGTCCCGTGCGTGCATCGTAGGCGCGCACGTGACCTGGTGCCGATCCCTCGCCTTCGCCGACCCGCGTCCCCTGAATCAGCAGGTCGTGGTAGATGACACCCGGACTCGACGCGATGATGAACGCATCCCCGATATAACGACCGAGCGCGGCGCCGAGGTCGACTGAGCCGACGTCGCCGAACGCAGCGACCGGGTGTCCGGTATTCGCGTCCAGTGCGTACAGCCGGCGGCCGGCGGTGAAGAAGACCCGACGGTCGCTGCCATCGGCCCAGAAGGAAACGCCGCGGTTGACGTGCGGTTCACGCGAGCGACCGGCGAACGGATCGAAGCGCCAGAGGAGAACGCCGTCGTCCGCTCGGAGCGCGACGACGGCCAGCGCAGGGGTTGTCGTATAGAGCACCCCGTGGACGACGATCGGCGTCGCCTGGATCTCGGTGCGGACGCTGGCCGGCGCGTCGCCGGTGTGGTAGACCCACGCCACCCGCAGCTGCCTGACGTTTGCGCGATTGATCTGGTCGAGTGCGGAGTAGCGGTCGTTCTCCGCTGCGCCACCGGTGACCGGCCAGTCGACCGACGGGTCAGCGTTAGGCGCATGCGTAGCCGGCGCGCCCGGGAGTGGGGCGGTCGCAGCGGGGCGCGGCGGCGGTGAAGCGGCGCGGCTACCGGCAGTACAAGCCCAGACGATCGCGACGGTCGTCGCGGTGAGCGTGCGCAGCGCGGCGATACTTCTCGCTCGTGCGCGATAGACAGCGGTAATTCGGCGACTGCGTTCGCGGGTCGGTATCATCATCGTTGGCGGCGGGTCGGTGTCTCGGCGAACGGGACATGGCATCGCGCCCGTCCCCGCACAAGCGCCACGCAACCGCGCCCGGACGCTCTACCTAACGCTCGATGGCCGCGCCGGCGCCGCGCGTGAACCGCGACAGGTACAGGTTGATCGAACCAAATGCCAGTTGCGACTTCACCTGCAGGATCACGTGACTGGGATCGGTCGAGATCCAGACCTCGGCGTGACCCTTCTCGGAGAAAATCCCCTGTGTCGTGATCTGCGGCTGGACGACCACTGCGTCAAAAGTGCCCGCCGGCACCGTCACGCGCTCGCGCCGAACCACTCGGATGACCACCGGGTTGCCCTCCGGCTGGAAGTAGCGCCGGAACTCATACCGATGTCCCAGCTCCAGAGGCAGCGTGCGGATGAAGTAAAGGAATGACGCATCGTCGAGCGGCGCCGGTACCGACGGGCGCTCGCTCTTGTCGCGTTGCTGGTACGTCGCCCGGTCGGGGTAGATTTCGAACCCCCGGTCCGCCCGATACCCGGCCTCGTGCAGCTTCTGAGCGAAGCGAAGCGACGACAGCGTGCAGACATCGAACCAACTCTCGATCCGGTCATGCACCTTGAAGAAGAGTGTGCCGCCGTTCATGACGAACACCGCATGCCACACCGGATGGCCGCGCACCGTGTCGCCGGCGGTCAGCGTCATGCTGCCATTGCCGACGTGGAGAATGCCGAAGCTGACCGCGTAGGCCGCGACTTCGCCGGCACTGAAGGGCAGCGCTGGCGCGGGCTGCGTCGCCGCGCCGGGGCCGCTCATCTGCGGAAACCCGACGCGCGGTGTCCCCGCCATCAGGATGACGGTCGCGAGCATCGCGAAGCGAAATCGCCGGCTCGTTGGCAGGGGCCCGTTCACCGCGTCTCCCCGCTACCGTTAGGCGACGACGACGGGGGCCCACCAGTCGCCGGCAGCGACCAGGTGAGCGCGATGCCGCCGTGCCCCGCCGGGCCCACGTTCGTGCTGAGCAACCAGCGGTCGATCCAGTTTCGTGGATGGCCATGCTGATGCGAAACAACCGCCATTCCGCTCCACGTCCCGATCAGCGCCGCGATCGGAAGGTCGCTTGCCCAATGGACGTTCTGGTACATCCGGGCGAGGCCGATCACCGATGCGCCGCCGTACGCAATCGGCGCGACGAACCGCGCGAGTTCCGGATGCAACCGCCCCGTCTCGCCGGTGAGCACCGCGGCCATCGCGAAGGCGGCCGCAGTATGGCCCGATGGAAACGAGACGTACGGCCCGTTGCCACGGTGAAACCCGCGGCCAAATTCGATATTGTCAGGATCCGCCGACGCCTGCGGCAGCGCGCGACCGGAAATTCCCTTCGCAACCCCATTGATCGTCGCCGCCAGCACGACGGCTTCAGTGAGGTGAAGCCCGACGTCGGCAACCGATTCGGAAGACGTTAGGCGCCCGCCCGCAAAGAGGACGCCGCCGAGGAGAAACGGACCGGGCCCGCCGATGAACGCTGCGTCGCGCGCGGCGCTATGCAGGTCAGACATTCGCTGCAAGCGCGGCGCCTGCAGGAAGGCGGCACTCTGCCGGTCGAAGTGGGCGACGGCCGCCGTCACCGCGATCGCCATCGTCCCGACGACGAGATCGCGACGGGTAATCAGTGGCGCATGCACCGTTGATTCGCCGACGAGCGTGGCCGTGTCCAACGGCGTGCGCGAGCCGACTCGCTGCGCGCCGGCTGTCCGCACACCTATCAAGCAACTCAGGACGACGACGACCAACGCGTTGGTACGCGGGTGCGAACGACGACGATACGCGCCGCGCGGATAATTGAGAGCGATGATCGGACTCGGCGCGGTGAGGGTGATGTTCCAGCGTATTCCTGCAGTCAGCTACGCGGAAACAACACGCGAACGGATGCCACGACGGCCGAGGCACCACTCAATGGTACACCGCTGCGCCGACGCCGGCTCGCTGGCCGACGTCGGTGCAGTGGGAGGCTACCGATGCTTGTTCCGCTCGTGCTGAACGACTGCGCCGGCGGCAGCGCCGAGCACCGCATGACCGCCGAGCGCGTGGCCGGCAACCGCGCCCACCGCCGCGCCGGCAAGCGTGCCGCGATGAGGTGCGGGTGCGGGGGCCGCTGCTGGCGCCGCCGTGGTTGCCGCGGGATTTGGACTCGCCGCGACGTCTCCGCCCGCCGTGTTGGCGGATGTCTCGTGGCCGCCACAACCAACAGCACCTGCGCTGGTCCCGACCAGCATGAGAGCTGCGACGATTCGTGTTCGGTTCCGCATGCGCACTGACCCTCCGGTGGTTGTGATGGTTCGCGGTCCGTTAATCCGCTCGGTTGGTGTGGCCAAAGCAGGGAGCGTTCCCATCGTACGACATCCGACCCGTCAACATTCGCGGGTGCGTCTGTCATTCTCGGTTTATGTGCCGGGCGAATCGGGGGCCTCGTCATCATAAGACAACGAATCGCTCTCGTGACCAGCCGACGACGACGACCGTCGCGCCGGTAGCAATGCCCGAATGTTCGGAGGATCCATGCCTAACGTCATGTTCATCAGTCGCATGAATCGTCTCACCGTGCCGCTGGCCGCAGGCCTCTTTGCGACGCTCGGTGCCTGCGGGAGCGGCGGAGGCTCAACCGCGCCGCGCCCCCTCGCGCCGACCGTCAGCGCCGTCAACGGAGTCCCGCGCCCGACGGGACTCGTCGGCATGACCATCCTGATCGAAGGTGCGAACCTGGGTGACGCGGCAGGCGGCAAGATACTTTTTACGCCGGTCGGCGGCGGCGCCGCGGTGCAGGCAACGATTGCGAATCCGACCACCGATTGGTCCTCGTCGTTCGTCGTGACGACGGTGCCGGCGAGCATCAGCACCGATGCAACGATCACGGTGCAGACTGCGGGCGGCGTCAGCAATCCCGTCCCGTTTTCGCTGGTGTCGAGCGTTGCGTTCAGCCCGAATACCATCGTCTGGGCGCGGACAACCGACTTGCCAACGGCATTGCAGGGACTCGGCGCTGCGTACGTTCCTGTTTCCTCCGGCGGTGCGCGCACGAGTCACGTTTTCACCGTTGGCGGTGCCGACGCGACCAACACCGCGACGACGCTGGTCTACCGCGCGCAGCCGCAGAGCACCGGCGCGATGAGCGCATGGACTGCGGCGACTGCGCTTCCGCAGCCGCGCGCGTACCAGACAACAGTTGCCGCAACTGGATATACGGCACCACTCGATACGGCGACCACGGCCGGGTACCTGTTCGCGGTCGGCGGGATCGACGCAGCCGGCCAGACCGTGAACACAGTCTATAGTGGCCGGATCGCGCTCGACGGCTCGCTCACCGCGTGGCAGACAACGACGCCGCTGCCGGTTGCAATGCACTCGGCCAGTGGCGCCGTATTCCGCGGATACGTGTATCTCGTCGGTGGCGCAACCGCCACCAACGCGCCGCTTGCGACTTCGTACCGTGCGCGGGTGCACGCCGACGGGACGCTCGGCGCGTGGGAGTCGCTCGCGGCGATTCCAGCAGCATCCGGATATCTGTCGCTCGCCCAATTCGGTCCGTATCTCTACGCGGTCGGCGGCGAGACGGGCAGCGTCACCCCGGTGTTGAACACCGCTACGGGGACCGAAGCGGCGAGCACCTACGCCGCAACGATCAACCTGCGCGATGGGTCGTTAACGTCTGCCGGGTGGACGACGCTGAGCAGCCTGAGTAAGGCGCGCTCGAAACATTCGACCGTCGCCGCGGGTGGCGCACTGCTCACGAGCTCCGGAGTTTATGGCGGATCGCCGGGTTCGAGTGAGAACAGCTATGCGACACTCAACTCGGACGGCACCGTTGGCGGGTGGCAGGGCGCGACCGGTACGAACACGATCGCCGGGGTCCTCGGCTACTCGCTGTACAATGAGGCCGCGCTCTCCTTCGCCGACGCAACTGGCAAGGGGCACGTACTGATCCTTGGTGGTGCTGATCGCGTAACGTCCGGCAAGGCATCGGCGGCGGTAGTGTATTACTGAGGCAGGGATCGGCGAACGATGTGAGTCGATTACCGGAAGGGCCGCGGCAATGCCGCGGCCCTTCTTCACTTGCCGGCGGCCGTTAGGCAGGCTTTTTCCGGCGCGCGAAAGCACCGCGTCCCTTCCCCCCCGCCCGCCGTGCCGCTACCGTTGCGTCACGCCTCGCCACACCCCTCCACGATCTCACCGGCCTCCAATGCAATCGCTCCTCTGGACGTCGCTCCTCTTTCTCCTCGCAACTTCCCTCCCCGCGCAGACGCGCAGCATCGCCGAGCGCCTCGGGCATCCCGCCAATTCGAAGCTGCTCATCCTCCACGCTGACGACCTCGCCGTCGCGCACTCGGTGGACATGGCGAGCTTCGACGCGCTCGACCGCGGCGCAATCTCGTCGGCGAGCATCATGGTGCCGACCCCGTGGATCGCCGAGGTCGCGGCCTGGGCCCGCGCGCATCCGAACGCGGACCTTGGCCTCCATCTCACCGTGACCAGCGAATGGGAGACGTATCGATGGGGAAGCGTCGCCGCAGCCGACCAGGTCTCGAGCCTGCTCGACTCGACCGGTGCCTTCCCGCGCGACGACCTCGCGCACACCGCGAAGCTCGCCGAGGTCGAACGGGAGATCCGCGCCCAGGTCGAGCGCGCGCTCGCGTTAGGCATCCACCCGACGCACCTCGACAGCCACATGGGCGCCTTGTTCTCCCGCCCCGAGCTCGTCGCGACCTACGTGAAGGTGGCCCGTGACTATCATCTCCCCTTTCTCGCGCTGCGCGCTGACCCGCGCACCACGCCACAATTGCCGATCCAGCTGAGCGACGGGCTGCTCGACACCGTCGTCATGGCCGGACCTGAGGTGCCGCGCGCGCAGTGGAAGGCGTTCTACCTGGCGGCGATTGCCAACCTCAAGCCGGGGCTCACCGAGATGATCGTTCACCTCGGACACGACGACAGCGAGCTCGAGGCGGTGACCGTCAATCATCCGGATTACGGCGCCGCGTGGCGGCAGCGCGACTACGATGTCGTAACGAGTCCGGAGTTCAAGCAGGCGCTGCGCGACAACCACATTATCCTCGTCACCTGGCGCGAATTGAAAGGCGTTAAGGCGATGCAACAGGCGGACGGCCCGAGCCCAGCGCGGAACGAGTGACGGCGGGAGAACGCGTCTCATCGAGTGAGAGACCATCGGTTGGCCCGGGGACGATTCTCGGTCGCTACCGCATTGTCGAACGAATCGGCGAGGGCGGCATGGGCGAGGTGTGGAAGGCCCACGATGCTCGGCTCGACCGGATCGTCGCGATCAAGCTGCTCCTGCAGACCGCGCTCGTCGATGCGACCACGCGCGAGCGATTTCACCGTGAGGCGCTCGTTCTTTCCCGCCTCTCGCACTCCGGGTTGGCGACGGTCTTCGACTTCGACGCCCAGGACGGTTATGACTTCCTGGTGATGGAATATGTCGGGGGCGGAACACTCGAGTCCCGCATTGCCTCGGGCCAGCTTTCCCTCGATCGCGCGCTCCATCTCGGGGCAGCGATCGCCGAGGCACTCGAAAACGCGCATCGCCACGGCGTGCTCCATCGCGATCTCAAGCCCGGCAACGTCATGCTGACAGCGGAGGGGGAACCAAAAATTCTCGACTTCGGGTTGGCCATGCTGCTCACTGAAGGCGCAGCCACTGGACGACTCACGCAGACCGGGATGATCCTCGGTTCGTTGCCCTACATGTCTCCCGAGCAGCTCTTCGGTGAGGCCGATAATGCGAGCACCGATATCTACGCAATGGGAGTCATGCTCTTCGAAATGGTGACCGG
Source organism: Gemmatimonadaceae bacterium (assembly GCA_046593895.1). Classification (GTDB taxonomy): domain Bacteria; phylum Gemmatimonadota; class Gemmatimonadetes; order Gemmatimonadales; family Gemmatimonadaceae; genus JABFXC01. The sequence goes on along the minus strand of JBKJQR010000038.1, from coordinate 14,940 downwards.
CCAGCGGCCCTTCAACAAGCCGCGTCCCGAGGCCCTGATGTTCGCGATCATCAACAACGCACCGCCGAGCGTGCGGTCGATCCGTCCGGACGCACCCGCGGCGCTCGACCAGCTGGTGAGCGAGTGCCTGCAGAAGGATCCCGCACAGCGCCCCGCGTCGGCGGCGCTGGTTGCGGCGTCGCTGCGCAGCCTGCGCGACCATGGCTCAAACGTTAGGCATGCGCCGCCGGCCAATCGGGTAATTCGCGCGATCGCGGTCCTGCCCTTTCGCAACGTTTCCCGCGATGTCGCCCAGGAGTATTTCGCCGATGGCATCACCGAGGCGATCATTGCCGACCTCGCGCAGATTCGGGCGCTCCGCGTCATTTCGCGGACGTCGGCGATGCGATACAAGGGAACCACGCTCTCGCTCCCCGAAATCGCCCGTGAGCTGAATGTCGACGCAGTGCTCGAAGGCTCGGCGCTGCTGCTCGGCAATCGGGTGCGGGTGACGGTGCAACTGGTCTCCGCGTCGGCCGACACGACGTTATGGTCCGACCGCTACGACCGCGATCTCGAAGACGTCCTCGGCCTGCAGAGCGAACTCGCCGAGACCGTGGCGCGGGAGATCGCGATTCAATTGACGCCGACGGAAGCGACGCAGCTTGCCGAGCGGCGCGCAGTGAACCCCGAGGCACATCTCGAACTGCTGAAGAGTCGCCACTCGTTCTTTGCCGCGTCGCCGCAGGCCGTGGAACTCGCACTTCGCCATGCGCGACGCGCGTTGGAGCTCGACCCGACGCTCGCCGCCGCGTGGTCGGTGGTGGCCGATTGTCACGCTGTCCGCGCTCTTCGCGGAATGGCGCCCGCCGCTGATGCGATCGCGGCTGGCACAGCCGCGGCGCGTAAGGCGCTCGAACTCGATCCCCTGCTCGCCGATGCGCACGCTGCGCTTGGCGTCATCCTGTCCCACTCCGGCGACCTGGTCGGCGGGCTGCATGCGCTGCGGCAGGCCATCCAGCTGAACCCCGGCCTGCCCGCCGCACACGACAGGCTGGGGCGGGTGCTCTACGCGTTCGAGCACCACGCGGAAGCGATCGCCGCGATGACCAAGGCAGTGAGTCTCGATCCGCTCTCGATGTTCATCCGCACCGGGGCTGGCGACGCGTACTACTTCGCGCGCGAGTACGAGAAGTCTGTCGTCCACTACCGGATGGCACTCGAGCTGGACTCGCGATTCGACGGCGCCCACACCGACCTCGCGCGTTCGCTCGAGGCGCTTGGACGTTTCGACGAAGCTCGCGCCGAATACGAAGAGGGCCGGCGCTTGTCGGGCGGTGTGGCCGGACCATCCTTCGGCCTCGCGCACGTCGAAGCAGCCTCCGGCAACGTGGCCGCGGCACGGCGCATCCTCGCCGAACTCACCGAGGCGCGTGGCCGCCGTGTTGTCTCCGCGTGGGGAATCGCTGCGCTCCACGCCAGTCTCGGCGACGCGGACGACGCGTTTCGCTGGCTCGATGTAGCGATTGACGAGCGCGCGTCGGGAATGATCCTGCTGCGCGTGCACCCCCGACTCGATCCTATCCGGACCGATCCGCGCTACCGCCCACTCGTCCGTCGAGTTGGCCTCGAGAGCATCAGCGCGTGAGCGACGCGGGCGGGTCGAGCGGCGCGCCGCCGGCGATCGGACCTCCAGCCAACCAACCCCGCCTCGCCCGGCGCTTCACGCTCCTCCCGGCGACGGCGCTGAACATGACGAACATGATCGGCGTCGGGCCGTTCATCACGATCCCGCTGCTCATGTCAGCGTTAGGCGGACCGCAGGCGCTGCTCGGCTGGTTCGTCGCGCTGGTCATCGTGATCGGTGACGGAATGGTCTGGAGTGAACTCGGCGCGGCGATGCCGGGGTCAGGCGGATCCTTCCACTACCTGCGAGAAGCGTTCGGACGCGAGCGCTTCGGGCGGCTGATGGCGTTCCTCTTCGTCTGGCAGTTCGTGCTCAGCGGCCCACTCGAGATCGCGTCCGGCTACATCGGCTTCGCCAGCTACACGGGCTACATCTGGAAGACCATGACGCGCAGCGGCACGATCGCGCTCGTCACGCTCGTCGGCGTCGTCAACATCGTGCTGCTCTACCGGCGGATCCACTCACTGGCGAAGATCACCGTCTCGCTCTGGGTCGGGACGCTGGTCACCGTGCTCGCGGTGATCGTCACCGGCGCAATGCACTTTGACCGGCACATCGCGTTCGACTTTCCACCCGGCGCATTCAAGTTCTCGCTCGGCTTCTTTCTCGGCCTCGGCGCGGCGGCGCGCATCGGGATCTACGACTACCTCGGCTATTACGACGTCTGCTACATTGGCGATGAAGTGCGAGATCCGGGACGCGTCATCCCGCGCTCGATCCTCATCAGCACAGCCGCGGTGGCCGCGATCTACTTCGGCATCAACCTCTCGGTGATCGGCGTCGTGCCGTGGCGCGAGTTCGTGCCGGCGGCTGAACACCTCGAGTCGAACTTCATCGTGTCGGTCTTCATGGAGAAGATCTACGGTGCGCGGGTGGCGACGGCATTCACGCTGCTCGTGCTCTGGGCGACCTTCGGCTCGGTGTTCGCGCTGCTCCTTGGCTACTCACGCATCCCATTCGCGGCCGCGGAGAGCGGCTATTTCTTTCGCGTGTTCGGACGCCTGCATCCAACGAAGGATTTTCCCTACGTCTCGCTGCTCGTGCTCGGGGTGATCTCGATCATCGCGGGCTTTTTCTCGCTGGGCACCGTCATCGACGCGCTCATCGTCACGCGCATCCTGGTCCAGTTCATCGGGCAGGTGTTCGGACTGATCCTGCTTCGCCGTCGGGCGCCCGACATGCCGCGGCCGTATCGCATGTGGCTGTATCCCCTGCCGGCGCTCGTTGCGCTGCTCGGTTGGATCTTCGTGTTCGCGACGACCCAGGCCGAGGTGATCGTATTCGGTGTCGGGGTGCTGGCGGCCGGGTTCGTCGCATTCCTTCTCTGGTCGTGGCGGACGCGGCGCTGGCCATTCGGCATCAGCACGCCGCTGCCGAACGCGGCGCGTTAGGCAATGCGTTCCTGACAACGCCTTCCGCGCCCATCTTCGAGCAGGTGGTTACGCCACCGGCGAGGCCGCGCCGGCTTGGCTGGGTCGCGCTGGCCGTGATGACGCTGCTGATCGCGTTCGGCTATCGCCCCCGCCGGCTGGCACCGCCGACCACAACATGCGGCGACCACACGCTCGGCGCCTAACGCCCCTTTGCATCACCGAGGTGCGTCTCGACCAGCGTGTCCATGCAGCTCGGACAGATCCCATGGCTGAACTGTGTCGAAGTGTGGTGGGCGATGTAGCCCTCGACGGAGTGCCAGTAGTTCTCGTCGTCGCGGATCCGCCGGCAGTATGAACAGATCGGCAGGATATCGCGCAACGTGTTGACCTCGGTCAGCGCAGCCTGCAGCTCGCGGACAAGTTGTTCGCGCTCCTCCTCCGCCTGCTTGCTCGCGGTGATATCGCGCGCCACGGAGTAGATCACGTTCTCGTCGCTGTCCGGCGCCGCATTCCAGCGCAGCCATCGATGCGAGCCGTCTTTGCAGAGGTAGCGATTCTCGAACGCCACCGCGTTGCTTCCGGCTCGCACCGAAGCGTTCTGCTTGAGCGTGCGCTCCCGATCGTCGGGGTGAACGAACTCGATGAACGGTCGCGCCATCAGTTCTTCTCGCGAAAAGCCCAACGTCCGTTCCCACGCCGCGTTCAGGCGCTTGAAGTGGCCGTCGAAGTCGAGGAAGCAGAGCATGTCGATCGACACGGCGAAGAAACGATCCTCGAGTTCGCGCGCTGGTATCGTGTCCACGGGAGGCGCGGCGGCCCGAGCGGGGCCGGCGGCCTGGCTGCCCGCGTTCGCCGGCGCGGCGACATGGAGGACAGCGTCCGGCCCGGCTGCTGCCGCCGCGGAACATTCATATCCGAGGCTGGTCAGCTGCTGGGCGAGCTCGTCGGCGACGATGTCGTCACCGCTGACAATGAGAATCCTTCGGTGGGTCACGGTAGAGCGGGTCCGGGGCAACATGCGTCGGCGGGGCGATCGCGCTGCAGCGCGTGGTAGCGCGCCCCGTGCTGGAAAGTTAACCTGCGTCCCGTCGTTAGGCGTGATCATCCGCGACTACTGGTCCGCGCAGCGCCGGCGCGACGCGACTGCCGAGCAGCTCGATTGACTCGAGGAGGCGCGCATGCGGCAGCGTCGCGACGTCCATCTGCAAGCTCACCCGCGACAGCCCGCCTAACGCTTCACTGTGGCGAAGGATCTTTTCCGTCACCTCGTCGGGACCGCCGACGAGCAGCGCGCCGTCGGGACGGACCAGCGCGTCGAAGTGTGCACGGGTGACCGGTGGCCAACCGCGCTCACGACCGGTCTTCGTGAAGGTGCGGGCGTAGCCGGGAAAGAACTCCTCGTGCGCCAGTTCGCTGGTCGCGGCGACGTAGCCCAGCGCATGCATCCCGACCGTCAATCGCTCCGGCGGGTGACCGGCGCGACGTCCCGCCTCGCGATAGAGATCGACCAGCGGCCGGAAGCGGTGCGTCTGCCCGCCAATGATCGCCACCATCAGCGGGAGCCCGAGCACGCCCGCCCGCGCGAACGATTCCGGAGTACCACCGACACCGAGCCAGATCGGCAGGCGTGCCTGCATCGGGCGCGGATAGACTCCCTGGCCGGTGAGCGGCGGACGATGTTTGCCCGACCAGTGAACGCGTTCGCTGGCGCGAATTTCGAGCAGCAGTTCGAGATTCTCCGCGAATCGCTCGTCGTACTCCGGCAGCGGAATCCCGAAGAGCGGGAACGCTTCGGTGAATGAGCCGCGGCCGACGACCATCTCGGCGCGTCCGCGCGAGAGCAGGTCCAGCGTCGCGAATTGCTGGAAGACGCGCACCGGGTCGACCGCGCTGAGCACGCTCACGGCGCTCGTCAGTCGGATCCGGCTCGTCCGAGCCGCAGCGGCGGCGAGAATGACCGACGGCGCGGAATCGAGGAATTCCGCGCGATGATGTTCCCCGATTCCGAAGACGTCGAGCCCGACCTCGTCAGCGTGCACGATGCGATCGACGAGCAGTCGAAGGGCGTCGCTCGCCGTGACTTCTGGACCGGTGCCGCCGCTCAGCAGCGCGGCGAAACTGTCGATACCGAGTTGCATTCCGTTTGTCGCGAGCGGCGCGCGCTCCATGTCCCGACGCGCATTTGATGGATCGGTCGTGATTCCTTCTCGCTAACGATACCCACCTGAACAAGGTTTTCGCTGGGCGAGCGGCAGTACGAACCCGCCTCTTGACGCGTTGCGCGGTCCGGGCGGAATTAGCAGCTCACTTCCCGCGGATGGTGCCTGTTGCCTCGTATCCTCTTCTCTGTCCGCAGTCTCGCCGTCTCGAGCGGTCTGCTCGCAACAGTGCTCGCGTTAGGCGGGGTGCCTGCCCCGGCGGGCGCCGCGGCACAGCGGTCAGTGCGGACGTCACGTGCCGTCGTACCGCGCGCCAATGACATCTCGCTCGCTGGCCGAGGATCGGATTGCGACGGCCCGGCCGACCTCTGTGCATTTTTTGACCGCTATCTCGCGGCGTTCAATGCACGCGACTTCGAGGCCTTCCGCGCGACATTCGCTGACGACATCACGGTGTTCTTCGACCGGCCCCTCCCGCCGGAGCGCGCCGGCCGTGCTGCTGTCGAAGCGGTCTTTCGTCGAGGGTTTGCCTACTCCCATCCGCCAGCCGGCACTCCGCAACCACCGCTCCCGCCGCCACTCGTTCCGCTCGACCTGCACCTGCAGCTCTATGGAGACGTCGCGGTGATTTCGTTTCTCGTCCGCAATCCGGGCGAGCTGGCGCGACGGACGGTGGTCGTGCGCCGACAGCCCGGTGGATGGCGCGTCGTGCACATTCACGCGTCGTCAGCGGACATCGCCGGCGGATAGGCGACGCACTCGTGACTGCGACGTTCGACAATAGCGTTGTGCGACGAGTCGGCGCCGATGATGCGGCCGGCTGCATGCCGTCACTCGCCGAGCTGTTGAAGGATTGCGTCGATGGCGGTGCGTCCGTCAGCTTCATGCACCCGATGACCATGGAGAAGGCGCTCCGGTTCTGGTGGAGCGTCGCCGATGGCGTGGCTCGTGGCGAACGCGCACTGCTCGTTGCCGAGAACGGCGACGGGCACATTGTCGGCACGGTGCAGCTCATCCTCGCACAGCCAGAGAACCAGCCGCACCGCGCTGATGTCGCCAAGATGCTGGTGCACCGCAGCGCCCGTCGCCGCGGCGTCGCCGGCCGATTGATGGAGCGGGTCGAGACGGTTGCCCACGACGAGCGAAAGACGCTGCTCGTGCTCGATACCGTAAGCGGGAGCGACGCCGAGCGGCTGTACCTGCGCGCCGGATGGCAGCGCGTTGGGGAAATTCCGGATTATGCACTGATGCCTGACGGTCCCTTCTGCCCGACGACGATATTCTACAAGGCGATCGGACGGTAGACTTTCACGACGGAGTGCGACGGTGAACGACAAGCAGCGAATGCTCCGGCATTTTCTCGCCGCGTTGGCCTATCGTACGCAGAAGGCGCTGCGCGATGCACCGGCGAATTTTGGTGACTACATCGCAGCGGAGGGCGTGCGTTCTCCCGCATGGCTCGTCAGGCACATGACCAGCGTGCTTGGATACGCGCGCACATTTTTCATCGGCGGCAGCTACTGGCCAGATCCGCTCGACTCGCTGCAGGCGGAGGTCGACCGCTTTCACCAGATGCTCATGCTGTTGAGCGGGCATCTCGAGCGTGGAGATCTGCTGCGCGGTGCGGTCACCGCGGAGCAGATGTTGCAAGGTCCATTCGCCGACGCGATGACTCACGCCGGCCAACTCGCGATGCTTCGTCGTCTGGCGGGCAGTCCCGTCGCGCCGGAGAATTTCATCGCCGCGAACATCGATCCGCAACGACTCGGCCCTGACCAGCCGGCGCCGGCAAGCCCCGATGCAGTCTGGCCCGAGGCGCCGCCGGGATGGACGTCGCCACCCGCCACCTGACACCGTGAGCGCGCGCTCGGCTCGACACAACGCAATCGAACCAGCAACGGAGGCATCGTGATCACCAGTACCCGCCTGACGCCCTGCCTGTGGTTTGCCGACGAAGCAGAGCCGGCAGCGCAGTTCTATACCTCGATTTTCAGGAATTCTAGAATCACGATGGTCTCGCGTTATGGAAAATCCGGATCCGAGGCGCAGAAGCAGTCGGCCGGGTCGGTGATGGTTGTCGCGTTCGAGCTCGAGGGACAGGCATTCACGGCGTTGAATGGCGGGCCCGCCTTCAAGTTCAACGAGGCGATTTCCTTCCAGGTGAGCTGCGCATCGCAGGAGGACATCGACTACTACTGGGACAAGCTCGGCGCTGGCGGGGATCCGAAGGCGCAGCGCTGCGGCTGGCTCAAGGATCGGTATGGACTGTCGTGGCAGGTGGTGCCGAGCAACATGGGCGCGATCTTCGGCGGCGGAAGCGCCGCCGGCGCGCAGCGAGCCACGCAGGCGATGCTCAAGATGACGAAGATCGACATCGCCGCCCTCGAGCGCGCGCGCGACGCGCAGCCGTGAGCGACGGCGCGAGCGTCGTGATCGAGACCCGGCGTCTTCAGCTATCGCCGCTCGCGCCCCAGCACATTCTCGCCTTGATCGAGGCGCCCGATCGTTTTCCCGGGCTCAGCGGCTTCGCGGCGGCGCCGGGACTGCGCGAGTTTTTTGTCTCCGACGAACTTTCCACCGCATTCCTCGAAAGCCTGCGCGCGCTGCACGTTGCAGATCCCTGGACATTCGGATTTTCGGTCGTCGATCGCGATCGTCGCATGGTTGTCGGCGGGGCGGGCTTCAAGGGTCGGCCCGACGCAGCCGGCGTTGCCGAGATCGCGTACGGGATTGTTCCCGATTTCGAGGGACGCGGCTACGCCACCGAGGCAGCGGGAGGCATCATTGAATGGGCGATCAACAGCGGGCTCGTTCAAACGCTCCGCGCCCACACCCTCCCACTACCTAACGCGTCGACACGGGTCCTCGTGAAATGCGGCTTCAGCTTCGCCGGCGATGTCATCGATCCCGATGACGGGCCGGTTTGGAGGTGGGAACGCTTGGCGAGTACTCCGGGTGACGGTGAGGGGAGTCCGTCGCGCGAGTGATTGCGCCCCGTCAATTCACGAAGAAGAAGCCATTCCCGCTGTCGCTGAACCGCGGATTGACGACGTTGTTGAACACCGACCCGAATGAGTAGTTCAGCCCGACGAAGAGGAACTGGCTGAACCGCGTCGTCTGCTGCGTCTGGCGGAGGAGCGCACGGTCGCGCGAGATCGTTTCCTTCGGGATGAAGAACTGGTCGTGGATCGACTCGTAACCGCCGGAGAAGTTGACGCTGAGCCCCTTCACGATCCTGACATCCGCACCGAGCGAATAACTGATTCGTCGTCGTGCGAGATCGCTGAGGTAGCTTACCGCCTCGATGCCGGCGTTCATCGAACCCCACGTCTGCCGCTGCCCGAAGACGGTCGTGAAGGTCTGGACCGGAAGCGTCTCGTGCAGCTTATCGAACCGAGTGGTGTCGTAGTAGCTGAACGTGCTCAGGCCGACGCCGTACTGCAGCCGGAGCTGGCGCCGTGTCGATTCGGCGTAGGGAAAAATGTCGTACTCGATTGCCGGCGTGAGTCGCGCCGCGACGCGCTCATTCAGGAAAGTCGATGAGCTGAATTCCCCGCGAAGGCCGGCCGCCCAATGGTCGCCGAGACTCTTCACCTGCAGGACATCCGCCTCGTATCCGCGCCGCACGAACTCGGAGACTTCGCCGTTGAACCCATACCTTGTCTTCGAAACGTTCTCGTTTGCGGACAGCACCGTTTTCCAGCGATCCGTGATCCGTTTCGCCGAGACCCGCCCGTTGAGATTGACGTTCTTGTAGTTCTCCTCGCGGAACAGGTTGCCACGTGCGCCGAGCGAGTATACCCACGCATGCCAGGGATCGCGCGTCGCGACAGCGGGGGTGCTCGCACTGGTCGCCGGCGCGAACGTGACTGTCAACCGATCGCTCGCTCCGCTCCGCACGAGATATCGTACCAGCCCGAGCTGCAGGGTGCGCGCGATTCCGCGGCGCGTCTCGTCGCTTGTGCTCGCCTGTGGTGCAATCCATGTGAGGGTGTCAGCGAGCCCCGCAAAGTTACGCTGACCGACAAAGGCGAAGGTGTAGTACGTCCCCCCACCACCGGTCGGCTGCGTCGTCGCGAGAATGTGCACGTCAGCATCAGTCCGGAAGCGCACCCAGTTCACGCTGACGATCTCGCTGCGAAGGAACTCGTTGTCGCAGTAGAAGCCGCTGCAGTCGAGGAAGACGTTGAACGCGCGGTCGCCCCCACCCTGTGCCTGCGCAGTCTTCCCTCCGACGCAGAAACCAACAACGGCCACCGTGCTCGCGAGCAGCGTGCGACAGCGCATGCATCAACTCCAGAACTGGTCATCGGACGAGCCGCGAAGCGCCGGCAACGGACAATCTAATCGGACGACAGGACCCAAACGGCCGCTCGCCCGCGGTGCGCCTGACGGGCCACCGATCCCGCGACCTGAGCACGGCTCTTGATATGTTGGTGGCGTGTCGGCGTCCACCGGGGACGGCGTGACACTCAGCCGGGGAAAGGATCCAATGGCGGCAAAACGCGCAGCGAATATCAAGAAGATCGCGAAAATGATGAGCGATCTCGACTTTTGCATGATGACCACGCAGTCCGACGACGGACAGCTCCGTGCCCGACCGATGTCGAATAACGGCGAGGTTGAATTCGACGGCGACGTCTGGTTCTTCAGCGCTGCCGACTCCCGCAAGGTCGCGGAGATCGAGTCGGACGCGCGCGTGCAGCTGAGCTACGCGGACACAAGGAACTTTCGCTTCATCGCGATGAGCGGTGAGGCCGAGATCGTGCGCGATGCCGAGAAGAAGGAGGAGCTCTGGCTCGAGGAGCTCGAGCGCTGGTTCGACGAGGGACCGGACAGCGACGACATCGTCCTCATCAAGGTGACACCGACGGTGGTCAGCTACTGGAATGGCGAAGATCAGGGTGAGGTCGCGCTCGACTGAACTGGCGACGGACCGGCTCGGGCGTATGTTCGGAGGAAGGCAGCGGACGTTCGCTGCCACCGCAGCGAGTGCCTAACGGTCGGCACACTGCCCAGCCCTCTCCCCGAGATCGCATGACAACCAACCCACCAGTTCCCGGCGGCATCCGCAAGCGCGCCGAGCCCGAGTCCCTTCGCGGGCGTACTCTCTCCGCCGCGCTGACCGTCAAGGAGCTGCCGAAGAGCGTGGCCTTCTACCGCGACGTCGTCGGCTTCACCGTCGATCAGGAGCATGAGCGCGAGGGCACGGTCGTCGCCGTCTCGCTCAAGGCCGGCGCGGTGCAGATGGTCCTCACGCAGGACGATGGCGCCCGTGGCATGGACCGGGTGAAGGGCGCCGGCATGTCGCTGCAGATCACCACTGCGCAGAACGTCGACGAGATTGCGAACCGGATCAAGGCATCCGGCGAACCGCTGATGATGGAACCGACCGACATGCCGTGGGGCGCGCGCGTCTTCCGATTCAAGGATCCGGACGGCTTCATCCTCGTCATCTCGACGGAGCGATAGTCCGTTCCAAGTCCTCACCAGGCAAGTCGGGCCGCTCACCGTCAGGCGGCAACGTGACACGGCCGGTCAAAGCAGGCGCGGGCCGGGAGACATGCTCCCGGCCCGCGCTTGTTGTGCTGCTCGACCAGCCGCCGTGGCTACCGCGTCAGGCTGAGTCTCACATAGTAGTAGCGCCCGTTGTAACCGAACGGCGAGTAGCCGCTGTACGGGAAGATCCCCGAGTTCGAGAGAATCGCAATGTTCTCGTCCGGGTAGACGTCGAATAAGTTATCGGCGCCGACCGTCGTCGTCACGTGCTGCATGAACTTGTAGGACGCGGCGACGTCGGTGATCCACTTCGCGCCAAGCGTCTCGTCGGACTTGCCGGTGGGGTCTGACGCGGTGAAGAGGCCAACCTTGCCGTACTGCACCGAGTTCACGTTGAAGCCGAAATCGCGACGCTGGAAGTTGGCCGCGAGGTGGATGTTCGTCCCCGGCTGGCCATGTTCGATGCGACCACGCTCACCGCGATCGAACAGCGTTTCCTGCTGCGCCGAGAGCGCCGACGGGGTGTTCGTGATGCGCGTGATGCGCGTGTAGTTCCGGTTGTACCCGCCGGTGAATCGCAGTGTGGACGCATCGGGGAGCAGGAAGCCGTAGTTCGCCACGACGTCGAGCCCCTCGGTCCGCGTGTCGATCGCGTTCGTGAAGTAGCGCGCACCGCCAATCCCCGGGAACCCCGCGTTGGCGAGCTTGATGCGCACCGAGTCACCGACAAAATTGCCGGTCAGCGCGATACGATCCTTGATGTCGATCCGGTATGCGTCCGCGGTGACCGTGAAGCTGCGGAACGGCTCGGCGGTCACACCGAGGCTGATGTTCGTTGACTTCTCCGGCTTCAGCGGCTCGGCGCCGAGGATCTTCGCCTGCGGGCTGGTGACAGGGAACGTCTTGCTGTCGACCGGGGTGAGGACACCGCCGATCAACTGGAAGTTTGTCGCGGTCGACGAGAACCACGTCTGTCCGAGCGACGGCGCGCGGAACCCTGAGCTCAACGTACTGCGTATGGCGTATCCTGGAATCAACTCGTAACGCGCACTGAGCTTGCCCGTGCTCGTCGCACCGCTGTAATCGCTGTAGTGCTCGATGCGACCGGCCGCGCCGAGGGTCAGCTGCGTGATCGGATTCGTCTCGAGATCGATGTAGCCCGCGGCGTTGTTGCGCGAGGTGTTGATCGCGTCCGTCGGGCGGAAGCCGGGGAACACCTGCGACCCGATCGCCGGCTGCTTGCCGACATTCGGACCGTCGAGAATCTTCTGGCCGCCGTCGAGGTAGGATTCGGGCTCACCCTGCTTGATGAAGTAGCCGTCGCGCCGGAACTCGCCGCCAAACGCGACGTTGAGCGGTGTCGCGAATCCGACGTTGAACCCCTGCACGAAGTCGAGGTTGTTCGTCCACTGGTTGGCACCGAGCTGCCCGGCGTAGAACGAGGTCTTGCTCGCGGTACCGTACGAGACGTTCACCGAGTTGTTGATGTCGAACTCGAAGGTGTTGCGGCCGTACTCCGAGCTGAGGTCCCAGTCGAATCCGGCGACCTTTCCCTTCGCGCCTAACGTGAAGGCGCCGTCCCAGATCTTGCTGTCGATGAGCGGGAGGTAGCCGTCAGGGTAGATCGCGCGCACAGTGCGGTTGTCCTGGGCGCGCCGATAGAAACCGGCCGCGTCGCCCTTGCGATAGCTCAACCCGCCGAAGCCGTAGAGCTGGATGCTGTTCGTCAGCGAGCCGCCGGCGTTGAAAAAGCCGAGTGCATCCTTGGTCGCCGCGTCGCCGAGGCGATGATTCACCAGGTCGAAGGGCGGATTCAGGTTGCGCGGATCGCCGGTGAAGTACTGCTGGCGCGTGTCGCGCCGGCTGCGATTGGTCGCCTCACGGTCGCGGTACTCGCCGGTCACGTTGAAGAACCCGTCGCCGAACATTCCCGTCGACGCGTTGAACGCACCGTCCGCGACCCGTCCGTCGCCCTGCTTCGTCCGCCCGAGCGAGCCAACGGCTTCCGCCGTCGCGTTCGACTTGAGGATGATGTTGACGACGCCGGCGATCGCGTCCGATCCGTACTGTGCGGCGGCGCCGTCACGAAGGACTTCGAGGTGATCGATTGCTTCGGCGGGAATCGCATTCAGGTCAACCGCTGCCGAGCCACGACCGACACTGCCGTTGACGTTGACGAGGGCCGAGGTGTGACGGCGTTTCCCGTTGATCAGCACGAGCACGTGGTCGGGATCGAGTCCGCGCAGCGTCGCCGGCCGTTCGTGATCGGTGCCATCGGTGACCGACGGCCGCGGAAAGTTCACCGATGGTGCGAGGGACTGGAGAATCGCTGCCGTCTCGGTCCGCCCGGTGCTCTTCACTTCTTCCGAAGTGAACACGTCGATCGGCGCCGGCGCGTCGAGCACCGTGCGATCGGCGCGCCGCGTACCGGTCGTCACGACCTGGTCGAGGTTGATCGGCGCACTCTCCAGCGAGTAGTCGCGGGTGACCGACTGGTCGGCGACGATCGTGACGCTGTCGCGCCGCATGACGAACCCGAGGAAGCGGACGCGCACTTCGTAGCGGCCGGGGGCGACGACGACGCGGTAGACACCCGTATTGCGCGTGAGCGCACCAGCCGGCGTACCGACAACCTGAATTGTCGCACCCTGGATCGGCTCACCACTGGCCGTTGCCGTCACCTTGCCGGTGAGGACGCCGCTGGTCGCGCCCTGCGCGCGCGCCGCCTGCGGATGGAGGGTGGCGACAGTGCCGACGAGCGCGAGCGCGGATCGTCCGACGATCCGCCACGCGCGACGAACGAAAACTTCTGACATGAACCGCTCCTTGGGGACTGGGACGAAGGCGAACTGCTCTCCCTCACCAAGTCTTGTCCGGACGGTACCGAATGACAAGTGGGAGTTCGCCCAAACCACGACTTGACGCCGGCACCGCCGGTACGGTCGCGGTGCGCCGGGGGGCGACCAGCTGCAGCGCCCATTTGCGGTTTGAGGCGCCGGCCCCGCCTGGCATCAGGACGCGGGCTCTGGCGCGGTACGATGCCACGGATGCATATCGCAGTTGTGCAGTGCCGCGTCGTCCGATCGGTCGGGCCAGCGGAGAACGCCGAGCAGTCGTCCCGCGCGCGGAGTGCGACCGATGCCAGCGAAGCCGCAGACCATCGACGAATATCTCGCACCGCTGAGCAGCGACAAGCGCGCTGCGCTCGAGAAGCTCCGCGAGACGATCCGCTCAGCCGCCCCGAAAGCGGAGGAGTGCATCAGCTACGGTGTGCCGACCTTCAAGCTCGGCGGACGGATGCTGATGTCGTTCGGCGCCGCGTCCAACCACTGTTCGCTCTATCCCGGTGCGTCGCCCGTGGCGCTCTTCGAGACGGAGCTCGCGGGCTTCAGTACGAGCAAGGGGACGGTGCGCTTCCAGCCGGACCGGCCGTTGCCGGTGACGCTCATTCGCAAGCTGGTCCGGGCGCGAATCGCCGAGAACGATGAGCGACGTTCGGCACGCCTTGGGAGATCGTGACGCCGCGCGTATCCGCTGTGCTCGTAGTCTGCGGGGCGGTTGCCTGCGCGAGCATGAGCATGGCAAAACAGGATCCGGTCGCAGTCAACTGGACTCGCCAGAACCTCCGCCCCGCGCTCTCGAAGTGCTCGCGAAGTGGTTGTCGCGTGACGCTCGGCAACGACCTCGGTGCGATCGACGTCACGACTCGCACGCGAGAGTACGATCGCCGGGAGATCCCCGGTTGGGACAGCGGTTCAACGGCGGGTCGCGTTGCGGGGTCGATTGCGTCGGGGATGGTCCGTCGCGCCGGGCTGACCACGGAGAGCACGAAGATCGGGCTTGGAAGTCGGGTCGTTTCCGATTCTGGCGAGAGCGTGTGGACGTTGCGCTGCTCGGTTTTCTGGATCGATGTTGCCGACGTGGGCTACAACCGGACGGACGCCGATCACGTCACCGCACAGACTCGGACGACGGAAGGGATGGACTGCACCGGTGGCGAAACGGCCGACAGCACGGGGGCACGGTGGCGGTTCCGCGAAGGGATCGCGCCGCGCCGGGACTCCCTTGCCCTCGCCTACGATTCGCTGGTCGCCCTGAAATCACCAGCGGTGAGCGCGCTCCCGCCGATGACGCTCGAGCAGTCGCCGGTCGGCACAGTGGCCGTTAGGCGCTACGTCGTCCGCCGCGAAACAAAGGCGCCCACGCTTGCCGAGCAGCTCGCGGGGACGATCGGTCGCATTTC
>JBKJQR010000111.1:0-14315 GCA_046593895.1 Gemmatimonadaceae bacterium | reverse complement strand
GCCTGCCAGTCGAAGGGCACCGATGCGACGAGGACGCCACTGATTCCACCGATGACGAACAGCGCGATGAAGCCAACGATGAACAGCATCGGCGTTGCGCGGGAGATCCTGCGCGCCGCCCAGAGCGTCGCGATCCAGGCGAAGATCTGCACCGCGCTCGGCACCGACACCGTCATGCTCGCGCCGCTGAAGAATCCGGCGGCGGCGAGTGGAATGCCGGTGGCGAACATGTGGTGCGCCCAGACGCCGAAGCCGATCAACCCGGTGCTGACCGTCGCCGTCGCGATGAAGCTGTAGCCGACGATCGGACGCCGCGCAAAGGTGGGCAGCATCATGGAGACCATTCCGGTCGCCGGGAGAATTACGATGTACACCCACGGATGTCCGAACAGCCAGAAGAGATGCTGCCAGAGCATCGCCGCGCCGCCGCGAACGGGATCGTAGAAGTGGAAGCCGTACTGCCGATCGAGCTCGAGAAAGATGAGCGCGGCGGTGAGCGCCGGCAGCGCCATCACGATCGACACCGATGTCGTGAGCGTGCTCCACAACATCAGCGGCATTCGATTGAGCGACATCCCGGGGGCGCGCATCGTGAGGATCGTCGCGATGAAGTTGATCGCTCCCGCGGTGGTCGAGATGGCGAGGAAGAGCAACGCCAGCGTGTAGAACTCCGTGTTCAGACCGGGGCTGTACGGTGCGCTCGAGAGCGGCGTGTAGGCGAACCATCCGGCGTGCGGCGCCATCCCGCGGAGGATGCCAACATAGTGCAGCATCCCGGAGAAGAGGTACGACCAGAAGCTGAAGGCATTGAGTCGCGGGAACGCCATGTCGCGCGAGCCGATCATCAACGGCACGAGATAATTGCCGAACCCCGAGAGCACTGGCGACGCGTACCAGAAAATCATCGTCGTGCCGTGCATCGTGAACAACTGGTCGTACATCTCGGGCGACAACAGGTGATGCTCCGGGCCGGCCAGCTGCGCGCGCATGAACGCGGCATCGAGCCCGCCGGCCGCGAGAAAGAGGAACGAGACGACGAGATAGCGAATCCCGATCCGCTTGTGATCGACGGTCGCGAGCCACGCGTAGATCGTGCGCGGCGATTCCCAGATCGCGTTGAGACGTTCAGCAGTGCTGGTCACACAATCTCCTAGCGAAGGGTCTCGAGGTACGCGACCAGCGCGCGCAGCGACGGCGGATCGAGCGAAACGGGCGGCATCTTCGTCCCCGGCTTCAGCTTGTCGGGGTGCTCGATCCACCGGGCGAGGTTGTCCGGCGAATTGTCGATCGTCGCCGACGCGAGCGTCCCGCGTGAGGCGATATGCGTGAGGTCGGGCCCGACGTGGGCGGCCGCGCCGGTACCGCGAATGCTGTGGCAGAACGCGCACGACCTGGTCATGAAGACCTGCTGGCCCGCGCTCGCCGCCGGGTCGGCCGGGGAAATCGCCGGCTGCGCCTGCGCCGCCAGCCACGCATCGTACGCGTTAGGCGTTTCAGCAACGACGACGAACGCCATGTGTGCGTGCTGCATCCCGCAGAATTCCGCGCACTCCCCGCGATAGGTACCTGGCGCGTCGGCCTGGATCCAGGTCTCGTTCACCTGCCCCGTAATTGCGTCGGTCTTTCCCTGGAGCTGCGGCACCCAGAAGCTGTGGATCACGTCGGCGCTCTCGAGGTGGATGCGTACTGGACGCCCGGTCGGAATGTGAATCTCATTCGCCGTGACGACGCCTTCGTTCGGGTAGCGAATCTCCCACCACCATTGTCGCCCGATCACGTCGATGCGATACGGCGACGCCGGCTTCTCCTCGGCACGCATCCCGGCGAGCGAGAGCGCGAATACGCCCGCGAGAATGAGCATCGGCACGATCGCTCCGCCGACGACGATCCAGCGAAATTCCCAACGCCGCTTGTCGATCATGCGCGGACCGTCGGCGGCACCCTCCGTTCGGCGAAGCATCGGCCAGACGAGCAGCGCCATCACGATCACGAACACCACCACCGCGGCCGCGATCAGCACCGTGCTCAGTCGCGCGATCGACGCCGCAGCCGGTCCGGCCGCGTGCATTGTCGAGGGCGGCCCGCCGCCCGCGGCGTGCGAGACACCTTGCAGCACGAGCACGAGCGACGGGATCATCATGGGATCGCGGTCCTCGCTGAGCCATTGACGTCGTAGTTGCCGTGCGACGCATGACCGCCCGGCCACGGCTCGCCGCGCGTATTGGCGATCGCCCACACATAGGCGGCGACCGCATGCGTCTCGGCCGCCGTCAGGTTGCTCTTCTGACCGCGCGGTGGCATTGCGATCGGGGAGCGCGTCTCGGCGTCGGCGATGCCATTCACGATGATCGAGTCCACGCCCCGCGGATCGTCACCGGGAATGAGGTGCAGCCCTGCGGTGAGCGTCGAGCCACGAGCAGCGAGTCCCTGTGCCTCCTGGCCGTGGCAGTTTATGCACCCCCCCTTGCCATGGAAGATCGCGTCCCCGGCGCGGAGGTCCGCTGCCGTCACGCCGTTAGGCAGCGAGGGCAGGGTGTCCGGTTGCGACTCGTCGTCGGTATCGAACCGGTGGCGGGGGTTACGGAGCAGCGCGCTATCCGGGCGCGACGCGAGGTCGGCGGGGAGAAAACGCTCCGGCGCCCGTTCGTCGGCCTCCACCTGCGACGGGCGTTCGTGGGTATCGCGTTCGCGCGACCCGCACGCTGCAACGACGACGCAGGTCGCGGTCAGGGCGACTACGCCGACGACTGCGGCGCGGCGCCGGACGCCTGACGATGATCGTTGTCTCGCCGCGTCGATCATTGGCGTGGCAGCATCGACGGTGCGACCGACCCCGCGCTCGCGCGCACCGCGTGGCCCGTATCGGCCGCCGTGGGCAGCGCGAACACCAGCAGCTCGTCGCCACGCGGGGCATTGATCTGCAGCACGCCGCCGGCGGCGACCGCAACATATTGCCGTCCATTGACCGCGTAGCTCACCGGTGGCGCGTTGACGCCGGCCGGTGCCCCGTAATGCCAGAGCGTGTCACCGTGCGTTGCATCGAACGCATAGAAGTTCTTCTCCGCGCTCCCGACGAACACGACGCCGCCCGCCGTCGCGAGCGCACCACCGACCATCCGCTTTTCCATCTTTTGCTGCCAGGCGATGCGACCGGTGTTGAGATCGATCGCCGAGAAGGTGCCTGACGCTTTCTTCCCGAGCGCGCTGAGCCAGACGCCAGCCAACCAACTCGCCCCGTTCTTGAGTCGCTCGGGGCGAATCTTGTAGACGTCGGGCTCATTGAGACCGAGGACGTACATGAAGCCAAGCGTTGGATTCACCGCGGCGGGCGACCACTCCGATCCACCGTTGCCGCCGGGCGCGATGAGTGTCCCTTCGCGCGTCGGCAGGCTGAACATCGCGTCCTGCGGGACAAAGGCATCGCTCCGCCGAATCGGCTTGCCGGTCGCACGTTCGAGCACGTAGACCCAGCCGGTCTTTCCCGCTTCCGCCACCGCGGGCACCACGCGCCCCGTGGAGTCACGCACGTCGACGAGGATCGGTGGCGAGATCGGATCGTAGTCCCAGCGATCGTGCGGTACCTGCTGGAAGAACCAGGCAAGCTTTCCCGTCGAGAGATGCAGCGCGACGATGCAATCCGTGTACAGGTTGTCGCCCGGTCGGATCACCCCATCCACATCCGGCGACGGATTGTTCACCGTCAGCACCAGCAGGTCGCGGGCGAGATCCACTGCCGGCGTCTGCCACACCGAGCCGCCGCCATTCTTCCATGCGTCCGGGTATTTCGCGCTGTCGGCATGCTCGCGCGCGATGTCGCGATTGAGCGACGTGCCGAACGCGTCGGTCGTGCGCCAACTTCCCCACCACCCGCCGTCGTCAGGGCTGGGGATTGAATACCAGCGCCAGACGAGCTTCCCTGTCTCCGCGTCGTATGCACTGATGAAGCCGCGGATGCCATACTCGGCGCCTGACACCCCCGTTATGATTTTGCCGTTCACGGCCAGAGGCGCCATCGTGATGCTGTAGCCTCGCGTGTTGTCGGCGACCTGCGCCTCCCACAGCTGGCGGCCCGATGTCGCGTCGAGCGCAACGAGCCGCGCGTCGAGCGTGCCGACGTAGACGCGCCCACCATAGACCGCCACGCCGCGATTCACCGGCCCGCAACAGATGATCGTCGAACCAAGTGCGGCGACCCATTCCCACTTCTTCGCTCCGGTCGCGGCGTCGAGCGCGATGACGTGGTTCAGTGCGGTCGTGATGTACATCGTTCCGTCGACGACGATCGGGCTCGTCTCGAACGCTTTGACGATGCCGGTCTTGTAATGCCAGACCAGTGAAAGCTGCTTCACGGTCGACGCAGTGACCTGCGTGAGCGGCGAGAAACGCTGATTCGTATAGTCGCGCCCATACGACGGCCAGCTCGCCGAGTCGGCCATCGCGCGCTGCATCAGGCGATCGGGGTCCCCGCCCGCCGCAACGACGACCGCCGATTCGCGAACGCGCGCGTCGGCGTGCACCGCCGCGCCGGCCGAGGATTCCCCGCACCCGCTCACTGCCAGAAGCATCGCCGATGCGGACGCCAACATCGCGACTGCCAGTGTTCTGTTCATCTGGTAGTTATCTTCTGGGCGAGTGTGGCGTCGGGGTAATCCGATGACGTGTTCAGCGCGCACGATCGGACGAACTCTCTTCGAAATCTCGGCGATCGCCAGATGAACATATCGTGCCAGCGCGCGCAACATCGGGCGATCGCGCCGCGGGATGCGCGCCGCACGGCACGTACCGAATGCGTTCAGCCGGCCGGATTCGCGCGCGGAATCGGCGTCGCCATGCCGCGCCACTCACGCGGCCGGCGAATCGTCGTCTCCACGATACGCAGCGCAGCGAGCGGATCGGCCAGTGGAGATAACCAGAAGGGCACACCGCGTCGCGCGAACGATGGCGCGATCGCGAAGAGCAGCAGCACGCGGACGAGCAGCAGCGCGGCATTCACGCCAATCAGTGCGCTGACTCCATCCCCACCGCCGGCAAAGGCGACGAACAACGCCACAGCGAGCAGCGGCACCGGCAGTCCCTGCGTCAGCACGAGCAGTGCACTGTCGAGCCACCGCCAGAGGGGGCGCGTCGCGTCGCGCATGTTGAGCGATCGCGGCCATCCGCGCCAGGTCTCCGCCGCGTCGCGGTACATCAGCACGTCGAACAGGCGCGTGCCGTCGAGGAAGCCAACGCGCGCGCCGTGCTCGGCGAGGTGCCTGACGATGCGGATGTCGTCGCAGAACGACGATGCCGCGATCTCGTAGCCACCATGCTGCGCGAGGAGACTGGCGCGCATCAGCAGGCATTGTCCGTTCGCGATCACGCGATCCGCCGCCGCGGTGGACGCACCGGCCGCGCCGAAGCGGTAGACGAGCGTTATGACGAACGCCGGCTGGAGGAATCGCGCGCCCGCGGTCGGCGCGATGATGCGTGGCGAAAACGAAACGACGTCCAGCGCGTTCGCCCGCGCCGCCGCGACCGCGCCGGCGACCATCCCGCGGCAGGGTGCGACGTCGGCGTCCACGACGAGGATCCACTCACCCTGAGCAGCGCGGCACCCGGAGGCGATTGCCCATGGTCGGCCGACCATGCCCGCCGATCGCGGCGGCTCGGCGATGCAACGGATGCGCGCGTCGCGCGCGGTGACCGCGTCGATGCGGGCCACGGTGTCGTCCGTCGAATTGCCATCGACGACGATTGCTTCGCGCATCGCCGAATCCTGCGCGAGCAGCCCGTCGAGGCAGGGCCCGATGCGCGCGCCCTCGTTGCGCGCCGGCACGACCACCGATACGCGCTCGCTGCTCCCGAGAGAGCTTGCATCGCCCGGCGCAACCGCCGGAACGCGGGTGCGCCCGGGCAACAGCCGCACGATCACCACCACGAGGCCAATCGCCTGCAGCGCGGCGAGCATCCAGACCAGCAACTGCCATCCAGGAATCGCGAGATTGGAACTCATAGCAGCGAGAACGCTTTACCAGGCAGTTTGGGTCCGGACCGCGCAACCGCAGCCGATGGTTTCGGGCATCGCGGGCGCTCGTGCAGAAGGCTATCGTTGGTGCTGCTGCGGCACCTGAGTTTTTCGATCGTCCAGCGAACTGCGTGGGCGCACAATCGCCCCGTGAACGAGGTTTGCATGCCCCGGAAAGTCTGGCACCGTTGTGCGCTTGTCGTCAGTGCCGTGCTGCTCGTCGCGAGCGCCGCCTGCCGCCGCAAGCCAGCGCCGGTCGAGGAACTCTATACCACGCGCGTGCTCGGACTCAGCTTTCTCCAGCGAAACCAGCTCCCGGAAGCCGAAGCGGAGTTCAAGAAGCTGACGACCCTCGCCCCCGACGATCCACTCGGTTACGCGTACCTTGGCTTCACCTACCTCCAAGGCAGCCGCTTCGCTGAGGCCGAGACGCAATTGAAGCGCGCCCGCGAGCTCGACCCGGCGAGTGCCGAGGTCGGGCTCGCCCTCGCCAGATTGTACGCATTGACCGACCGTACGAAGGAGGCGCGCGAAACACTCGAGCGCCTTCGCGCCGACTCGAACAGCAACGCACACGTGCTCTACGCACTCGCCGAGCTCGAGGCGAAGCAGGGCGATGGCGCGTCGGCCCAGCGCTACGAAGATCGCCTGCGCGACGTGCTCAAGGTTGCGCCAGCCAACCTCGCCGTCCGGCTCAAGCTGATCACCGCGTTCGTCGCCGGCGGCACCGCCGATAGCGCCGTTCGGCAGCTCGAGGAGGTGCGCCGCATTCCACCGGAGCCGCCGCGCGAAGCGCGCGTCTTTCTCGACAGCACCATCCGGCTGCTGCGCGCCGGCAAGGTCAGCGAATCGCGCGCGACGCTCGACCGCCTCGTCGGGTTGATGGAGGTGACCGCACCGTATCAGGCGTCGCTCGATGACGTCAAGTCGATCGAGGGACCGATCTCGGGGAGGCCGATCCTTACCTTCGCGCCGAAGGATTTCATCTCGATCCGCGGACTCCCCGAGCGCGCCGCCGTTGACCTCGCGAAGTTCGTCGATGCGACGAGTGCCTCCGGAATCGCCGGGGCGGAAACTCCGGGCGCCGTGGGCGGCGGCGCGGCCGGGCCGAGCGCGATTGCCACTGGCGACGTCGACGGAGACGGCACGGATGACGTGTTCGTCTCGACGTGGTCGCCGCAGCTTCGAAAGTCTGTGATTCATCTCTATCGCATGCAGGGCGGGTACGCGCGCGACAACACTGCACGCTCACTCATCACGCTTCCCGACGGCGCCGCGTTCGCGACCTTTGCCGACTACGACAACGATGGCTGGCTCGACCTCTTCGTCATCGGAGGCGAGGGACGCGGCCATCTCTTTCGCAATCGTGGCGACGCGACGTTCGAGGAGGTCACGGCGAAGTCCGGCCTCGGCGACGTGAAGGGCGCGCGGAAAGCACTGTTCGTCGATCTCGATCATGACGGCGATCTCGACGTGCTGCTGCTCGCGAACGATCATCGCACGGTCTACCGCAACAATGCCGACGGTACCTTTACCGAGGAACCGGCAACTTTCGGTGTCGCGGCCGCCGGGAGCCCGCGCGACGCGGCGTTCGGCGATTTCGACGGCGACGGTCGCATCGATCTCTTCGTGTCGAGTGCGCAGGGAAGCAATGCGCTGCTTCATAACGGCGGCGCCGAGCACTTCAGCGACGTGACGGCGGCGAGTGGCGTGGCCAGCACCGGTGGCTCCGGCGCCGTCGCGGTGGGCGACTACAACAACGACGGCGCGCTCGACCTCTTCGTCGCCAGCACCACCGGCGGCCAACCAGTGCTCTGGCTCAACAGTGGCAACGGTACCTTCACCCGCGATCCGCGCTCTGATGCCGCGCTGGAGGCGCTGCGGACAACCACTGGCCTGGCGGCAACGTTCGTCGATTACGACAACGACGGCTGGCTCGACCTCGTGGTCGCCGGAACGCCGACGAGCAGCGGCCGGCGGACGCCTGATGTGTTCCTTTTCCGCAATGACGGCAGCGGCAAGTTCATCGATCGGTCGACGGTGCTTCCCGATCCGGTGCGCTCGGCGGGCGCGCTGGCGATCGCTGTCGCCGACGTTGATGGCGACGGCGACGAAGATCTCTTGCTCGTTGACGGCGCTGGCGCGCCGCGGCTCCTCCGCAACGATCTCGGCAACAGCAACCTCGCGGTGAACGTCGAGCTCAAGGCGCTGCGCACGGGCAGCGGAAAGAATAACACCTTCGGCATCGGTACGCGCCTCGAGCTGCGCGCCGGCGACATCTACCAGACACGGGTGGCCACCGGCCGGACGACGCATTTCGGCCTCGGGGCGCACCTCAAGGCCGATGTCCTCCGCATCGAGTGGCCTAACGGCGTGCCGCAGACGGTCTACTTCCCGGGCTCGGACCAGGACGTCGTCGAGCGCGAGATGCTCAAGGGCTCGTGCGCCTTTGCCTACACCTGGGATGGCAAGCGCTTCCGCTTCGTCACCGACGCGATGTGGCGCAGCGCGTTAGGCATGCCACTCGGGCTCCTCGGCAGCGCGAGCGCTTTTGCGCCGGCGGGGGCGTCGCAGGAATACGTCCGCATTCCGGGTGACGCGCTGGCCCCGCGCGACGGACGCTACGTCCTCCAGCTCACCGAGGAGCTCTGGGAGACGGCATACGCGGACGAGGTGAAGCTGGTCGCCGTCGATCATCCGGATTCCGTCGATGTCTTCGTCGACGAGCGCTTCGTTCCGCCGGGACCGGTCACGCTCGATCTCCATCAGGTCGCCCGGCGCGACGTGCCGCTCTCGGCGACCGACGAACGCGGCAACGATGTCCTCCCCGCGCTTCGCGCCAGCGACGACGTCTACGTTGCGGGGCTGACGCCGACCGAGTATCAGGGAGTCGCTGCGCCGCACGACCTCGTCCTCGATCTCGGGCCCGCCGCAGGTGGCTCCGGCACATCGCTCTATCTCCGCGGCTGGATCTATCCTACCGACGCGAGCATCAACGTCGCGCTCGCGCAGCAGGATAAAATCAAGCTCACCCCCTTGTCGCTCGAGGTGCGCGACGCCAACGGCGCATGGCGCAGCGCAATCCCGAGCCTCGGGTTTCCATCAGGAAAGGACAAGACGATCATCGTCGACCTGGCCGGTCGTTTCCCGACGGCGGATCACCATGTTCGGCTGCGAACGACGATGCAGATCTACTGGGACCAGGCGTTCGTCGGTCACGCACCGGCCAGCGCGCCGGTGCGGATCACGACGCTCGCTCCGGTCTCCGCCGACCTGCATCCGCGCGGCTATTCACGCATGTATCGCAAGGGCGGACGTTATGGTCCGTACTGGTTTGCCTACGACGACGTGACCCGCGACTCGCCCTGGCGGCCGATCGGCGGTGCGTTCACCCGGTTCGGCGACGTGCTGCCCCTGCTCGGCAAGCCGGACGACATGTACGTGACGATGGCACCAGGCGACGAAACGACCATCCAGTTCGATGCCAGCTCGGCAACGTCACTTCCCGCCGGCTGGAAACGCGACTTCCTCCTCTACACCGACGGCTGGATCAAGGACTCGGACCTCAATACCGCGTTCGGGACGACGGTTGAGCCCCTGCCCTTCCATGGGGTCAGGGCATATCCCTACGCGTTAGGCGAGACGTATCCAACAGACCCGGCGCACCGCCACTTTCTCGGCGAGTACAACACCCGCCTGATGCCGTCGCGCCGTGCGACGCGCTGACGATGCCTAACGCTCCAGCAGCAGCACCGCGACGTCCCCGCCCCGTCATCAGGCGGGTGATCATGGCCGTCCCCTTTCTCGCCGCACTCCTGCTCGCGATGCAGCTCGATCGCGGCCCGTCGCGCGCCGCGGCCGACGCGGCCCATCCGGGATTCACGATGCGCGACGAAACTGCGGCCGCCGGCATTCACTTCGTTCACCGCCGCCCGAGCTTCGATCCGAAGATCGCTGGCATCGAACCGCACGTCGCGGCGCTCGGCGCGTCCGTATCGGTCACCGACTTCGACGGCGACGGCTGGCCGGATCTGTACTTCACCAACAGCCACTTCGGTGCGCCTAACGCGCTCTATCACAACCGCGGTGATGGCACCTTCGAGGATGTCGCGGCCAGTGCGGGGCTGGCCGACCTGAACGCGCCGGGCGAGGGCGTCTCGATGGGCGCGGTCTGGGGCGACATCGACAACGACGGCCACGAGGACCTGCTCGTCTACCGCTATGGCTACCTGTCGCTCTACCACAACGTTGACGGTCACCATTTCGAGGACATCACGGCCAAGGCGGGATTGCATCGCTGGGTGAACAGCAACAGCGCGATCTGGATTGACTACGACCGTGATGGGTTGCTCGATCTCTATGTCACCGCCTACTTCCGCGACTTCGATCTCTGGCACCTGACGACGACGCGGATCATGCATGACAGCTTCGAGTTCGCCAACAACGGCGGCAAGAACCTGCTCTTCCACAACCTCGGCGGCGGGAAGTTCGAGGACGTCAGCGACCGGATGGGAGTCGGCAGTACACGATGGACGCTCGCCGCGGCGTCGGCGGACTTCAATGGCGATGGCTGGCCGGACATCTACCTCGCGAACGACTACGGCCCCGAAGAGCTCTATCTCAATGACCACGGCCGCCGGTTCGTGCTCACCCCTGCGGGCCTCGGCAGCGAGTCAAAGAGCGGGATGTCCGTCGCGTTAGGCGATGCCTTCAACCACGGGCGGCTCGATGCATTCGTCGCCAACATCTCGGAACGCGGGTACCTCTTCCAGAACAACAACCTGCGCGTGAACGAGATGCCGGCGGCCGGTGCCTTCCGGAACGTCGCCGAGGGTGCGGTAGCCGACGCCGGCTGGGCGTGGGGTGCGCAGTTCGGTGACCTGAACAACGACGGCGCCAACGAGTTGTTCGTCGCCAACGGTTTCATCTCGGCCGATCGCCAGAAGAGCTACTGGTACGCGATGTCGAAGATCGCCGGCGCCAATGGCCGCCTGTTCGAGGACGCCGCGACCTGGCCGGCGTTCGGCGACGCAAGCCTGTCAGGGTACGAGCCATCGCGGGTCTACATCAATCGCGGCGTCGCTGGCTGGGTCGATGTGGCGAAAAAGGTGGGCGTGACCGATCTTTATGACGGCCGCGCCGTCGCGCTCGCCGACTTGTCGAACCGTGGCGCGGTGGACGTGATCGTCGCGAACCAGAACCAGCCCGCCGTGCTCTACCGAGACTATCCCGACAGCGCCAACCACTGGCTTGCCCTCAAGCTCGTCGGCACGCGCAGCAATCGCAGCGCGATCGGCGCCGAGGCGGTGATCGAGTCGGGAGACCTGCAACAGCGGCGAGTGATCGATGGCGGATCGGGGTTCGCGAGCCAGAACGATCGCCGGCTCCACTTCGGCCTCGGTTCGCGCGAGTGGGTCGATCGCGTCGTGATCAACTGGCCATCGGGAACGCAGCAGGTGCTTCAGCATCCAGCGATCGACCAACTACTCACTGTTACCGAGCCGCGCAGGTGAAGCGATGAGCGAAGCACTCCACGGACCACCGCGACCAGTTGCCGCCACCGGCGCGAGCGTCCTCGCTGGTACGCCGGCTGGCGACGGTGGTCCGCTGCCTAACGTGCTCCTGCGCGCCTGGAGGCGTGGCAGCACCATCGACCCGCGCTACCTGATCGCCTTCCTGATCACGCTGGTGCTCGTTGCCGCGCAATTCCGCTACCAGATGGTCGGCGGCTACCAGCGGCTCCTGCTCGCGCTCGGCGTCTGTACCGCCGTCGAGGCCGCATTCTCCTGGTTCGACCGCGGGAAGGTCGTCAACCTGCTGAGCGCGTACATCAGCGGCATCAGCCTGACGCTGCTCATCAAGCCGCAGGGGGGCGCGCTCTGGCCGTTTGTCCTCGGTGCGGTGCTCGCGATCTCATCGAAGTACGTGCTGCGCTATCGCGGCAACCATCTCTGGAATCCGACCAACTTCGCGATCGCCGCACTACTGCTCGCGGCGCCCGATCGGGTCTCGGTGCTCAGCCACCAGTTCGGCAACGACGTGCTGACGAACCTGGTGATCTGGACATTCGGAATGGTCATCGCGGCTCGCGTCGGTGCGTTGCACATCACGCTGACGTACGTCACGAGCTTCCTCCTCCTGAACACCCTGCGCGCCGTGGCGCTGGGACAGCCGGTACTCCCTGAGATCGCGCCGATTACCGGCCCGATGTACCAGCTCTTCATTTTCTTCATGATCACCGATCCGCGCACCGCGGTGCGCGGCCGGTCGCGGCAGGTGGCCGTCGCGGTCTTGATCGCGCTGACGGAAACGTTGATCCGCTTCGCATCCGACCAGCAATGGCCGCTGCCGACGGGATTCAACGCGGCGCCGGCCTTCTACGCATTGGCGCTCGTTGGTCCGGTCGCGAAGTGGTTCGATCTCTGGCGGTCACGCGGCGGAGCAGCGGTGGCGTCTCCCGTTCGCGCCGCGCCGGCATCGCAATCAGCCTGAAGCGGGAGTCAGTCGCCGCTCAGGCGTGCGAGGCCCACTCCTTCTCCCCCGGCGTATACGGCACGCAGGGATCATAACGGCCCGGCCGCTCGACATAGCGCAGCGCCTTGGTCGCCCCGATCTCCGACGTGAAGTAGCCGAGCAGCGAGAGCTCCTTCATCATGCGGAAAAAATGCGCCGGCGGGTCTTGCGTCGCGGTGGTCGCCGCGCCGACGTTCGTGCCAGCCGCGCCCTCCTTCCGCGGTTCATCCAGCCACGCCATCGACCGTTTCCGCTGCGCGTCCTCGATCGCCTGCATGTACGTCCGCTGGTCGCGGTCGAACACGGTCAGCACGGCCAGCCGCTGCTCGGGCGTCGCCTTGATGAAGGAGACCTTGTGCGCCTTCCGCGCCGCGTCGTCGATCTTCGCCATCCCGGCGCGGAAGATCTTCTGGTCGTCCGCCGAATAGCTGTCGCGCACCATCAGCGCCATGAACGCACCGGTCTTCGCCGCCTTGGCGCCCGGACTCGTGCTGGTCGTCGGGAGGATGGTGTCGGCCACCTCGTCGAGGAAGGCGATGTCGTCCGGGGAGAACGCGTTGTCGGCGGTGTGCTCCGCACGGCAGCCGCTGAGGAACGTCGTCCCGCCGACGAGCGCCATGCCGCCGAGCAGCGCCGTGACGCGCAACACCGCCTCGCGCCGGCTGATCAGCTCTGGTTTGCTGATCGATTCGTCTGGAATCATCGAAGGTTCTCCGGTCACAGGTTGCGCCGCTTCAACTCGCCGACGGCGTAATCCGCCGCGCGCGCCGTGAGCGCCATGTAAGTCAGCGAGGGATTCACGCACGCCGCCGACGTCATGCACGATCCATCGGTGACGAAGACGTTAGGCGCGTCCCACAGCTGGTTGTGCGCGTTGAGCACCGATGTCTTCGGATCGCGCCCCATCCGCGCCGTGCCCATCTCATGGATGCCCATCCCCGGGAAGTAGCCGCCGTCGTACATCTTCACGTCCTTGACGCCGGCCTGCTCGAGCGTCTCCGCCATGTCGAGCGCCATGTCGCGGCGCATCAGGTGCTCGTTCTCGCCGGTGGCGCAATCGATCTTCGGAACGGGGAGCCCCCACTTGTCCTTCTTCGTGTTGTCGAGCGAGACCATGTTCGCGTGATTGGGCAGCATCTCACCGAACGCGGTTGCGCCGATGCCCCACGTCCCCGGCTGCGACATCGTCTCCTTGAACTCAGCGCCGATCCCCATCTCGGCGACGGCGCGCGACCACCCCTCGCGGCTCGCGCCACCCTGGTAGCCGAAGCCGCGCAGGTAGTTGCGCTTGTCGCCGAACAGGTTGCGGTAGCGCGGGATGTAGAAACCGTTAGGCTTGCGGCCGTAGTAATACTTGTCGTCGAGCCCTTCGAGCCGTCCCTCGGCGCCGACGCGGAAGTGGTGGTCCATCAGGTTGTGACCGAGTTCGCCCGAGCTGCTGCCCAACCCGCCCGGCCAGACGTCAGTCGCCGAGCGCATGAGCAGCCACGCCGAGTTGATCGTCGAGGCGCAGAGAAAGATGATCGGCGCCTGGTAGTCGATCGTCTTCTCGGTAACCGCGTCGACGACCCGCACCCCGGTCGCGCGCTTCCGGTCCTTGTCAAAGAGCACCTCGCTGACGATCGCGAACGGCTTCAGCGTTAGGCGCCCGGTCTTGGCGGCGGCCGGCAGCGTCGACGATTGGGTGCTGAAGTAGGCGCCGTACGGGCAGCCCAGCCAGCAGGCGTTCCTGTACTGGCACGCGGATCGGCCCGTGAGCTCCTTGGTGAGGTTTGCCACGCGCCCCGGGATGATGTGG
>JBKJQR010000265.1:0-3767 GCA_046593895.1 Gemmatimonadaceae bacterium | reverse complement strand
GATTCCCCTCGCGTCGAAGCGGACGCCGGCGCGCTCGAGTCCCATCCCCTCGACGTTAGGCGCGCGACCGGTCGCGAGCAGGATCGCATCGCCGGTGATCTCGACGCTGCGGTCGTGCTGATCATAGCGGATGGTGCGCGCGCCGGCATCGCCCCGCGCGGCGACGACCTTCGCCGCATGGACAACTGCAACGCCGTCGGCCAACAATGCCCGCTCGACGACACGCGCGGCGTCGAGCTCTTCACGCGGGAGGAGCTGCGTCCCGCCATCGAGGATGGTGACGTTGCTGCCCAGCCGTGCGAATGCCTGCGCCAGTTCGCACCCGATCGGACCGCCGCCGACCACCAGGAGTCGCGGCGGTAACGCCTCGAGGTCGAATACGGTCTCGTTGGTCAGGAAGCCGGCGCTCGCAATGCCGTCGATCGGCGGCACCGACGCGTGACCGCCGCTCGCCACAATCGCGCGGCGGAAACGGAGGATCGCGTCTCGACCATCCGCTGCCTTCACTGCGATCGAGTCACTTGCCGTAAACGCGGCCTGGCCGAAGAAGACGTCGACCCCGAGATCGCGGAATCGCGCGGCCGAATCAACGCGACTCAGCGACGCACGCAACCGGCGCATACGATCCATCACCGCCCGGAAATCACCGGCTCCGCTCACCGTCGGCCCGCCGAAACGCTCGGCCGCCGTCCGCGCGTCGTGCCAGCCGCGGGCCGCGCGAATCATCCCTTTCGACGGCACACAGCCAGTGTTGAGGCAATCGCCACCCATCTGGTGCCGTTCGATGAGCGCGACCCGCGCACCGAGACCGGCCGCGATCGCGGCGCTCACCAATCCGCCCGTGCCCGCACCGATGACGACGAGGTGATAGCGCGTCGCCGGATCGGGATTTCGCCAGTCCTCGGGCCGGGTGTTCCGCTGGCGGATCCGCTCCGGATCCGCGACGTCGGTCCCCAGCACTCCGCTCGTCGGGTGTTCTCCCTCCGCTGCAGTCCGCAACCCTCTACCTGCCGCAGCCACGGTGTCGCCTAACGCTGCCGGCGCATGGCGCGTCACGACGCCGCCAGTCCGTGCCCGCGCAGCGCCTCGACGAGCCGAGCGCGCAGTCGTACCGGGTTGGAATGCTCGTGGCGAGCGCGCGCCAGCTGATCGAGGAAACCACGCTCGAAATCGTATTGCGGATAGCAGCGCTTGCACATCGCGAGATGGGCCTCGATCGCTGCAACGCGGTCATCCGTCAGTTCCGCGTCGAGGTAGGCCCAGAGCTGCCGCATCACCGCCTGACAGTCGAGCATCGGCATCATGGTCTGGCCCTTTCGTTGTCGGTGACATCACCCGGACGCGCGAGCCCCATATCTTCGGCGTGCTTCAGCAGTTTTTGCTGAAGCAGGCGGCGCCCGCGGTAGAGCCGCGATCGGATCGTCCCCACCGGCACCCCCGTGATCGCGGCCGCCGAGTCATACGACTGGTCCTCGACGTCGACCAGGGTCACTGCCTCGCGGAACAGCTCCGGCAATTCGTCGAGTCCGCGTCGGATCGCATCGCGAAGGTCGACCTGTCCGAAGAGATCGCCCAACCCCGACTGCTGCGCCGAACTGTGTACCGCGGCGGCCGCGAGCGACTCGAGTTCTGGATCATCGCATTGCACCAGCCAACGACCGCGGTACTGCTGCCGGAAATACGTATTGCGGCAGATAGTGAACAGCCAGGCGCGACACTCCGTGCCCGGGACAAAACTCTTCCATGCCGCATACGCGCGGAGAAACGTCTCCTGTACGAGGTCGTCGGCGTCGGGTTCGTTGCGCGCGAGCGAGAGTGCGAAGCGGGAGACTTCGGGTATCCAGCGCAGCGCCTCGTCGTGAAAGCGTTGGTCGCGGTCGCGTCTCTCGGGAGTGTCTTCAACCATTGGTCCGAGGTAAGTCCCGAGACGTCCAACTCGTTCCCGAGATTTCAGGCCGGGCACGGAACGGGGGCGATCGGTCTCTGGGCCCCCGGCCTACCCGCTGAGCCGCGTCGCGAGCTCGTTCAGGTCTGCAACGATCGGGTTTGTAGCGCTTCACCGCATCGGCCGAGAGCACGTGTTCGAACAGCGGCCCGAGGTTGGCGCGCTCGATCAGCGTCGTCGCTGCCTTCGTTGTTGAATTCGTCAGGGCGACGAGCCGGAATCCGGCGTCGCGCAGTGCACTGAGGCCGGGTAGTACGTCGGGATGAGGCCGGAGGTGACCCAGCGCGGTGCGAACATCGTCGCGATCAGCCGCCGTTAGGCCGTACGCACGATTCGACGCAACCATCGTCAGCGCGTCGCCGCCGAGGAGATCGAAGCTCCGATACTGGTCGATGATCGTGGCCGTCATGAACAGTTGAAGGACCTGCGCGAACCACGTCTTCCGCACTGCCACATCCCCGAAGATCCGGCTGAACAGCGGATCGAGCGCGGCGAGATCCAGCAACGTCTCGTTCATGTCGAATAGCAGGACGTCGGGCATCGGGATCACTCGCGATCGGCAGTGCGACGTCGCCCGAGCAACTCGCGCTCGGGCCCGGCTGGCAGGTAGCGCGCAACGATAACCAACCACTGGCGAACTTTGCGCGGATCCCAACCGATCCGGCGGGCCGTTAGGCATGCTGCGCCTGGTTGTTCACTTCCGCTCGGCCGGCTCCGTCCAGCCGCCGGGTACCATCGTCTGCGCGGCTGGTGGACCCCACGAACTGGGTTCGTAGATCGTTGGCGCGCCATCGTCCAGCACCGGATCGACGATCCGCCATGCCTCCTCGACGTAGTCCTGCCGCGCAAACCGAAACGTCTCGCCGCGCATCGCGTCGCTCAGCAACTCGGCGTAGGGATCGGTCTCCAGTCCTTCGTGATCGTGGCTCGCGACCAGCTCGAGCGGATGTCCCGCCTCCTTTCCCGGCTCCCTGACCGTCGCACCCAAGCCAATCTGGAAATCCGGTCCGAGCTGGAACCGGATGTGGTTCGAGACGAGTGGCACGCCGGCGATCGGCGGCGGGCGGCGGAGCTTGACGATCACTTCCGTTCGCGCGACGGGCATGCACTTCCCGGCGCGAATGAAGAACGGAACGCCGTCCCAGCGCCACGACTCGACGCCGAGTTGGAGCGCGGCGAACGTCTCGGTGTTCGAATTTGCCGCGACGCCCTCCTCGTCTCGATAGCCGCGAAACTGACCGCGCACCACCTGATCCCGCTTCAACGGAGAGATCGCCTTGAGAACGCGCACCTTCTCGTCGCGCAGCGTCTCGGTATCGTGACTGCGCGGTGGCGGTTCCATCGCGATGTTTGACAGCACCTGCAACAGGTGGTTCTGCACCACGTCGCGGATGGCGCCCGTCTGGTCGTAGAACGCGCCGCGTCCCGTTACGCCGAAGGGCTCGGCCATCGTGATCTGGATGTTCTCGACGAATTGCCGGTTCCAGATCGGCTCGAGGAAGGTGTTGGCGAACCTGAAGAACACCAGGTTCTGCACCGCTTCCTTGCCCAGGTAGTGATCGATCCGGAAGACCGACGGCTCGTCGAACACCTCGTGCAACGTGTGATTGAGCGCCTGTGCGGATGCGAGGTCCCGCCCGAAGGGTTTCTCGACGATGACCCGTGCGTTCTGTGCGCAGCCGGCTGCGGCGAGCCCCTGCACGACGGTCGCAAAGAGGCTCGGTGGAATCGCCAGGTAGTGGAGCGGCCGTTTGGCACGGCCCAAGGCCTGCTTCAGGCGTGCGTAGATGGCCGGGTCCTGATAATCGCCACCGACGTACTG
>JBKJQR010000115.1:0-3820 GCA_046593895.1 Gemmatimonadaceae bacterium | reverse complement strand
TGCAGCGAGTAACACCGGCTGTTGGCGTGCGGCGTCAACCGGCCGAGCTCGAGCGACTCGTCGCGACACCGGACGGCGGCCTCCATGTCGCCCACCAGCCACAGTAAGATCGCCTCGTTCATTCGCGCCGCCATCCCCGGCTCGTGCCCGTACGAAAACGCAAGATCACGGTGGAGATCCGGTTGATACATCGCGGCAACGGTCTCGAAGTGGCGGCGCCCTTCGGCGAGATGTCCCATCGCCAGGAGCGGCAATCCCACTAGCCGATGCGCGACGACGACCGCCGGATCGCGCTGGCTCTGGGTCAGGGCCAGCATCTCTGAGGCGTAGCGCAGCGCCGTCGGATGGTGGGCCCGCACCACGTAGTGCGCGGCAAATCCGTAGAGCACAGCCGAGAGTTGCGCGGTGTCGCCAATCGCCTGACAGAGCTCATGCGCGCGTGTGTAGCACTGGAGCACGTCGTCTGACGCGTAGCCACGCGTGGCAATCAGCGCGTTCCCGAGGCTGACGCGCAGGGTGAGCTCGCGCTCCTGGCGCTCGCGGGTGTCGGGCAGCGACTGGAGGACGGAGACACCGCGCCGGGCGAGCACTTCTGCCTCTTGCGACGCAAACAATTGCGCCGCGCGTTGGGCGGCCTCGCGGTAGTACTCGGCCGCACGGAGGTAGTCACGCGCCGCTTCGAAGAGCGCCGCGAGCTCGGACGCGACGTCGCCGCGACGCGCACCGTGCAGCCGCACCAGCGTTTCGGCGACAGCGCGGCTGAGCGTGACCTTTCGCGTGGCGCGCAGCTGCGCATACAACGCGTTCTGATACAGCACGTGCACAAACCGGTAGCGGACAGACAACGTGCGATCCGGAAACTCGCGTTCGTCGACAACCGTGACGAAACGATGGAGGCGTTCGAGGGCATCCAGCCGCACTTCGATGTCCGCCGCATCCTGCGACAACACGGCCGCCACCACCGCCGAATCGAATTGATACCCCTGAATGCTCGCGACCGTCAGCAGCATCCGATCATCTTCTTCGAGCTGCGCGATCTTGCGCTCGACCATCGCGCGCACAGATTCGGGCAGCTCGGCGCCGATCGCGCTCAGCGATCCGTCGACGACCCATCGTCCATCGGGGCCGTGCAGGAGCATGCCTTTCGCCGCGAGATATCGGACCAGGTCCGCCATGAACAGCGGGCTGCCTTCGGTCTTCGCGTGCACAAGGTCCGGCAGCTCCGTTGGAAAGCGGTGGCCGGGAAACTCGAGCGCGAGGTAGCGCTCGACGTCGATGCGCGTGAGCATGTCGAGCGTGACGTCATGACACAACCGCTTCGCCTGCAGATCGCGCCGCAGCGAGAGGAACGGATGGTTCGCCAGCAGCAGATCAGATGGGCGCGAGGTCGTGATGACGAGTATCCGCAGATCCGCGAATCGCGGCGCGAGATAGGCCAGCAAGTCGA
Source organism: Gemmatimonadaceae bacterium (assembly GCA_046593895.1). Lineage (GTDB taxonomy): Bacteria > Gemmatimonadota > Gemmatimonadetes > Gemmatimonadales > Gemmatimonadaceae > JABFXC01. Next base: position 2,373 of record JBKJQR010000115.1, on the reverse strand, counting down.
TCGTCGACGCGTCCGCCCAATGGACATCGTCGAAGAAGAGGACGAGCGGCTGCGCGCGCGACAGCTCGCGGATCAGCGCCGCGATTTCGCGTTTCAGCCGCTCCTGGGAGCTCGCCTGCGGATCCTCCGCGCGGCGGACGCTCGTGCCGGAGCCGTCGGTGGTGACTTGCGCGTACCACGTGGGCGCGACCGCCGCGATCTGCTGAGCGATCTCATGCGAATCGGCCGCGTGCAGCAGGCTGTCGAGCGCTTCGAGCACTGGCAGGTAGGCTTCGGCGCCGGCGAGCCGCTCCGAGCATCGGCCGCGCCCGATGCGGCAGCGCGTGCCGCTCGCCGTCAGATCGTTCAGGAAATCCTCGACGAGCGTCGTCTTGCCGGCGCCCGGCTCGCCGGAGATCGACAGCAGCTCACCGCGGCCCGCCGTCGCGCGGCCGAGCGCAGCCTGGAGTTCCGCGCGTTCCTTGTCGCGGCCCACCGTTGTGGATTTCGCCGACGACGACGCGTGGACGATCGCGTGGAGGCCCGATGCGATGCCGGCCCGCAGCCCTGTCAGTTCCGCGTGCAGCTCGGCGGCCGACGCGTAGCGCTGCGATGGCTCCTTGGCGAGGGCCGTGGCGACGATGCGCGCGAGCATCTCCGGCACCTGTGGAGCGCGGGCGTCGAGTGGAGCGGGATCGCTGTTGACGATCGCGGCAATCACGTCGGCGGTCGAGCGCCCGATGAACGGTGGCCGGCCGGCGACCATTTCGTACAACGTGACGCCGAGGCTCCAGACGTCGGTGCGCGGGTCGGTGGCGAGGCCGCGCGCCTGCTCGGGCGACATGTAGCGCGGCGTGCCGAGCATCACGCCCGGCGCCGTTCGCAACGTCTCCGCCTCGTCGCCATCGGGCGTCGGCATCAGCTTCGCCAGACCGAAGTCGAGCAGCTTGACGTACCCGTCGGGCCGAATCATCACGTTCTCGGGCTTGATGTCCCGATGGACGATCCCGCGGCCGTGCGCGGCGCCGAGCGCGCTCGCGATCTGCACCGCGATGTTCAACGCCTCGTCGACCGAGATCGCGCCGCGGAGCAGGCGCTCGCGGAGCGTTTCGCCGTCGACGAGCTCGCTGACGATGAACGGCCGCCCGTCGAGATCGCCGAAGTCGTGGATGACGAGGATGCACGGATGGTTGAGCGACGACGCTGCGCGCGCCTCGGCACGAAACCGCTGCAGGCGATCGCCGTCGCGCGCAAGGTCGGCCGGCAGCAGTTTCAACGCGACCGGACGATCGAGCTTCGCGTCGTGGGCCTTGTAAACGTCGCCCATCCCGCCCGCTCCGATGCGAACGACGATCGTGTACTGATCGATGATCCGACCGATGAGAGGATCGGCGGACGAGTCGGCCGGGTGCCGCGTCACCGGGAACCCGGGGGAAGAGGCCACATGGATGCGGGATTATATGGTCGGGAATGTGACGGAACGGCCCGGCGAAACCCGATTCTTCCGGTCGTGTTTTGACCGTTGGCGTCCGCTCTGGCCCATTCAGGGCGGGTAATGCCCGTTCCCTGAAAATGTAATCAGCTAAGGCGTTTGTCCTCTATTATTTACGGCATGCACAAGCCTATCAAGTTCGTCGAAAAGGGACTCTCCATCGCCGCCAACGGCGCGTGGCTGGTGTTCAACGGACTGAACCAGATCAATCAGCGGCCGTCGTTCATCCCCAAATGGTCGGACAAGCCGCTGCTCAAGTCGTACGAGAAAACGAAGCCGCCGCTGGGCTGGCCGCGCGAGACCGACTCGCTGTGCCCGACCTGCACGCGCGAGGCGCGGCAGGCGATTCTCGACGGCAAGAAGGACGTCAACGACCTGCTGACCGAAAAGGTGGGCGAGATCAAGGCGACCATCCTCGAGCGCGACGGCAAGATCCTGATGGTGAAGGACTGCCCGCTGCACGGCCACTTCGAGGACGTCATGGCGATGGACACGGCGTTCTTCAAGCACCTCGAAGACGTGTTCCCGGGCCGCGACATCCGCGCGCACAATGACGAGAAGCTGCACAACCACGGCAGCGCCACGATTCAGCACGGCCGCGGCTCGGTGCTCACGGTCGACCTGACCAACCGCTGCAACATGATGTGCGACCCCTGCTTCATGGACGCGAATCAGGTCGGGTTCGTCCACGAGCTGTCGTGGGAAGACATCAAGATGGTGCTCGACAACGCGATCAGCATCAAGCCGCGGCGGCAGATGTCGGTGCAGTTCTCAGGCGGCGAGCCGACGATTTCGCCCTACTTCCTCGACGCGGTCCGCTACGCGCGCAAGGTCGGCTACAACAGCGTGCAGGCGGCGACCAACGGCATCGAGTTCGCCAAGCGCCCCGAGTTCGCGAAGGA